>NZ_JAKZBW010000003.1:0-174301 GCF_022539275.1 Pseudoxanthomonas sp. LH2527 | reverse complement strand
GTACAGGGGCGGGGCGCCGGGCCTCGGATGTCCTGTTGTTCTCCGAAACACCGATCAAAGCCCAGATTGAAAGTCACATTTCCGCAGCGCGAGGTCGCGCCAGGAGGCACCGGTCGGTCGGATCGGCGACGCCGCTGCCGGGAACCGCAGGAACAACCGCATGCAAGGGGGAACGATGGACGCAAGATCGATGCACAGGGCCGCCGCCGCGCTGGCCATGGTGGGGATGCTGCTGGTCATGGCGCCGGCACGCGCGCAGACGTGTCCGGCTGGCGCCGTCAATCCGCTGGCGGACTATGACGGCGATGCCGGCACCAGTCAGAGCAACATCAATCTCAACAACGTCTACGTCGGCACGTCCCGCCTGCAGGTGAGCCATGCCGTCGCCGGCAGCGCCAGCATCAGCACCAACACCATCGACGATGGCCACATCACCGGCGATGTCGGTGTGCGCATCGGCCACTCCGGCAGCGCCGACGCGCCCGGCGACAACATCCGGTCGACCTACGAGTTCCGCAATCCTTCCAACCTGACGCAGTACCTGCCGGTCGCGGGCCTGACGTTCCGCCTGCACGACCTGGACGCCGGCGACCATGTGATCGTCAACGCCTACGACCAGAGCGGCGCGTTGATCAGCCTGTCCACCGCCATTTACACCCTCGACAACAGCGATGGCACGTCGGGCTTGGTGTACATGGGCGGCAACCGCTTCAATGCCAATGGCGGCGACGTGGACGACCGCCGTGGCTCGGTGAGCTTCAACTTCGGCAGCCTGCTGGTCCAGCGCGTCGAGTTGATCTACTACGACGACCGCAGCTCGGGCAGTTACACGCTGGCAGGCCTGCAGGCCTGCAATCCCACGCTGACGCTGCGCAAGACCACCCAGCTGCTGGCGGGCGGTCCGTTCGGCTTCACTCTGACCAACACCTCGCGGAACACTGGCGCGACCGTCACCACCACCGCCGTCAACACGCCGACACAAGTGGACGGCAACGCGACCACGGCGGGCGTGCAGGTGTTCAGCATCACCACGCCGAACACGGCGGTGACCATCAACGAGAGCAGCCTGCCGACCAACTGGTCGCTGGTGGGCGCGACCTGCACCAACGCGGGCGGTGCGACGATCGGCAGCCTGTCGGGGGCGACCTACACCATTCCGGGCGGCACCACCGGGCACACCTTCCCCGGTGCCGCGATCACCTGCACGTTCACCAACATCGCGCCGCGCTCCGAGGTGCAGGTCAACAAGACGGTGGCACCGAGTCCGGTGGTCAGCGGCCAGGTGGCGACCTACACCATCGTGGTGCGCAACAACGGCCCGCAACCCGTGAGCAACGTGGTGCTGGCCGACGTGGCCGGTGCCGGGCAGAACTGCAGCGCGCCCAGCACCACCGCGACCTGTGTCGCCGCGGGTGGCGCAACGTGCCCCGCCTCGCTACCGGTGGCCACGCTGCTGGCCGGCGGCGTCACCATCCCGACCCTGGGTGTCAATGCGCAGGTGACGGTGACGCTTCAGTGCACGGTGACGGCGACCGGCCTGGCGCCGTAATCCGCACGGAAAGCATGCGCATCGATGCGCATGTTCTCGTGCGTCCAGTGATGCTGCGGGCGTCGCAGCGCCGGCGATGAGGGACCGAAGCGTGTCCCTCATCGCAAGCGCAACGTGAGCGATCACCCGTTGATCGTCTTGCACAAAAAGATCGGATACCGGAAACGAGGGATCTTTTCCCTCTTCGGTTGCACGCGTGCGCCGACACCTGCCGGCTGTCCTGCGACACGCTGAAACGACGACCTAGGTGGCAAGCCGCAGTGCGTGCCTGGTTCCGCCACGTCACCGACAACCACCGGCGTCAAGGTGGAACTCGGACCATCCTCGATGAGCGCAGTCGCGGTGCGGATCCCCTCGCTCGTCACACCCTGCATGCGAGGCAACGTGTTGCGGCGAGTCCGCCGCAAGGGAAAGTCATGAGCAAGCCGTTCGCAATCACGATGCGTTGCCGAGTGCTGGCAGTCCTCTTTCTGGGCCTGCTCGGGATGCCCGTTGCGCTGGCTCAGGTCGCGTTGGAGTCGGTCGTCAACGGCACGGGTGGCGTCGCCGGCAGCGGCCCCACCACCAATGGCCCGGCTGCAGGTGACCAGGTGGTGACGCTGCGCCACAACACCAACAATCCCGCCGGCAACGCCATGGTGGCGCGCACGCCCGCCATCGACGTGACCTACCGGCTCACCAGCCAGCAGTACACCGGCCTCACCGATGCACAGGGCTATACGGCCAACACCGGCCGCAATGCGGTCTTCTTCGGCGGTGGCGCCAGTTCCAGCCCCACCATCACGCCGTCGGCCGGCGTGATCTACCAGAACCTGAGCGGGCTGGGCAGCGCTTCAGCGAGCCATCTGACCTCGGTCAGCCCCGCGGCTGCCGGGCAGGGTATCGATCTGGTGGCCAATGCCGGCGTGCGTCTGGTCGTGTCGACCGACGCCATCGCCACGCGCGCGCCGGTACCGGCCACCAGCTCGCGCGTGCGCATGGCGGATCTGGAAATCCGCTTCAGTGCCGCGGTCGACAATCCCATCCTGCATTTCGCCGGCTTGGGCGCGGTGACGGGTTCGCCCAACGGTGTCACCCCGCTTTCGATCAGTGCCGAGTTCGATGTGATGACGCCCGGAGTGACACTGACGCGCCTGTCGGGCAACAGCGCGCTCGTGCTGTCGGGTAACCAGATCAACAACGGCGCAGCCAATCCTGGCGCCTCGTGCGCCACCGGCGTGGGCGCGTGCGGTTCGGTGCGCGTCAATGGCACGGGACTGACGGTGGTGACGTTGCGCGTCTACCTGCGGGGCAATGGGGCCTATTCCAGTTGGAACGGCAACGGCGATGACTTCAATGGCGACGGTCTGCTGATCGGCGTGTCGGTGGTCGAGCCCACGCCCACCGTCACCGTGCGCAAGATCAGCAATGGCGGCGCGGGCACGTTCAACTTCACCGGCACCAACGGCTATGCCGCGACCGCCGTGACCACGGCGGTGGCAGGCACGCCGGTGAACGGCACCACGCGCACCCTGGGGACGGTCGGCGCCAGCACCGACATCACCGAAGCCACCACGCCCGGCTACCGGCTGACGGGCGTCAGCTGTACGGGCTTGGGTTCGGGCGGGACGGCCACGGTCAGTGGACTGTCGGCAGGGGGCGTGGCCGGCGGCGGCACCGTCAGGCTGAGCGCGGCCGCGACGACGTTCAACAGCGACATCGTCTGCACCTTCACCAACGAGAAACTGCCCATCCTCCGCCTGCGGAAGTCGTTGCCGAACGGGCGCGTGCAGGCAACCGACCAGTTCAGCCTGTCGATGACCGGCCCCAATGCGCCGACCGCCATCACCACCACCGGCAGCGGCAGCACCGCGACGGGAATCCTGACCCACGCGGGTGCGACGACCGGCAGCCTCTACACCCTGGCCGAGGGGGCCGCCGGTACCACGGTGCTGGCCCAGTACGACAGCACCTACACATGCACCAACGCGCGTGCCGGCGGCCAGACGCCCAGTGGTACGGGGGTCAGTTTCGGCATCACGCCGGTGGCGGGCGACGACCTGACCTGCACATTCGCCAACGCGGCACGCCTCGCCGATGTATCGATTCTCAAGACCGCGAGTGACCCGGTGCGGCTGCCGGGCCAGGCCGTCCAGTTCACCCTGCTGGTGTCGAACGCCGGTGCAGCGGCCGCCAACGGCACGCAGGTGCGCGACCCGGTCGCAGCGGGCCTGGACTGCACCGCGCTCAGCTGTACGGCAGCCGGCGCTGCGGCGTGTCCGGTGTCGCCGACGGTGGCCGGCCTGCAGGCCGCACCGGGACTGACCATCCCCACCTTGCCTGCCGGGGGCAGCATCTCGCTGCTGCTGACCTGCACGGTGACCGCCAGCGGTTTCACGCCGTAGCGAGGGTCTTGCCGGGCGCCGCCCGCCCCGCCGCCGGGGGCGCATGGAGCCGGTGGCGGATCCCATGGCCGAGGACGCGGTCCCGGCGCGCGTGGCGGCCAATGTCCTGATGGTCGCCGTGAAGTCGATAAATTGTGCTGACCATCACATAATGGTGGCGTAGCGGGCGATGCAATAGGAGCCCCTGCAGTACGTCGCCGACCATCATGTAACGCTTGCCGTGCGTCCCGAGGACTCGGTGCCCATGCCTGCGTACTGGACCGCCAGCCCAACTGCCCGAGATCGCCTATGAGACAACGCCACTCCCTGCGCCTCGTGACGCTGATTGCATGCGGTCTGGTGGTCGGCGAGGCATCGGCGCAGGCCGGCATCTCGGTCGATCCGGGCGTCCTGACGGGCACGATCGGTACCAACAAGGGGTCGGTGGGGCCTGTGCAGTGCCCCGCCGGCACGGTGCTGAGCGGCGTGCGCCACGTGGACAAGGCGACCAATACCTTCGTGACCACCTTCGGCATGACCTCGCAGTTGGGGCTCTACTGCTCGCGCGTCGCCACCGACGGCACCACGGTGACGCTGACCCAGACCACGCCGTCCGGCACCCCGGAAGTGCCGGGCTTCGCCTATTCCAGTCCTGGTACGGTGCAGGAGGCCACCTGCCCGGCGGGGCAGGTGGTCCAGCGCATGGGCGGCAACGACCGCGTGACGTCCGGAACGTTCGAGTGGGTCTCGCAGGTGCAGCCGGCCTGCCGACCGGTCCAGCTGAGTGTCGCCGACTGGGTGCAGATCAACACGGCGGCGCCGCAGACGGTGCTGTCGGCGGGCGTGATCGAAAACAACGCCACGCACACCTTTCGTGGCTACTTCTGCGACAACCTGGCCGATACCGCCGTGTCCGGCTATCACCGCCAGGAGGGCGGGCAGGGCTACGACGGCATCAACATCTACTGCGGCGGCTTTTTGCAGGCGCGCTTCTCCACGGTCATGACGTTCAGCGACTTTGCGTGGTCGACCACGCTCGGGGGAGCGGGGTGGCTGGTCGACCTGCGGCGCGGGGGCGTGACGCTCAACGACGGCGGCGCGAACAACGGCGCCGGCCGCACGCCCCACGCCACGCCGGTGGCGAACATCAACCAATTCCAGTCCGGCCGCGAGATCTACGTGGTGCCCGGCACCGGCTATACGGCGCAGGTCGCGCAGCGGCCGGCGGGCATCGCGGCCAACACCTTCGTCACCAGTGGCACCTGCGCGGCCGGCATCACGCTGGCCAACCGCCAGGATGGGTCCTGCACACTGGCGGTGCAGGGCCTGCCCGATCTCGCGGTGGCCATCACCACGTCGCCGACCGCCTACACGCACCACGGGCAGCTGCAGGACGTGACCATCACCGCCACCAACCTGGGGCCGGGTGCGGTCGCCGCGACCGACGGGTTCACGCTGCGCACCACGTTGCCGGCGGGCTGGACAGCGACGGCGGTGCCGGGATGCACGGTGGTGGGGCAGGTCGTGACCTGCGCGCTCAACTCCGTGATGGCGGGTGCGCCCGCACCGGGAGCATCGGGCGGCAGCCGTTCCTTCACCTTCCCGGTCACCGTCAACGCACCCACCGCCAGCGGCACGTACACGGTCAGCCTCGCACTCGGCCGCACCGTGCCCGATGGCGATGCGGACCCGACCAACAACGACTTCAATACCGGCAACGACACGGCGACGGGGCCGCTGGTACTGGAACTCTCGACGGACGTGTCGATCGTCAAGACCGCGACGCCCGATCCGGCGCTGTCGCTCGGACAGGTCGCTTTCACGCTGGCGGTCCGCAACCTGGGTCCGGCCACCGCCAACAACGCGCGGCTGCTGGACCCGGCCAGCGCCGGGCTGGACTGCACCGCCGCCGGCCTGCCGGCGCCCACGTGCACCGCCACGGGCGGCGCGAGCTGTCCGTCGCCGCTGACGGCGGCGCTCATCCAGACCGCGCCCGGCGTCGCCATCCCGGCGTTGCCCGACGGAGGCGTGGTCAGCGTCACGCTGACCTGCAACGTGACGGCGACCGGCCTGCCCTGAGCCGGCGTCGCGCGTTCGCGGTGCGATCGCCGCGATGACACCCCGCACCCTGCCTGGCTCGGCGTCCGGCAGGGTTTTTTCGTGAATGCGCTCCGTGCGCCGGTGGCATGCGTGACCCAGCCCGTGTGACTGTCCGTTGCCCGCGCCGAAAGAGAGCATGTGGCGTCGTGCTGATGGCCGCGTTCGTCCGCAGCCGGCATCGGCAGCGCTCGCGCACAGTCACATCCCGCTGTGGAAGCCTGCGCAGCGCGAGTGTGGTGCCCATCAAACATCCGACACATGCGCCCCTGCGCCGTCGATTTGCTGTCCGTGCACGTCAGCGACCCCCGAACCTTCCAGCATGTCGTGCACCTGCATGCCGCGTTGATGTGCTGCGGCGCGCACGCTTCCGGTGGAAGCGCACGCGCCGCCCATCCACGTTGCACGAGCGGGATGCGTCGCCGCCATGGTGAACGTCGTCATGGGATGGCCGGCATGAGGTAACGGGACGGGCCACCTCTCCGGTGGGGCCCGACGACTCACGGGTGAGGGCGGATGCGCAACAGGGGTTCACGCCGGATCTGGCTCGGCATCGCCGTCGCGGCGATGTCGGGCAGTGCACTGGCGCAGGCGGGCATCACCGTGGATGCGGACGCGTACGAAGGCACCATCGGCACAGACAAGGGTGTCGAAGAGCCGTTGCAATGCCCGACGGGGACGATGCTGACCGGCATACGCCACGTGGACAAGGGAAACGGCGGCACGCCCAGCACCTTCGGCATGACCTCGCAGCTGGACCTTTACTGTTCCACGGTGACCAGCGATGGCAACTCGGTGATGCTCACACCGGTTGCCGGCGGCACGGCGCCGACGGTGCTGGGCCCGTCCTATTCGTTCCCGGGCACCCAGACCATCAGGAAGTGTCCTGCCGGCCAGGTCATCAAGGAGGCCAGTGGCTACGACCGGAACACGGCGGGTGCGGCGTGGATGTCGCAACTGCAGTCGATGTGCATACCGCTGGTGGTGGATTCCGCCGACTGGATCGAGTTCGCCCCCAGCGGGTTCACCGTCCTGACGACCGGTGTGCTGGAGGGCAATGCGTCGCACACGTACCGGGGCCCGTTCTGCGCCGCCAGCGAGGACACGCTCGTGTCCGCCTATCAGTTGCAACTCGGTGGCGAAGGCTACGACGGCGCCAACGTCCATTGCGGACGCCTGGCGCAGGCGCGCTTCTCCGCCGCGATAAGTTTCAGCGACTACCGCTGGTCCACGTGGCTCGGCGGCACCGGCTGGCGCGTGGACCTGCGCCGCGACGGCGTGCTGGTGGACGATGGCGGCGACAACGACGGCGCGGGTCGCACACCGCATGACGGTGTGGGAGCGAACATCAACGAGTACCAGTCGGCCCGCGAGATCTACGTGGTGCCGGGCAGCGGCTATTCCGCGGTCATCAGCCAGGCGCCCTCGCAGGTGGACAGCCGCCACTACACCGTGACCGGGGATTGTCTTGGCGACGGCATCGCGCTGGCCAACGAGCAGGACCGTTCCTGCACGCTCAACCTCAATGGACGCCCGGATATCGCCGTCAGCGTGGTACCGCCGGAGTCGCCGTACACCGCTTATGGGCAATCGCAGTCGCTGACCGTCATCGCACAGAACCTCGGGCCGGGCCAGGTGGTCGCCGGCGACGGCTTCCGGGTGGTTGTCTCGCTGCCGCTGCACTGGTCTGTGGCCGGTGCGTTGCCGGTGGGTTGCACGGCGTCGGACAGTCGCACCATTACCTGCGCGCTTACGACCACATTGGTGGGCTCCGCATGGCCGGACGAAGGCGGGGGCAGCCGCAGTTTCACGATTCCCGTGCGACCCAACAGTCCCGCCTCGGCGGGCAGCCATACGATCACCGCCACCTTGGATACGGCAGTGCCGCACGCCGGCAACGATCTGGGCAACGACGATTACGATGCCAGCAACGACACCGAGTCGGTCGCACTCGAACTGCAGGGCGTGGCGACGCTGACGGTGGCCAAGACCTGGATCGATGCCACGCCGACGCAAGCGGTGACCGTCAGTGTCACCGGTTCGCCGTCGCCGGCGGGCGGCGCTGCGCTGTCCTCGGTCGCAGACACGCCGAACGAAACCGATACCGGCCCGACGCCCTACGGCGTTGCACCCGGCAACAGCTACACCCTCACCGAGACCTTCAACAGCGGAGCGTCGTCCGGCTATGCCCGCCAACTGACCTGCACCGGCAACACCGGCACGGGTGCGGCGCTGGCCTACACCGCCAATGCCCTGAGCGGGGTGCTGACGGTGGGCAGCACGGCGACCAGCATCGTCTGCACGTTCGCCAACACCCGGCTTGTGTCGCGGCTTCGCTTGCAGAAGGCATTGCCCGACGGACGCGTTTTGCCGGGCGACCAGTTCGCGTTGTCGATGACCGGTCCGGGTTCGCCCGCCAACGTGACCACGACCGGCAGCGGGTCGACCGCAACCGGGACCCTGACCCATGCGGACGCAACGCCGGGCAGCGTGTACACCCTGTCCGAAACCGCCGCGGCGACCACGAACCTGTCGAGCTACGCGACCACCTACAGCTGCACGAACGCACTGCCGGGCGGACAAACGCCGAGCGGCAGCGGCACCAGCTTCAACATCACGCCGGTGGCGGGAGACGACCTGACCTGCGTCTTCAGCAACCGCCCGCGCGTGGCCGATGTCTCGATCCTCAAGACCGCCAGCGCGCCGACCGTGCAGAGCGGTCAGCAGGTGCAGTTCACCCTGCAGATCGACAACGCGGGTCCGGCGGCGGCGGACGGCGCCCGGATCCAGGATCCGGCCACGCCCGGACTGAACTGCAGTGCCCTCACGTGTTCGGCCAGCGGCAGCGCGGCCTGTCCGTCGTCGCCGACGGTGACCGGACTGCAGACGGCGCCAGGACTGGAGATTCCGGCGCTGCCCGACGGCGGCAGGCTGACGCTGGTGCTCACCTGCACGGTGACGGCAAGCGGCTGGTAACCGCGCGCGCTGCGGGAATGTGCCGTGACGCTCCGGTACATGGCGACCGCTTCCGGGGTCGACGGCGCGTCGGCCGCCGGGGCGATGTGTTCACAAATGTCCTCCACCCCGGCGCCAGCCCGACAACCTAGGCATCCGTTCGTCCCTGTCCTCGCGCGTTCGCGCACAGGGGGAAGGCGGGCCGAGGCATGAACCGAAGGGGATGGCATGAAGAACGGGGGCGGCATGCGCGCATGCGCGGGTCGGGAGCATGGGGCTGGGCAGGCATCGGTCACCCCCGGGAAGGCGCGCGGCCTGTCGGTGTGGCGGGTGCGGTTCGCCGCGCTGCTGGTCGCGACCTGCGGCCTGCAGGCGCAGGCGAACCAGCTGCCGACCACCTCTTCCGGTGGCACCGCCGCGGCGGATACCGTGGTCACCAAGACCTATCCGTCCGCGCTGACCTACACGCTCACGCTGTCCGGCGGCAACAGTGCACCGTTCCGCTTCGACGGACAGGGCGGGTTGAACCAGAGCGGCGATGCGGTCTCCGCGTATTACTCGCCCGTTATCGCGGTCGGTGCGGCCAACTCCGCCACGCGGGTGCGGGTCTACGGGCCGTGCACCGTGCCCTCCGGCGGCGGGGTGTGCACCAACCGTGGCACGGTGACCATCACCTTCAGCCAGCCGGTGACCAATCCGGTGCTGCACGTGGCGGGCTTTGGTGGCCGGAGCAACAACCTGGATCACTCGCCCATTTTCCGGCTCACATCCCCTGCCTCCGGGGTGACCCTGAGCAGCGTGGGCTCGCCCAGCAACATGAACATCACCACCACGTCGTTCACCAGTGGTCCACTCAACGGCGACAGCGATTGCAATGCGGCGGGCACCGGCGCGGGCTGCGGCAGCATCCGCGTCAACGGAACCGTTACCACGCTGGTGTTCGCGGTCGACCTGCGGGCTGAAGGATCGCTGGACAGCGGCCGGTACGACACCATCGGCATCACCGCGACGGTCGACGAGGATTTCAGCGACGCCCCGACCACCAGCTTCAATGCCGCGCAGGCGCCCAGCCACATCGTCGGCAACCTGAGGCTGGGCACGGCGCTGGATGCGGACCACGTCGGCGTTACCAATTCCATCACCAGCCCGTTCCCGGTGGCGGCGAATGCGGACAACAACGGCGGCAACGGCGACGGCGTGGATGAAGACGCCATCGGCACCTTCCCGGCGCTGACGTCCGCCAGTACCGGCTACAGCCTGACGGTGCCGATCAGCGGTGCGAGCAAGGCCGGCATCGTCTGCGGCTGGATCGACTTCGACCGCAGCAACGCGTTCGTCGTCGGCGAGCGCGCCTGTACCAGCTTCGCCAGCGGCGCCACCAGCGTCGTGCTCAGCTGGACGGCTCTTTCCGGCCTGACGCCCGGGCAGAACTACGTGCGGCTGCGGGCGGGCTACACCACATCGCAGATCCAGACCGCCGACGGCAGGGGTTACGCCGACAGCGGCGAGGTGGAGGACTACCGGCTGACCATCAGCGTGCCGCTGACCGTGGCCAAGACCTGGGTGGGCGCCACCATCAACGATGCGGCCACCCTCAGCGCCTCCGGCACGCCGGCCCCTGCGTTGCCGCCGGCGCCGGCCAGTGCGCCGCTGAGCGCGGTCGCCAACAGCGCCAACGAAACGGATACGGCAACCGGTGCCTACGGCGTCGTGCGTGGCAACACGTACACCGTCACCGAGGCGTTCACCGTCGGTGCGGCCGCCAACTACACCAAATCGCTCAGCTGCACCGGCAACACCGGCACCGGCGCGGCGCTCAACTACACGGCCAATGCCCTGAGTGGCACCATCACCATCGGCAGCACCGCCAACAACGTGGTGTGCACCTTCACCAACACGGCGCGGCCGCGGGTGACGATCAGCAAGGTCAGCCTGGGCGGCGTGGGCACGTTCGCCTTCACCGGCAGCAACGGCATTGCGGCGCAGAACATCACCACCACCGTGGCCGGCACCGCCGTCAGTGGCGCAACGCAGTTCCTCACCACCGCCGGCACCCAGACCACCGTCACCGAAGGTGTGCCGCCTGCCGGGTATGCGCTGACCGGCATCGCCTGTACCGGGTTGCCGGCAAGTGGGACGGCCACGCCGAACCTGTCGACCCGCACGGTCACCCTCAATGCGGCCGCCACGGCGGCGGGCGCCAACGTCACCTGCACCTTCACCAATACCCGCATCCCGATCCTGCGGCTGCAGAAGTCCCTGCCCAACGGGCGCGTGCAGGGCACCGACCAGTTCACCCTGTCGATGAGCGGGCCGAATGCGCCTGCCGCGGTGACCACCACCGGCAGCGGCAGCGCCGCGACGGGCACGCTGACGCATGCCAACGCGACGGCGGGCAGCGCGTATACGTTGTCCGAAGCAGCGGCCGGTACGACGGTGCCGGCGCAGTACACGAGCAGCTATGCGTGCACCAATGCACGGGCCGGCGGGCAGACGCCCACCGGCAGCGGCACCAGCTTCAGCGTGACGCCGGTGGCCGGCGACGACCTGACCTGCACGTTCGCCAACAGTGCCCGGTTGACCGACATCGCCATCGTCAAGTCCGCCAGCGCACCGACGGTGGCGAGCGGGCAGACGGTGCAGTTCACCCTGCTGGTCAGCAACAACGGCGCCCTGGCTGCCAATGGCACCCAGGTCGTCGACCTGCCCACGCCCGGATTGAGTTGCAGCACCGTCACCTGCACGGCCAACGGCGGTGCCGTATGTCCGGCTTCACCGACGATAGGCGCACTGCAAACCGCACCGGGACTGACCATCCCGACGTTGCCGTCCGGAGGCACCGCCTCGTTCCTGGTGACCTGCAACGTCACCGCCAGCGGAACACTCTGACGCCAAGCCCGCGCGCGCTGCGCGGGCGACGGCTACTGTTCGCGGGACACCGCAACGACGATGCCGGGACGAGCGGCCGGCGTGCAATCCGGTCGCGGATGGTTGCCCGTGATGCTTGCGGATCTTCCCGACCCGCGGGAGGACTCGCTCAGGCCTGGTACTGCTTCTCTTCGATGAAGCGCGAGCCGGCCAGGCGGTTGATGGCGTTCTTCACCGTGATGCGCTCGCCGTTGCGCTGGGCGACGGCGCGGGCGAGGGTGACGAACTCGTCGTCGAAGGTCTGCGCGGCTTCCTTCGCGCGCAATGCATCCTGCACGTCCCACATGCGCTCGTTGATCGCGCGCAGGTCCTGCTTCATCGCCGACAGTTCCGCCTGCGCGACCACCAGCGGTTTCCACAGCGTGCGCAGGCCGTCCAGTTCGACCTGCACGTGGGCGCGCTTGCCGGCGTCGCCGATGCGCTCGGCCTTGATCTCGAGGATGGTCAGCTTGTCGGCCAGTTCGCCGATGGAAACGGGGATCAGGATGGTGTTCATGCCGGCATTCTAGCGCTGCTGCCGTCGGCGACGCGGTGCGTGGCATGATGCCCCCCGTCCTCGATGACCGGAAAACGCCCGCATGCTGCAGCGCCTGTTCGTGTCCTTCCTCTTCCTGGCCGCGCCCGCCTGGGCCCTCGCGGCGCCGTCCCAGGTCCGCATCGCGCAGGAAGCGGGTGCGTACGTGATGCGCGTGGATGGCGAGCCGTTCCGGGTGAAGGGGGCCGGCATGAGTGGGGAGGGGCAGGAAGCGCTGGCGGTCCGCGGTGGCAATTCGTTCCGCACGTGGCGCACCGGCATGGACGAGGCCAGCGTGCGCACGATGCTGGACCGCGCGCAGCGCAACGGGCTGAAGGTGGCGATGGGCATCGAGGTGGGCAACGAGCGCCACGGCTTCGACTACGACGACGCGGCGGCGGTAAAGGCGCAACTCGCGCGCATCCGCGCCGAGGTGAACCTCTACAAGGACCATCCCGCCGTGCTGATGTGGGTGGTCGGCAACGAACTGAACCTGCACTACAGCAACCCGAAGGTGTGGGATGCCGTCGGCGGGATCGCCGACATGATCCATCGGGAAGATCCCCACCACCCGGTGATGACCACGCTGGCGGGCTTCGACAAGAAGCTCATCGACCTGCTGAAGGCGCGCGCGCCATCGCTGGATCTGATCGGCATCCAGCTGTACGGCGACATCGGCGCGCTGCCGGAGAAGCTGGCGAGCAGCGGCTGGACCGGACCGTATGTGGTCACCGAATGGGGCCCGACCGGGCACTGGGAAAGTCCGCTGACCACGTGGAAGGCGCCGATCGAGGACGACGCCTCGCGCAAGGCGGTGCTGCTGCGGCAGCGCTACGAACAGGTGATCGCCGCGGATACGAAACAGGGGCTCGGCTCGTACGTGTTCCTGTGGGGCGACAAGCAGGAGCGCACGCCCACGTGGTATGGCCTGTTCCTGCCCAGCGGCGAGAGCACGCCGGCGGTGGATGCCATGCAGTACGTGTGGACCGGGGCCTGGCCCGCCAATCGCGCGCCGTCGATCCAGCCGCTGCGGCTGGACGGCCGCGTGGCGATCGACAGCATCGTGCTGGCCCCCGGCGGCTCGTATGCGGCGCAGGTGGAGGCCCGCGATCCCGAGGGCGATCCGCTGCGCTATCGCTGGACCGTGCTGCACGAGAGCACGGCGACCAGCATCGGCGGCGACCGCGAGGACGTGCCGCCGCAGGTGGCGCTGGCCGTGCAGGAAGACGGCAACGGCGGCATGACCTTCACCGCGCCGGCGGCGCCGGGCGACTACCGGCTGTTCGTCGAAGTCCACGACGGCCACGGGCACGCGGCGTACGCCAACCTGCCGTTCCGGGTGGCGCCACGCTGACCCGGCCGCTGCGTTCCACCCGCGGCGTCGACGCTGCTGTTGCGGCGCAGCATAATGGCGCATGGATGTCGCCCCGCCCCCCGTTTCCCTCCCTTCCGTCACCGCACCGCTGACCCCGCGCCAGGTCGGCCTGGTCCTGTTCGCGCTGACGCTGGGCGGCTTCGCCATCGGCACCAGCGAGTTCGCCAGCATGGGGCTGATGCCCAACATGGTGGCGTCGCTGGGCGTGACCGAGCCGCAGGTCGGCCACCTGATCAGCGCCTACGCGCTGGGCGTGGTGGTCGGCGCGCCGCTGCTGGCCATCCTCGGTGCGGGCTGGAAGCGCAAGACCCTGCTGCTCGCGCTGATGGGCTTCTATGCCCTGGGCAACCTGGCCAGTGCGCTCGGACCGACTTATGAAAGCCTGCTGGTGTTCCGCTTCATCGCCGGCCTGCCGCACGGCGCGTACTTCGGTGTCGCGGCGCTGACCGCGGTGGCGATCAGTCCGCCGAACCGGCGCGGCCGCGCGATCAGCCTGGTGATGCTGGGCCTGACGCTGGCCATCCTGATCGGCAATCCGCTGGCCACCTGGCTGGGCCAGTTGATCGACTGGCGCTGGGTGTTCGCGGTGGTGGCGCTGGTCGCGCTGGTCACGGCCATGCTGCTGGCGATCTGGCTGCCGGCGGGCGTCGACGGCCCCAAGCCGAAGCCGCTGGACGAACTGCGCGCCTTCCACCGTGTGCCGGTATGGCAGGCGCTGGCGATCGGGGCGATCGGCTTTGCCGGCATGTTCTCGGTCTTCAGTTACCTCGCGCCGACGATGCTGGAAGTGACGCGCGTGTCGCCGGCGTGGATCCCGCTGGGCCTGGCCGGCTTCGGCGTGGGCGGGGTGATCGGCAACTTCGTCGGCGGCTGGCTGTCGGACCGCTTCCAGCTGCGCGGCGCGTGGATGGTGCTGGCGTGGGCGATGGTGGCGCTGCTGCTGTTCCCGTTGCTGGCGAACAGCCTGCCGACGATCCTGCTGGCCACCGTGATGATCGGCCTGATGGGCGCACTGGGGCCGATCCTGCAATCGCACCTGATGGACGTGGCCGGCGATGCGCAGACGCTCGCCGCGGCTTCGCACCATGCCGCGTTCAACACCGCCAACGCGCTCGGCCCGTGGCTGGGCGGCATGGCGATCACCGCCGGCTACGGCTGGACGTCCACCGGTTACGTCGGCGCCGCCATGGCCGTGGCTGGCCTGCTGCTCTATGCGTGGGCGCGGCAGACCTTGCGTGCGCACACCGGCGTTGGCGATATCGTCTGCGAATCGCAGCGCTGACAGCGTGCCGCGCCGCAGGTTCGGCGCTGTCATCAAAATGAAATAAAGAGGCGGCCGTTCCCGAAACGAAGAGCCGCAGCCGCGCTTCGTCAATTTCCGGCGTGGCGCGCCGTTATGACGATGCCTTCTCCTCATCGCCGTGCCATCGCCATGTCTTCGTCACCTGCCTCCCGTTCCCTCAGCCTGCAGACCAAGCTGCTGGGCGCCCTGACCCTGGGACTGACCGTCATCCTGCTGGGCGCGCTGGCCGGGCTGGGTTCGGCCTGGCTCAGCCTGTCCACCGACGTCCCGGTGCAGGTGGCGCAGGCCGCCGACGGCGAGCGCCTGAGCCGCGATTTCCGCGTGCAGGTGCAGGAGTGGAAGGACATCCTGATCCGTGGCCACGACGATGAGCAGCGGACCAAGTACGTGGCCGCCTTCGATGCCAGGGGGCGCGATGTCGCCGCGCTGGCGCAGGACCTGTCGAGCGGAATCGCCGATCCGCAGGCGCGCCGTCTGGCGGCGGATTTCGCCGCCCAGCACCGCGAACTGGAAGGCAACTACCGCGCGGCACTGGAGCAGTTCGCCGCCGCCGGTTACGACACGCAGACCGGCGACGACCTGGTCAAGGGCATGGACCGGCAACTGGGCAAGACGTTGGAAGCGCTGGTGGCGCGGACCAAGACGATCGCCGACGCGGCCGTGGTCGCGCGCTCGCAGGAAGCACGCCGCACGCTGGTGACCTGCGCCGTGCTGTCGGTGGTGGCGGCCGTCGTGCTGGTGCTGCTGCTGGCATGGTGGATCCGTCGCTCGGTCATCCGCCCGGTGATCGACGCCGCCGCGTCCGCGCGCGCGGTGGCGGCCGGCCGCCTGGACCTGGCCGTGGCGGTGCGCAGTGGCGACGAGATCGGCCAGCTCGGCACCGCCATGCAGGTCATGACCACCACCTTGCGCGACGTCATCGCCGAGCAGGGCGAAATGGCGCGGCAGCACGACGAAGGCAGGATCAGCTTCCGCATGGACGACGCCCGTTTCCCCGGCGAGTACGGCCGCATGGTGCGCGACACCAATGCGCTGGTGGCCTCGCACCTGGCGGTGATGCAGCGGCTGGTGGAACTGATGCAGCGCTACGCCGTGGGCGACCTGTCGGCGGAGATGGAGCCGTTGCCGGGCGAGAAGGCGGCGCTGACCGACGCCATGCGCACCACCAAGCAGAACCTGTCGGCGATCAACGACGAGATCACCGGCCTCGCGCGCGCGGCCGCGGCCGGCGAGTTCGGCCAGCGCGGCCATGCGGAGCGCTACCAGTTCGACTTCCGCGCCATGGTGGAAGGCCTCAACCGCCTGATGGAAACCACCGACGGCAACCTGGCCGAAGTCTCGGAACTGCTGAAGGCCGTCGCCCGCGGCGACCTGACCGCGCGCATGGAAGGCGACTTCCATGGCGTGTTCGCCCGCATGCGCGATGACGCCAACGCCACCGTGCAGCAGCTGACCGGGATCGTGGGCCGCATCCAGCAGGCCTCCGGCACCATCAACACCGCCACCAGCGAGATCGCCGCCGGCAACGGCGACCTGGCGCGCCGCACCGAACAGCAGGCCGCCAACCTGGAGGAAACCGCCGCCTCGATGGAGGAACTGACCTCCACCGTGCGCCACAACGCCGACGCGGCACGCCAGGCCAATCAACTGGCCGTGAGCGCGGCCGCCGTGGCGTCCGATGGCGGCAGCACCGTGGAGCGCGTGGTGGAGACGATGGCGCAGATCGAGCAGTCGTCGCGGAAGATCGCCGAGATCATCTCGGTGATCGACGGCATCGCCTTCCAGACCAACATCCTGGCCTTGAACGCGGCGGTGGAAGCGGCGCGCGCCGGCGAACAGGGCCGTGGCTTCGCCGTGGTCGCGTCGGAAGTCCGCACGCTGGCGCAGCGCAGTGCGAACGCCGCCAAGGAGATCAAGGGCCTGATCGAGAACTCGGTGGACAAGGTCGCCGATGGCTCGGTGCTGGTGAACCAGGCCGGCGCGACGATGGCCGAGATCGTGGCCAGCGTGCAGCGCGTCACCGACATCATGGCCGAGATTTCCGCCGCTTCGCAGGAACAGAGTGCCGGCATCGAGCAGGTCAACAAGACCATCGTGCAGATGGACGAGACCACCCAGCAGAATGCCGCGCTGGTGGAGGAGGCGTCGGCGGCCGCACGTTCGATGGAAGAACAGGCGCAGGCGTTGTCGGCGTCCGTTGCGGTGTTCAGGACGGAGCTGCGGACACCGTCCCGCCCGCTGGCCGCCGCTGCCTGAGCGCGGCAGCGCGCGCTACTCGGGCGAGGACGCCGTCGGCGGCGCGCCCGAGCGCCAGCGCCGCGTGGTGCGCTGGAAGAACTGGCTGTTGGGAATCTGCAGCACGGTGTCGCCGCGCAGGGCATCTTCTTCCAGCAGCGTGGTGTAGAGCAGGTTGATGTCGATCACGCGACCGCGCAGCCCCGGCTTGTCGCCGTTCTCCAGCACTTCGATGTGGTCGTGCACGCGGAACGGCCGCGTGGTCAGGATCAGCACGCTGCAGAAGATGTTGGATAGCACGCTCCATGCCGCGAAGAACGCGACGGCGGCCACGGCGGTGAAGCCCGTGAGCGCGGTCCACAGCACGCTGCCGGACACCCCCAGTTGGCCCAGCGCCGCCATGAACGCCGACACGTAGACCAGCACGCCCAGCAGCCGTCGCGCGCTGACCGCCACTTGCGCCGGCAGCTGGTAGTGCTCGCAGATGCGCCGCACCACGATGCGCAGCACCCGCAGCAGCAGCCAGGCGGCGACCAGGATGGCGAGCGCCTGCGCCACCGGGACGGCCATGACCGCCCATTCCTGCAGCCATGCGGGCAGGGGATGGCGGCTCATCGGCCGGAGGACGGAAGCAGGCGCGTTGACGCGAGGGGCGGGTGTGTCATGCGGAAAGGGTCGCCCGGCGCGCCCGCAGGGTCAACCGGGCGTACGCCTCGCTGCCCTGCATTTGATGGTTGTTTCACGGACATGCGGAATGCTGGGGCACACGTCGCCCCCTGAAAACCCGTCTGCTTCGTGTCCGGCAAAACGAGACGGCGCTTGTGAGATGGCGTTCCTGCTTGCCAGAATGGCGCGGGCACGGACGCTGCCAGGCGGGAAGCGCCACGCGAGTAATCCGGGATGCCCGCTACTTCCACTATGTGAGGACCACATGACTTACAAGCTACTTGCCGCCATCGCGCTCGCCCTGTCGAGCGTGGCGCCCGCCGCCATCGCGGGTGAATGCGAGGACAATTTCAGCAAGTCCGGCAGCATCTTCTCCGGCACCGACTTCTCCAGCCGCGTCACCGTGCAGGACCTGTCGCTCAAGGACGCGATGGGGCAGGTGCGTGGCGTGATGATCAGCGAGAAGATGGACGTGATCACCGAGGACGCCGACACCGGCACGATGCTGGTCGAGCAGCGCTCCACCGGCGCCACGCGCGCGATTCCCACCCTGATCAACGTCAGCGAAGAAGGCGGCGCTGCCGTCGTGCAGATGACGGTGAAGACCGAGAAGGGCCAGATCGCCAAGGCGGACGCGATGCGTCCGTACATGTGCCAGATCCTCGCCAGGATCAAGGGCGGCAAGGAGGGTCGCGCGGCCGCGGCACAGGGCGCGAAGACGCAGAACAACGCCGACGTGACGGTGAAGGACGTCTACGTATTCTCGCGCGAGATCGCCCGCGAGGCCAAGGGCAATGCGGTGGCGGTGACGGCGCGGCACAAGGGGCGCCACTATGCGCTGCGCGGGCGCGTGGACTACATCCAGGAAGACGGCGAGGACTACAACGTCTCGTTCGAGATCCCGCAGCAGGGTGCGGGTCTTCTGCAGGTGCCCGGCGACAACGAGCCGCGCGTGGGCGTGGCATGCCTGTTCAAGCCCAACCAGCTGGCCAACGTGCTGACCTTCCGCAAGGGCGACAAGGTCACGTTCAAGGGCCAGTTCCTGCGCTACGACGACGCCAAGCGCGTGCTGTGGCTGCAGAGCTGCGTGCAGACGCGTTGAGTCGCGGCGGTGCCGAGGTGACATCGGCACGGCCGTGAAACGAAAAGGGCGCCTGCGGGCGCCCTTTTTCTGGTGCCGGGACGCGTGGGTCAGCTGTCCTGCCGGCGGAACACGCCGACGTTGGTGTAGCTGCGGCCATCGCTCAGGTGGCCACGCATGCGGATGACCAGCGTATCCGCGTCGACCAGTTCGCGTTCGGACCATTGCACTTCCTGGCCGTCGTGCCAGGTGGTCGAGTGCAGCTGCGTGGGCGACACCGACTCGAAGCTCAGGGCGTCGGCGTGCGGCGTGCCGTGGTACGGGTAAGGCACGCCGTCGGCGCGGCCATCGAACGCGGCCTGGTGGCGCTTGCCGTTCCTGCCGAACCATTCGGACGCGATCGACAGCGCGCCGTCGTCGGCGCAGGCGAGCCGGTAATGCCCGCGCCGGGGCGCGTGCCCGAGCTGGTAGTCGCACTGCTCGGGCAACAGCTGCCAGAGGCCGGCGAAAGCGGCGGCGGCTGCTAACGCCGTCGCAGTTCCGCGCGCCGGCGTCACATTCAGCACGGGACAGTGATCGAGTGCCTTCCT
Source organism: Pseudoxanthomonas sp. LH2527 (assembly GCF_022539275.1). NCBI lineage: Bacteria > Pseudomonadati > Pseudomonadota > Gammaproteobacteria > Lysobacterales > Lysobacteraceae > Pseudoxanthomonas > Pseudoxanthomonas sp. LH2527. Next base: position 154,645 of record NZ_JAKZBW010000003.1, on the reverse strand, counting down.
GAATGTGATACGGAATGCGATGGCCGGCACAGTGCGGCAGGCGGGCGCAGGGTCGGATGACCGGTCTGCGCGTCCGGATGACGGCGGTTCAGAGGGTCCCTGACGCCGGGTCAGCCGCGGCTGTCGTCCGACAGGCCCGGCGTGTCCTGTGCCGCGTCTTCACTGGCCAGGGCTGGGGTTGCCGCCCCGAGCCAGGGCGGTACGTCGAGGTCATGCGCCAGCGCGTCGGCAACCAGCAGCTGCACCAGGGCGTCGTGGACGGCCGGATCGACCGTCTGCAGGGTCGCCAGGGCCGAGGCCTGGTCCTCGTCCGCCATCTCGGAGTAGGTGTCGAACAGGAACATCGCCAAGGCGCGGGCCTGCTTCATTCGCGCCCCATCGCCGTCGTCCGGGCCCTTGCCGATGCCCGTCGCGGCAGGTCGCCGAAGGCGGGCCGGGGGCATGGGAGGCGGGCGTAGTGTTCGGGCACATCAGGAGGTTTCGGTTCCCGATGACATTTCAGGACGCGCCGTCGTCCCGAAATGGCGGCATGTCTCAGAGCGGGTCGGGCAACTCGCCGTCACCGAGGTGGCTGAACAGGAATGCGCGGGCCTTGCGCCAGTCGCGGCGCACCGTGCGTTCGGTCACCTTGAGCACGCCGGCGATCTCGAGCTCGCTCAGGCCGCCGAAGTAGCGCATCTCCACCACCTGCGCCAGGCGGGCATCCAGGTTGGCCAGATCGTTCAAGGCCTGGTCCAGGATCAGCAGCTGTTCCAGCCGCGGGCTCTGGCCCGGTTCGGTGGTTTCATCCAGCGGCAACAGGTCCATGCCCTCGCCGCGTTTTTCCGCAAGCGCTCGCCGGACCTCGTCCAGCAATACAAAGCGCATGGCGCGCGCGACCAGCGCCACCAGATGCGCGCGGTTTTCCACACTGAAGTCGGCGCTGGCCAGCTTGAGCCAGGTTTCGCTGATCAGCGACGTGGGCGAACGCACATGGCCGCGCCGCTGCTGGCGGATCTGCGATCGGGCGATCTGGTGGAGGTCCCGGTACAGCAGCGCGTAGATGCGGTTCCAGGCGCCGGGCTGCCCCTTCTCGACCTCGCCGAGCAACTGGGTGACGGAGTCCGGGTCCGGCGGCGGGATGGCGGCGACATCGAGCGGTCCCGGCATGGCGGTGGCCCCGGGACGTGTCTCGTCCGTGTCTCGCTGGTCCCTCATGTCCGGAGTGTGTCCGCTATCACGATCTCGTTCCTTACATATATGACCCGTCCGCGACCGTCATGCAAGCCGTAATCGCGGCTTCATGACGCTGTCATCGGAATGCACGGAGACGCACGGGCGAAGTGAATGGACGGCAAGAGTGTATCGAAGGGCAGGATCCACAAGAGGATGTCATGCGGAGTTTGAAGAAGGTCGGTTGTGCGGTGGCGTCGGCGCGGAAGCCGATGACAAAGGAAAACATCACGGCGGTCCAGTGGAGGTCGGCACATGGCGCATGAAGATGCGGTCGACCCCGTACGTGACAAGGACCCCGCGTCCCCTGAAACCCCGGGCATGGAGGGTTCGCCCGCGCAGTGGAACCTGCCGCAGGGCATCGGGCCGCGTGCGATCAGCCAGTGGCCGATCATGCAGCGGCTCACGGCCGAGGAATGGAAGCAGCTGATGCATGCGCTGCCCGGCCGCGTGGGCGCACGCGCCCGTCATGGCGGCAACGCACGCCGCTTCATCGAGGCGGTGCTGTGGGTCGCGCAGACCGGCGCCTACTGGTCGGACCTGCCGCGCGATTTCGGTTCCTGGCATGGCATCTACGTGCGCTTCATCCGTTGGGCGCAGGATGGCAACTGGAACCAGGTGCTGGCGCATTTCGACAAGCAGGATCAGCGCGCCCTCGACCTGCATGCACTGATCCAGCGCTACCTGCACCGCAACAACACCAAGCATCTCAGCCGGGCGATGCGCGCTTCGTGAGCGATGTCCTGTATCCGGCCTCGCGATGCGAATAGGGATAGAAGATTTTCGTTGAACACGTGGGGATGATCGGCGGCGGCACCACGCTGGCCGCCGAGCATTTCCCGCACCTGGCTATCCGTCGGCGTTCCCCCGTCGGCGGCTAGGTGGGCCGCTCCAACCCCATTGGAGCGCACCCATGGCCGTCCATGCCCGACACATGGCCGGCTTCGCGCTATGGCGCCAGAGGGGGAGGTGCAATGCCTCCCCCTCGTTTTTGTGCACGCCGCGTCACCGATCGCCTCGAGCGGCTTCCGGGCGCTTAACACGCGAAGGCCTATCCTCGTACGTCCTCTCTTCACACGAGGAAGTACTGATGACGACCCATGTCTTCATGGCGCAGGACGCTTCCGGCCGTCGCTGCCGCATCCAGCTCAATCGCGGCGATGACGCCGCGCCTGCCCACCGCGACACCCGGCAGGCGCCCGCCTACGTGCTGGAAGACGGCAGCCACGTGCGCCGCATCGACAACGACACCTTCCAGATCATCGCCACCGGCGCCTACGTCACCCGCGTCGCCGAGTGATCCGCCGCACTGGCGCTGCCACGTGATCGGCGGCAGGCGTCAGTACACCGCCGTGGCGTGCAACGGTGCGCCGTGGTCCCACGCGGCACGCGCGCCCAGGAAGCCCAGTTCCACCAGCACGCCCGTGCCGACGACCACCGCGCCCTGCCGCTCGACCAGCTGCACGGCCGCCTTCAGCGTGCCGCCGGTCGCCAGTACATCGTCGACCACGATGACGCGCGCGCCGGCCCGCATCGCATCGACATGGATTTCCAGGCGGTCGCGGCCGTATTCCAGTCCGTAGTCCAGCGACAGCGTGGCGCCGGGCAGCTTGCCGGGTTTGCGCACCGGCACGAAGCCCACGCCGAGCTCGCGCGCCAGTGCGGCACCGAGGATGAACCCGCGCGCTTCCACGCCCACCACCGCGTCGATGGGCACGTGCCGCCATGGTTGCGCCATCGCCGTGATCGCCCCGGCGAAGGCGGAGGCGTCCGCCAGCACCGGCGTGATGTCCTTGAACAGGATGCCGGGCTTGGGGAAGTCGGACACATCGCGGAGGAAATCGGTCCAGTCGGGCATGGCGGGCTCCAGGGCGGGGCGACGATGCTAGCGCAGGCGCGCGGAGCGGGCGCGGACCATCACGGCCTGCGGCGGGATGCACTCTCCCGTCGCGGACGGCTAATCAGCGTGCCGGGGCCGGACTATGCTCCCCGTCCCCGAGTCCGGTGATGCCTGCCCATGAGCGCTGCCCTGTCGATGTACGAAACCTCCGTCCCCGTCTTCCTCCGTGCGTTGCGCAACCTGCGCCATGCGCTGGAGAAGGGAGAAGCGCATGCGCGCGCGCAGGGCTACGAGCCCACCGTGCTGCTGCAGTCGCGCCTGTATCCGGACATGCTGCCGCTGGTGCGGCAGGTGCAGATTGCCACCGACACCGCCAAGTTCGGTGCGGCGCGGCTGGCCGGCGTGGAATCCCCCCGTTTCGAGGATGTCGAAACCACGTTCGACGAACTGTATGCGCGCCTGGAGGCGGTGGCCGCCTATCTGGGCACGTTCGACGACGCGGCGCTCGCCGGCAGCGAGACGCGCACCGTCACGCTGTCCACGCGCACGCGCGGCGACCTGAGTTTCGACGGCCGCGGCTACCTGCTCGGTTTCGTGTTGCCCAACCTGTTCTTCCACGCCGCCACCACGCACGCGATCCTGCGCCACAACGGCGTGCCGCTGGGCAAGCTGGACTATCTGGGTCCGGCCGACTGAGCGGGTGGCGTGCGCGCGGCGGGCGCGTGCCGGATCAGTCCGTCACGCAGTCGCGCGCACGCGCCAGCAGCAGCGCCTGTTCGCGTGCGTTGCGGGTCAGTGCCGCCGCGCGTTCGAACTCCGCACGCGCTTCCTCGCGACGTTCCAGCTTGAACAGCAGGTCGCCGCGCACGCTGGGCAGCAGGTGGTACTGCTTCATCGCCGGCTCGTCGAGCAGGCGGTCGACCAGCGGCAGGGCACTGGCCGGGCCCGTGGCCATCGAGACCGCGACCGCGCGGTTGAGCTCCACCACCGGCGAGGGCGCGATCTGCGCCAGCGCGGCGTACAGTGTCGCGATGCGGGTCCAGTCCGTCGCCTCGGCGGTGGTGGCCCGCGCATGGCAGGCGGCGATGGCCGCCTGCAGGGCGTAGGGGCCGAACGCGCCGCCCAGCCGTTCGGCGCGCGACAGCGCCTCCAGCCCGCGCTGGATCAGCAGGCGATCCCAGCGGCTGCGGTCCTGCTCCAGCAGCAGCACCGGTGCGCCGTCCTTGCCCACGCGTGCATGCAGGCGCGAGGCCTGGATCTCCATCAACGCGATCAGGCCGTGCACTTCCGGTTCGCGCGGGGCCAGCGCGGCCAGCATGCGGCCCAGGCGGAGCGCCTCTTCGCACAGCGCAGGACGCGTCCAGTCATCGCCGCTGGTGGCCGAATAGCCTTCGTTGAACACCAGGTAGACCACGCCCAGCACCGACGCCAGCCGTTCCTGCAGTTCGTCGCCGCGCGGGACCTCGAAGGCCACGTCGGCCTCGGCCAGGGTGCGCTTGGCGCGCACGATGCGTTGCGCGACGGTCGGCTCGGAGGTCAGGAACGCGCGCGCGATCTCGTCCGTCGCCAGGCCGCACAACAGGCGCAGCGTCAACGCGACGCGTGCGTCCATCGACAGCACCGGATGGCACGACACGAACACCAGCCGCAGCAGGTCGTCGTCGATGTCGTGGTCCAGCGCGTCCTCGTCGCGCGCGCGACGGTCTTCCTGCACGTCCTCCAGTTCCCGCGCCAGCTCCTCGTGCTTGCGGTCGAGCAACTGCAGCCGGCGCAGGCGGTCGATCGCACGGCGCTTGGCGGTGGTCATCAGCCACGCCCCCGGATTGTCCGGCACGCCGTCACGGGGCCAGGTCTCCAGGGCGGCGACCAGCGCGTCCTGTGCCAGTTCCTCGGCCAGGTCCAGGTCGCGCAGCATGCGCGCCAGGCCGGCGATCACGCGCGCCGATTCGATGCGCCAGACGGCATCGATCGCGCGATGGGTGGGGGACGTCGACATGCCGCGCATCACACCATGGCGCTGCGACCGGTGAAAGTCGCAGCGCAGCGAACAGGGGAGCCATCGCGTGCACGATGTCTCCGCGCGGGCATCACGCATCCTTCTCGCAGTTGATCATCCACGGCACGCCGAACTTGTCGACCAGCATGCCGAAGCGCACGGCCCAGAAGGTCTGCGCCAGCGGCATGGTCACCTGGCCGCCCTCGGACAGCGCGGCGAAGATCCGCTCGGCGTCGGCGATGCTGTCCACCGACAGCGACACCGAGCAGCCCTTCACGCCGTCGTAGGGATACGCCGGATGGTTGTCCGAGCCCATCAGCACGGTCTGCCCGAACATCACGTGCGTGTGCATGATCTTCTGCTTGTACTCGGCCGGCATGTCCTCGCAGCCTTCGGTGCCCTCGAAGCGCATCAACGGCCCCAGTTCGCCGCCGGTGGCCTTGGCATAGAAGGTGAAGGCGGCTTCGCAGTCGCCGTTGAGGATCAGGTAGGGATTGACGTTCATGTCGTGCTCCTTGGGTGGGTGATGAGGGCATACCGCGAAGCGGCATGCGGGTGCTCTTGCTGCAGGCGACGAGCCGGCGGGGCGGGAATCGACACGGCGGGCGACGGGATTTCATTCGGCAGAGGGGCGGCTCAGCGGACGCGACCGCCGGCACCCGGCGCCTCGTCCCGGATCGCCACGCGCTGGCGCTCGGTCAGCCGATTCCAGGCGTAGTCGTAGGACCATGCCACCAACGCCTTCAGCTCGACGGCCGGCATCGCTGACACGTCGACCACCGTGATCCAGCGGTGGTGCCCCAGCCAGCGCGCCGGCTTGATGCCGGGCTGGTCGGTCAGCTCCAGGAAACGTTCCGGTGCGACCTTGAAGCTGAAACGCCAACGCTCCGGCTCGCTGGTCTTGAAGTAGGCAAAGCGCTTGCCGCCCACGTCGTACACCAGGATGTTGGCGGGCGCGCCATGCAGCGTTTCAGCGCTGCCCGGCAGGGAACGGCAATGGCGTTTGAGCGCGGCGACATCCATGCACCGATGCTAGCGCCGCCACGGCGCCAACGGCGTGCCCGCAAGCGATGCCGAGGGCACAGGCTGTCCGCAAGCGCGCACCGTCGCCCGCTCACCATGATCCGTAGGCTGGGATGGAGCGAAGCGCAATCCCAGCGCTTCTTCTCACCGCCCGCCGCCCCCGTCATCCGCCTACACCCCGCGTGCGGCCCAGCGCCGGAAAGACGAATACGGCCAGTCCTGCGCCCTCGCGACATGCCCGTGCTTGACCGGGTTGTAGTGGATGTAGTCCATGTGCCGGGCGTGGTCGGCCTCGTCCCGGATGCGGTGTTCCCAGTAGCGGCGCTGCCATACTCCGCGCTCACCCCGGCGCCGACGGCTTGCGGTCGGCGATACGTCATCCGCTACACCCATCGCGAACCGCGCCTTGATCAGTCGCCATCGCAAGGGATAGTCGTCATCGTCCGGCGGTAATTGCCACAGGCAATGCAGGTGGTCCGGCAGCACCACGATGGCGTCGATGCGCACCGGATGGGCAGCGAGCGTGACGCGGAACGCTCGCCGCAGCGTATCGATGTGGTCGGTCAGGGTGCGACGCTGCCGGTCCGCCAGATTGACGGTAAAGAAGTAGCAGCCACCGGGCGTCCGGTCCCGTCGATAGGTGCGCATCGGGGGACGGTAGCTGGGATTCCGCTACGCTGCATCCCAGCCTACGGCACTGCGGGTCAATGCCTTACCCGAAGACAGGCAACATGCGTAGGCTGGGAGGGAGCACCGCGGACTCCCGGCATCGCGGAGCGGGAATGCCGGCTTGGGCGAAAAACAGCCGCTCTTCTGACACTAACGGTCTCGCGAGGCCCGAAAAGATCCGTTCTTCTCACACCAACGCCCTCGCGAGGCCCGAAAAGATCCGCTCTTCTCACACTACGGGTGTCGCGAGGCCGAAAAAGGTCCGTTCTTCTCTCACTAACGGCCTCGCGTGGCCCAAAAAGATCCGTTCCTCTGACACTAACGGCCTCGCGTGACCGAAAAACTTCCGTTCTTCTCACATCAACGGCCTCGCGAGACCCGAAAAGGTCCGTCGCCGTTCCGTCCGAAGGCGTGCAGGCAACGCCGTCAGTCGTGCAACAGATCCTCCAGCGCGCTTTCCAGCGTGGGGAAGCGGAACGCGAAGCCGTCCGCCAGCGCATGCGCCGGCAGCACGCGCTGGCCGGTCAGCAGCAGCTGCGCCATTTCGCCGAAGCCCGCCTTCAGGGCGAACGCCGGGGTCGGCAGCACCGCGGGGCGATGCAGCGCCTTGCCCAGCGTGCGGGCGAAGTCGCGGTTGGTGACGGGGGCGGGTGCGGTGCCGTTGTAGGCGCCGCCGGTGCGGTCGCTTTCCAGCAGCCAGGCGATCATCCGCACCAGGTCGTGGCGGTGGATCCAGCTCATCCACTGGCGGCCGTCGCCCATCGGCCCGCCGGCGCCCAGCCGGAACGGCGGCAGCATCTTCGCCAGCGCGCCGCCGTCGGGGTGCAGCACGATGCCGATGCGCACGCGGCAGGTGCGCACGTCCAGGGCTTCGGCCCGCATCGCTTCGGTTTCCCAGTCGCGGCACAGCTGGGCGGCGAAGTCGTCGCCGGGAGCGGCGGATTCGTCCAGCGCTTCGTCGTCGCGCGGCCCGTAGTAGCCGATGGCCGAGCCCGACACCAGCACGCGCGGGCGTACCGACTGCCGCGCCATCCACGCGATCAGCGCCTGCGTGGTGGCCAAGCGTGAGCCGCGGAAGGCCGCCTTGCGCGTTGCGTTCCATCGGCCGGCCATCAGCGGCTCGCCGGCCAGGTTGACCACGGCTTCCACATCGCGTGCTTCGTCGAGCGTGGCGAGCAGGCGCACCGGGGACGGCACGCGTGCGCGGGCCTGGGCGGGATCGCGGGTCAGCACCGTCAGCGTGTGGCCGCCCTGCAACAGGTGGTCGCAGAGGGCGTGGCCGATGAAGCCGGTGCCACCGGTGAGCAGGACATGCATGGGCGCGGTTCGTGGAAGGGCGATGCGCAGCATACGCAGCGGGGTGTGTTGCGGATGTGGAACGGACCGTGGGTGGCGATCGACGGTCAGTCCTGGGCGCGGCCACTACACTAAGCGCCATGGCATCGCTCCCCCTGCTCCTGCTGCCCGGCCTGCTGTGCGACGAGCGCCTGTGGCGCGATCCCGCCGAGGCGCTGGCCGATGTGGCGCCCATCCACCACGCCGACCTGACCCGCGATGACAGCGTCGCCGGCATGGCCGCACGCGTGCTGGCGTCGGCGCCGCCGGTGTTCGCGCTGGCGGCGCTGTCGATGGGCGGCTACGTGGCGTTCGAGATCCTGCGCCAGGCCCCGCAGCGGGTGGCGCGGCTGGCGCTGCTGGACACCAGTGCGCGACGCGATCCGCCCAAGCGCCAGCTGGTGCGGCAGGCGGGGCTGATGCTGGCCGAGGCCGGCCGCTTCGTCGGCGTCACCCGCAAGCTGCTGCCGCAACTGGTGCACGAAAGTCGAGTCGAAAGCGCGGTCGGTGAGGACGTGATGGCGATGGCGCAGCGGGTGGGCCTGCCGGCCTTCGTGCGCCAGCAGCGCGCCATCATTGATCGCCCGGATTCGGAGCCGCTGCTGCCCACCATCGCCGTCCCCACGCTGCTCGGCGTGGGCGAGGACGACCGCATGACGCTGCCCGAGGAGACCCACCTGATGCGTGAACGCATCCCCGGCGCGCGGCTGCACGTGTTCGCGCGCTGCGGCCACCTGCCGCCGATGGAAGTGCCGCAGGAAACCGCCGCCGTGTTGCGCGCGTGGCTGACGGCGGCATGACGCATCCTTTTCTTTCTGTTCAACCCACGGAGTACACATGGAACTGGCGATGATCGGACTCGGGCGCATGGGCGCCAACATGGCCGAGCGGTTGGTGCGCGGCGGCCATGCCGTGCGCGGCTACGACCCGGGCGAGGCGGCACGCCAGCAGGCCGAAGCGCGCGGCATCGTGCCGCACGCGAGCCTGCAGAATGCGGTGTCCGCGTTGCCGGCCCCGCGCGTGGTGTGGCTGATGGTGCCGGCCGGGCAGATCGTCGACGACACGTTGGCGCAGCTGCGTCCGCTGCTCACCGCCGGCGACATCGTCATCGACGGCGGCAATTCCAACTACAAGGACAGCCAGCGGCGCGCCATCGCGCTGGCCGATGCCGGCATCCATTACCTCGACTGCGGCACCAGCGGCGGCGTGTGGGGTCTGACCGAAGGCTACAGCCTGATGATCGGCGGCGATGCCGCGGCGGTGGACCGGCTGCGGCCCGTGTTCGCCACGCTCGCGCCCACGCCGGACACCGGCTGGGGACGCGTGGGGCCGAGCGGCGCGGGCCACTTCGCCAAGATGATCCACAACGGCATCGAGTACGGAATGATGCAGGCCTATGCCGAGGGCTTCGCGATCCTGCAGAAGAAGACGGCGATGGACTTCGACCTGGGCGCGCTGGCGGAGATCTGGCGGCACGGCAGCGTGGTGCGCTCGTGGCTGCTGGACCTGACCGCCGATGCGCTGAAGAAGAATCCGACGATGGCCGGCATTGCGCCGTACGTGTCCGATTCTGGCGAAGGTCGCTGGACCGTGGCCGAGGCGATCGACCTGGACGTGTCCGCGCCGGTCATCACGCTGTCCCTGCTCGAACGCCTGCGCTCGCGCGAGCACGATGCCTATACCGACAAGTTGCTGTCGGCGATGCGCAACGAGTTCGGTGGTCATGCGGTGAAGAAGGCAGACTGATCACCCGGTCTTATCGCCGTCGTCGCTAGGCTGGCGGCTTCCACGAAAGGAACCCCCCATGAAGATCCTGATGGTGCTGACATCGCATGACCGCCTGGGCGACACCGGGCACAAGACCGGCTTCTGGCTGGAGGAATTCGCTGCGCCTTACTACGTGTTCAAGGATGCGGGTGCGGACATCGTGCTGGCCTCGCCGAAGGGCGGCCAGCCGCCGCTGGACCCGAAGAGCGACGCGCCCGATGCGCAGACCGCCGCCACCGTGCGCTTCAACGCGGATGCCGATGCGCTGGCCGCGCTGGCGGCGACGCAGCGGCTGAAGGACGTGGTGGACGACGAGTTCGATGCGGTCTTCTATCCCGGTGGACACGGCCCGCTGTGGGATCTGGCCGAGGATGCCAATTCGATCCGCTTGATCGAACAGACGTTCTCCGCCGGCAAGCCGGTGGCGGCGGTGTGCCATGGCCCGGCGGTGTTCCGTCACACCCGCAGTTCGCTCGGCGAGCCGCTGGTGAAGGACAAGCGCGTGACCGGTTTCTCCAATGAAGAAGAAGCGGCGGTCGGCCTGACCGACGTGGTGCCGTTCTCGCTGGAAGACGCGCTGAAGAAGAACGGCGCCCATTACGAGCGGGGCGCGCTGTGGCAGTCGCATGTGGTGGTCGATGGGACGCTGGTGACCGGGCAGAATCCGGCCTCGTCCGAGGCGGCGGCCGAGGACGTGCTGCGGCTGTTGCGCTGAATGTTCACGGTGCTTTACTGCGAAGACGCTACGGTGCGCCCCTTATCGCGTGGGAGTGGACCATGACGGAAGCACCCCAGCACCTTTACACGCGGCAGGCCGATATCGCCCGCATGGAGGCCTTGATACAGCAGCTGCCCGACGAGGTGAGCGTGGAGATCCAGCTGGCCGACGGGGGTTCGATCACGGGCACCGTGCCTGCGCGCCCGACCGTGCAGGTGTTCCGGGATGCCGACGGCCACGAAGGCTTTAATGCCGTCGTGCGCATCGACGACAGCAAGCGGCCCAACGTCGTGCATTACCTGTGGCTGGACCGCATCGCCACGGTCACCGTGCTGGGCTCGTCCTGATGCCACATCTTCCCTCCGCCGACATCGCCTGCCCGTACTGCGGCGAAACCATCACGCTGGTGGTGGATGATTCGGCGGGCGACCAGCAGTACATCGAGGACTGCCATGTCTGTTGCCGGCCGATCGAAGTGCGCGTGAGCGTGGACGACGACGGCACGGTGGACGTGGCCGCGTGGGGCCAGGACGACGCCTGAGCTGCGCCGTCGACCGTAACGGCCGTATCGCGACCCGCGCCGCTATGCTCTCCCCGGTCCACACAACCGGCCCTGGGGAGGGAAGAAGATGACGACGACAACGACGGCTGCCAAAGGCTCGCTGGTCTACTGGATCATCGCGGTGTTCGCGCTGGTCTGGAACCTGGTCGGCGTGGCGTTCTGGTACCTGCAGGTCAGCATGTCCGCCGAACGGCTGGCCTCGCTGCCCGACGCGCAACGCGCGGTCTATGAAGGCACGCCGGGCTGGATCAACATCGCCTTCGCGGTGGCGGTGTTCGCCGGCGTGCTGGGCGGCGTGGGACTGCTGGCGAAGAAGCGCTGGGCAACCCCGCTGCTGCTGGTGTCGCTGCTGGCGCTGCTGGTGCAGATCATCGGCGCCTTCGCGCTCACGCCCGCCTGGACCGCCTACGGTCCGGCCGGCCTGGTGATGCCCATCGTGCTGGTGCTGATCGCACTGTTCCTGTGGCGCTACGCGAACAAGGCGAAGGCGCGCGGCTGGTTGGCGTGAGTGCTGCAGCCCTCTCCCTGCGCAGCGGGGAGAGGGTGCCGAAGGCGGGTGAGGGGCGACGGAGCCCGTATCGTGATGCGGACGGATCGCTTCCAACGCGGGGCGCACGCCGCACGCCGGCCTGCTACCGCGCACGCCCCTCATCCGGCCTCCGGCCACCTTCTCCCCGCCTCGCGGGAGAAGGAACAGCCACCGAGCGGAGCTGCGGATGCTTTTCCGTCTCCCCGCCGCGCGAGGAGAAAGGAAATCAAGCCTCCACGTCTTCCACATCCACCCCGATGAACCCCCCCGACTGCCGGCGCCACAGGGCGGCGTACAGGCCGTCCTGTTGCAGCAGTTGCTCGTGGCTGCCGCTCTCGATCACGCGGCCGCCGTCCATCACGATCAGGCGGTCGAGTACGGCGATGGTGGACAGGCGGTGCGCGATGGCGATGACGGTCTTGCCTTCCATCAGCGCGTACAGCTGCTCCTGGATGGCGGCTTCGACTTCCGAATCCAGCGCGGAGGTCGCCTCGTCCAGTACCAGGATCGGTGCGTCCTTCAACAGCACGCGGGCGATGGCCACGCGCTGGCGCTGGCCGCCGGACAGCTTCACGCCGCGCTCGCCGACCTGGGTGTCGTAGCCGCTGCGGCCCCTGGCGTCGGTCAGGCCCTGGATGAAGGCATCCGCATGCGCGCGCTGCGAGGCCTCCAGCAAGTCCGCTTCGGTCGCGTCCGGGCGGCCGTAGCGGATGTTGTCGCGGATCGAACGGTGCAGCAGCGAGGTGTCCTGCGTCACCATGCCGATGTTCCGGCGCAGCGATTCCTGGGTGACCTGCGAAACGTCCTGGCCATCGATCAGGATGCGGCCGCCTTCCACGTCGTAGAAACGCAGCAGCAGGTTGACCAGCGTCGACTTGCCGGCGCCGGAGCGGCCGACGATGCCCACCTTTTCGCCGGGCTTGATGGTCAGCGACAGGTCGTCGATCACCTTGGCCTCGCGGCCGTAGTGGAAGCGGACGTGGTCGAAGCGGATCTCGCCGTGCGCGACCTGCAGGTCCTTGGCGTCCTTCGCATCGGCGATGGCCAGCGGCTGCGCCAGCGTGCCCATGCCGTCCTCGACGGTGCCGATGTTCTCGAACAGGCCGGCCACTTCCCACAGGATCCAGTCCGACATCGAGCGGATGCGCATCACCAGCGCGATGGCCACGGCGATCGCGCCCATCGAGATCGACGACTGCAGCCACGCCCAGATCGCCACGCCCGCCACGCTGGCCAGCAGGAAGGCGTTGAGCGTGTGCAGGGCGACGGTCAGCTGGGTCACCAGCCGCATCTGCGCGTGCACGGTGACCATGAACTCGTCCATCGCGCCGCGCGCGTAATCCTGCTCGCGCATGGTGTGGGCGAACAGCTTGATAGTCTGGATGTTGGTGTAGCTGTCGACGATGCGGCCGGTCATCTGCGCGCGCGCGTCCGACTGCGCCATCGACACCTGCTGCAGGCGCGGCACGAAGTGGAACACCAGCAGCAGGTAGCTGGCCAGCCACACCACCAGCGGCAACACCAGCCAGATGTCCGCCTGCGCCACCAGCACCACGGTGCCGACGAAGTAGACGACGACGTAGACGAACACGTCCATCAGCTTCATCACCGTCTCGCGGATCGACAACGCGGTCTGCATGACCTTCTGCGAGATGCGGCCGGCGAACTCGTCCTGGAAGAAGCCCACGCTCTGCCGCAGCAGGTAACGGTGCGACAGCCAGCGGGCGATCATCGGGTAGTTGCCGAAGATGGTCTGGTGGATGACCAGCGACTGCACCAACACCAGCAGCGGATAGGCCACCAGCACCAGCAGGCCCATCCACAGCAGCTTCTCGCCGTGCACCTGCAGGAAGCTGTCGCGCCCGGTGCTGCCCATCCAGTCGACCAGCTGGCCCATGTAATCGAAGAAGGTGATCTCCAGCGCGGAGATCACCCCGGTCAGCACCGACATCAGCAGCAGCCAGGGCAGCAGCGGACGCGAGTAGTGCAGCAGGAACGGCAGCAGTTTCCGTGGCGGCGTGGTGGGCTCGCCCTTCGGATATGGATTGATGCGGGTCTCGAAGAATCGGAACATCGGGTCGGTCCATCGTGGGCGCGCAGCGGACGCGCCGGGAAAAAAGTACCGGCTCAGCCGGCGGGATAGGGCCAGGCCGCACGCGCCTGGCGGAGCGCATGGCCGTACCAGGCGAGCTGGTCCAGCATGCGGTGCGCGGCACGTGCGCTGGCATCGCCTTCGCGCGGCCTGCCGGTGGCGTCGAACCGGTCCCATGCCTGCGTGAAGTACACGCCATCGCGGACCGGTACCGCATGCAGGCCGGAAAACACCTGCCGCAACTGTTCCGCCGCGCGGATGCCGCCGCTGTGGCCCCCATAGGCGACGAACGCGACCGGTTTGGCCTGCCAGTGGGCCTGGACCGAATCGATCACGAATTTGAGCGCCGCCGGATAGCCGTGATTGTACTCCGGCACCACCACCACGAAGGCGTCGGCGCGCCAGACGCGTTGTTGCAGATTCACCAGGTCGGCACTGGGTGCGCCGCCATGGCGGGACGGAAGATCGAGCAGGGCGGGATCGACCGCATCGACGACGAAGTCGCGGCGCAGGTCGAGCTGCGTGCGCAGCCAGTCGGCAACGGTGTCGCAGAAGCGGCCTTCGCGTGTGCTGCCGTACAGCAGCGCCAGGTGCAGGGGATCGGGCATCGGCCAGGCTTGCAGGGAAACGGGAGGGCAGGGTAGAACCTCAAGCATTCTTGAGGTCAACCCGGCATGCCAGGAAAACAGCATCCTCCCATCGAAACGGAGCTCACCGTCGGCCAGGTCGCCGCACGCACGGGGGTCGCCGTCTCCACGCTGCACTTCTACGAGGCCAAGGGGCTGATCCACGGCTGGCGCAACGCCGGCAACCAGCGCCGCTATGCGCGCGATGTGCTGCGCCGTGTTGCCGTCATCAAGGTAGCGCAGCGCACCGGCATCCCGCTGGCGGAGATCCAGTCCGCGCTGTCGTCGCTGCCGGAGAACCGCACGCCCACCGCCGCCGACTGGAAGAAGCTCTCCGCGCGCTGGCATGCCGCGCTCGAGGCGCGCATCGCCAGCCTCACCCGCCTGCGCGACCAGCTCGACGGCTGCATCGGCTGCGGCTGCCTGTCGCTGAAGGCCTGCCCGCTGCGCAATCCGTGGGACGCACTGGGCGAGGAAGGGCCGGGCGCGCGCCTGCTCGATGGGGAGCGCTGAGGCGGTCGCCGTCATCGGGCGGCAAGGCTAGAATCGGGTCATCGCGCCCGATGGCGCTTGCAGGGAAGCACACGCATGGGCGGCATCAGCCTCTGGCACTGGATCATCCTGTTCCTGTTCTTCGTCCTGCCGGTCCTCGCCATCGGCGGGCTGGCGTGGTTCCTGATTCGCCGTTCGCGCGCAGCCGCGACACCGGCGCCCACCGTGGAAGCCCGCCTGCAGCGCCTGGACACGCTGCTGGCCCAGGGCAGCATCACCGCCGCCGAGCATGCGCGCCAGCGCGCCGAAATCCTGCGCGCTCTCTGATCCCCCGTGTTCCGTCATTTCCGTTCGCCCCCAAGGAGCTTCACATGAAGAAGTGGATGTTGTGCCTGCTGCTCGTCCTCGCGTCGCCGGTCTTCAATGCGGCCGCCGCGCCTGCCAGCGAGGCTTCGATACGCGAACTGCTGGAGGTGACCCGTGCGCGCGCCATGCTCGAGCAGGTCTACGGGCAGATGGAATCGATGTATGCGGGTTCGATGCGGCAGGCGTTCGGCGATGAGATGACGCCGGAGCAGGAAGCCCGCATGCAGCGCTTCAGCACCCGCATGACCGCCCTGATGAAGCAGGAGATGGGCTGGGACGTGATGGCGCCGATGTATGTGGACATCTACGGCAAGTCGTTCAGCGAGGACGAGATCCAGGGCATGCTCGCCTTCTACCGCACGCCGGCCGGCCAGGCCGTCGTCGACAAGATGCCGCTGGTGATGCAGAACACCATGCAGGCGGTGCAGGCGCGGATGGGCGCAATGATGCCCGCCATGCAGAAGATGATCGCCGAGGAAATGGAGCAGGCGCCGGCTGCGGCCGAGTGAGCGCGCGTACGTGCCCGACCTCGCGCTGTTCGACTTCGACGGCACGCTGACCACGCGCGAGACCTTCCCGGATTTCATGCGTTACGCCGTGCCCCGCTGGCGCCTGCTGGCGGGTGGTGCGTTGCTGGCGCCGGTGGTGTTCGGCTACCGGCGCGGCTGGGTGGCGGGCAATCCGACACGGGCCAGCATCGTGCAGGTGGGATTGCACGGCGTGCAGGCCAGGCGTCTGCGGGCGCAGGGCGAGGCCTTCGCGCGCGAGGTGCTGCCGGGCCTGCTGCGGCCCGAGGCGATGGAGAAGCTGGCATGGCACCGCGGGCGCGGCGACCGCATCGTCGTGGTGTCTGGCGGACTGGACGTCTACCTGGCGCCGTGGTGCGCCGCGCAGGGCCTGGAACTCGCATGCTCGGTACTGGCTGAGCGCGGCGGACGCATCACCGGCTATGCCGGTGCGCAATGCGTGGGCGAGGAGAAGGTACGCCGCATCCGCGCGCTCTGCGATCCGCAGGCCTATGCCGCCATCCATGCCTACGGCGACACCCACGAAGACATGGCGATGCTGGCGATGGCGCAGCACCGGACGTATCGCGGGCGAGCGGTGGCCTGAGCGGCAGGGTCAACGTGGGAGCGACGTGAGTCGCGATGAACCACCGCAGCACCGTCAACGTGCGAGCACGCCGGAATGCGAGGTTGCAGGCATGGCTGGTGCGTGGGGAAAAAGCTTCGCGACTTACGTCGCTCCCACACCGGTCTCTACCTTTGCCGGTCAACCCAGCGCAATCTCCCGACGCTCCGCGCTGCTCTGCAGCCCGCGTTCGATCAGCTGCATCACGTCGAGCGCCTGCTGCGGCGTGACGGGCGGTGCGGTGCCGTGCACGATCGCGTCGCGGATGGCGGCGTAGTAGCGACGGTAGTCGCCGGCTTCGGCGCGGGCGACTTCCGCTGAGAGCTGCCCATCGCGGTCAAGCACTATTTCGCCCGCGCGCGGATCGATGCCCCAGCCCGGTGCGCCGGGCACGACGCCGGCGCGCAGCTGGTCTTCCTGCGCATCCAGTCCGTGCTTCAGGTAGCTGCCCCGCGTGCCGTGCACGGCGAAGCGCAGGCCGTTGCCCGCGACCAGCGTGGACGCATGCAGGACGGCGCGGTGGTGCGGATAACGCAGGGTCACGTCGACGTAGTCCGCCGCGCGCGCACCCTCGCGCAGTCGCGCGATGTCGGCGTTGATCGCCAGAGGGGCGCCGAAAAGCTGCAGTGCCTGGTCCAGCAGGTGCGGGCCTAAGTCGTACCACAGCCCGCCACCGGGCTCGTCGCGTTCGCGCCAGCGGTCCTGCACCACCGGACGGAAGCGGTCGAAATGCGAATGGAATTCCGCGACGCGGCCCAGCACGCCTTCTTCGATCAACCGGCGGACGGTGAGGAAGTCGGCATCCCAGCGCCGGTTCTGGAACACGCTGACCACGCGTCCGGCCCGTGACGCGGTGGCCACCACCTCGCGCGCTTCGCTCAGCGTCAGCGTGAACGGCTTGTCCACCACCACATGCTTGCCCTGGTCGAGCGCGGCGATTGCCAACGGCGCATGCGTGTCGTTCGGCGACGCGATGACGACCAGATCCACCGCAGGATCGGCGAACGCCGCGTGCGCGTCGGCCGCCACCGGCATGTCCGGCCAGTCGGCCCGCACCTTGCCGGCATCGCGCGATACCACGGAGTGCAGCGTCAATCCCGGCGTGGCCTGGATCAACGGTGCGTGGAAGACCTTGCCGACGAAACCGTAGCCGACGAGGGCGACCTTGAGCGGGTTATCCATGCGCGACATGTCCGTGGGCAGGCGCCCATGGTAAGGGAAGCGCCGCGTTGACTGCCTGTGCACATGCATGAATGCACCGCGACGCTGCGCTGAACGGCGCGGATTCGTTCGCGCATGTTTTCACGCCTGTTGTACGAAGCGGCGCAGACACTCGACCCACACCACATCAGGAGAACGATCATGACCCATGTACGTACCCGCTCGCTGCTGGCCGCTGCGCTGTCGACCGCGTTGCTGTTCTCCGCCTCGCACGTGATGGCCGCCAACCCGCCGAACGAGCCGGAAGAGAATGCGCAGAACGATTCCAACCAGCCGGTGACCGACACCTGGATCACCACCAAGGTCAAGGCCGACCTGCTGGCCACCGAGAACGTCTCCGGCCTGGACATCAAGGTGGAGACCGTCGATGGCGTGGTGACGCTGTCGGGCGCGGTGGCCAATCAGGCGCAGAAGGACAAGGCGGTCACGGTCGCCAAGCAGATCAAGGGCGTGAAGAGCGTCGAGGCCAGCGGCCTGACCCTCGCCGCCAAGTAACAAGCAAGCCTCATTCCGAGGTGTGGCACGGAGCGGGTGCATCCCAGCGCAGGATGCATCCGCTTCTTTTTCCTTGACGTACGCGTGCCACCTGTCGCCACCGCAACCGAGTGAACCCATGACACGTCCCTCCCTTGCGATCCGCACGCTGCTCGCCGCCGCCCTGAGCGCGGGTGCGCTGGTCGCCCATGCCGCCGAACCGGTCACCTCGGTGCCGCAGCTGGACATATCGCGCTATGCGGGGCAGTGGCACGAGATCGCGCACTTGCCGATGTTCTTCCAGCGCCAGTGCGTCGGCGACATCACCGCGCGCTACAGCCTCGATGGTCCCGGCAAGATCGGAGTGCTCAATGCCTGCCGCACCAAGGACGGCAGCCTGGATCAGTCCGAGGGCGTTGCCCGACCGGTCGAAGGCCATCCCGGCCGACTGGAAGTGCGCTTCGCGCCCGACTGGCTGTCGTGGGCGCCGATGGTGTGGGCCGACTACTGGGTGATCGCACTCGATCCCGACTACCAGTGGGCGATGGTGGGCGAGCCCGGCCGCGATTACCTGTGGATCCTGTCGCGCGAACCGACGATGGACCGTGCCCTGTTCGAGCAGTTGAAGGCAAAGGCCGAGGCGATGGGCTACGACCTGGAGCCGCTGGTGATGGCGGCGCCGCTGCGGTGAGCTCGGTGGAGACTGTAGGAGCGACGTCAGTCGCGACCGCACGGCTTGCACGTCACGCTAGCTGACACGCATCGCGCGCTGGATGCGGCGTCAGGTACGCTTCTTGTTGGCGGTCGCGACTGACGTCGCTCCTACAGGAAGCGATCCGTCTTCTACAGCCGGTGCGTATAACGGAACTGCAGGAAGTTCTCGCCGGGATTCGGCCGCTTGATGCGGGCGTTGGAGAAGTGCTGGAAGCGCAGCGACCATTCGTGCTGGTCGTCGTTGCCGAAGCGCTTGCCCAGCGCGATGTGGTCGCCGAAGTTGAAGGTGGTGCTGAACTCCTTCTTCCGCGTGTCGTACTTGGGGAAGATCACGTTGACGCCGATCCCGCCCTCGACGAACCAGCCCTCGCTCCAGCCGTTGGGACGCCAGCGCAGCGCGGGGGTCACGCCCAGCTGGGTGCTGTTTTCGCTGTCGCTGTGCCAGCGGCCGACTTCGCCCTGCCACTGGCCGCTGACGTGGCCGTAGCGGTACTGCTTCTCCCAGCGCCAGTCGCGGCTGGCACCGACGGTCAGCGACTGCGCGTCTTCGGCCACGCCGCCCTGCACGTACCACGCGGTGCGCGGTTCGGCGGCGATGGCCGGGGTGCCGGCGATGGCCAACAGCGCGCCCAGCAGCCATCGGGGCGCCGCGCGGGAAAACAGGAAAGGAGAGGAGGCGTCGGTGGGAAGAGGATGTCCAGCAGGCACGGATGACACTCGATCAGGGGATGGGCTGCGCCCGTGGGCGCAGCATGCAAGGGGTTATCGGCAAGACGGCGTGAGGGGACGGGTTCAGGGCAGCGCCGCCAGGGCGGGCGCCACGTCCTGTTCGCCCCAGCCTCCCAGCGACTTGTAGATCGCCACGACACCGACATTGACGCCGGCCTCGGCCTGGGCGAGCGCATCGTCCGCCGCGAGCTGCGTGCGTTGCGCGTCCAGCAGGGTGAGGAAGTCCGAAGAGCCGGCACGATACCGGACTTCGGCCAGCTCTGCCGCGCGGCGGGCGGCAACGGATTGTTCCAGCCTGAGTTTCAGCTGGGCCTGCTGCTTGGCATAGGACAGCAGTGCGTTCTCCGTTTCCTCCAGCGCGCCCAGCACGGCCTGCTCGTACTGCGCGGCCACGCCGTCGGCCTGGGCTTCGCTCGCGCGCAGGCGCGCACGCACGCTGCCCATGTCGAACGCGGCCCAGCTGATCGAGGGCGTGACCTGCCAGGCGCGGTTGTCGCCGTTGACCAGGTTGCCCCAGCCGCCGGACAGGAAGCCGATGAAGCCGCGCAGGCTGACCCGCGGAAACAGGTCCGCGGTCGCCACGCCGACGCGCGCGGTGGCCGCGGCCAGGCGACGCTCGGCGGCGCGCACGTCCGGGCGCTGGCGCAGCAGCTCGGTGGTGTCGCCGATCGGCAGGGCCTTGGCGAAGGCCGGGGCCTCGCGCGGGGCGAGCAGGCTGTCCAGCTCGCCGGGCCGCTGGCCGACCAGCACGGCCAGGCGATGGCGCGACTGGCCTTCGACCGCCTCCAGCAGCGGCACCTCGGCCTCCACCGCGCGTACGCGGGCCAGGCTGCTCTGCACTTCCAGCTGGCTGCCGGCGCCGAGGTCGAAGCGCGACTCGGTCAGGCGCTGGGTCTCGCCCAGCGTCTGCAGGATGCGACGCGCCACGTCCAGCCGTTTCTGCGTGCCGCGCAACTCGAAATAGTTGCGCGCCACTTCCGCGGCCACCGTCACCTGCATGGCCTGCAGGTCGTTGCGCTGCGCCTGCAGGTCGGCATGTGCGGCTTCGGCATTGCGGCGCACGCGGCCGAACAGGTCCAGCTCCCAGGCGGCATCGAAGCCGGCGGAATAGCTGTCCGTCTCCACGCGGCCCTGCTGGCCCTCGACCGGCTGCTTCGTGCGCGTGCCTTCCACGCCCATCGTGACGTGCGGCGCGAGGTCCAGCCGGCGTTCGGAGAACACCGCGCGGGCCTCGTTGACGCGCGACACCGCGATGCGCACGTCGTGGTTGGCCAGCAGCGCTTCGCGCACCAGCTGGTCGAGCACCGGGTCGTCGAACTGGCTCCACCACGTGGCGACCGGATGGTCGGCCACGTAGTCGACGGCACCGGCCTGCTGCAGCGTGACCGGCGCGGTCTGCGGCGCCGCATAGTCGGGTCCCACGGTCACGCAGCCGGCCAGCAGCGCGGTGGCGACGCCGACGACGAGCGAACGGATCACCATGGCAGCACCTGGTCGAAGTAGTAGTAGCCGCCGGTGGGGCCGTCGTTGCCGATCAGCGCCAGCTGCACGCTGGTGCGCGCGCCCTCCGGCACCGACAGCTCGCCGTTCTGCTGGTCGCCGGCCTTGTTCATGTCGGTCTGCACGTAACCCGGGTGGATGGTGTTGACCTTGATGCCGGTGTCCTTCAGTTCGTGCGCCAGGTGGATGGTCCACGCGTTGACCGCGCTCTTGGACACGTTGTAGGCCGGGATGCCCTTGAAGCCGTAGATGAAGGATTCCGGGTTCTGGTGCTCGGACAGCGAGCCCAGCAGGCTGGACACGTTGACGATGCGGCCGGCGTCGGACTTGCGCAGCAGCGGCAGGAAGGCCTGGGTGGTTTCGATCACGCCGAACACGTTAGTGTCGAACGTGGTGCGCCAGGTATCGAGCGACTGGCCGGACACGCCCTTGGCCATGTCGTCGACCATGATGCCGGCGTTGTTGACCAGGATGTCGAGCCGGCCGTGGCGCTGCTCGACCTCCTTGACCGCGGCGGCGATGCTGGCCGCGTCGGTGACGTCGAGCGCGATGGCCTCGACCGGCAGGCCCTGCGACTGCAGGTCCAGCGCGGCTTCGACGGCCTTTTCGCGGTTGCGGCCGGCGAGGAGGGTGTGCACGCCGGCTTCGGCCAGCTGGCGCACGGTTTCGCGACCGATGCCGCGGGTGGCGCCGGTGACCAGGGCGATCTTGGAAGAAACGTTCATGGCATGACCTCGTTGGAATAGGGAAGGGAGTTCAATGGTGCGCCTGCGCGGCATCCGCCGCCGGCGCGTGGGAGACCAGCGGTCGGTTGGCCAGCTTGCGCAGCGCCACGTAGAACACCGGGGTCAGGAACAGGCCGAACAGGGTGACGCCCAGCATGCCGGCGAACACGGTGATGCCGGTGATGGAGCGCACCTCGGCGCCGGCGCCACTGGACAGCACCAGCGGCACGGTACCGGCGATGAACGCCACCGACGTCATGATGATCGGACGCAGGCGCAGGCGACAGGATTCCAGTGCTGATTCGACGATGCCCTTGCCCTGCAGTTCCAGCTCGCGGGCGAACTCGACGATCAGGATGGCGTTCTTGCACGCCAGGCCCATCAGCACCACCAGGCCCACCTGCACGAACACGTTGTTGTCGCCACCGGCCAGCCACACGCCGAACAGGGCGGACAGCAGCGTCATCGGCACGATCAGGATCACCGCCAGCGGCAGCGTCCAGCTTTCGTACAGCGCGGCCAGCACCAGGAAGGCCAGCAGCACCGCCAGCGGGAACACCACCAGCGCCGCGCCGCCCTGCGTCATCTGCTGGTAGCTCAGATCGCTCCAGCCGATGCCCATGCCGGTGGGCAGCACCTGCTGCGCCAGCTCGGTGACCTTGGCCATCGCTTCGCCGGAGGACAGCACGCGCGGATCGGCGTCGCCCAGCAGGTCGGCGGCCGGATACCCGTTGAAGCGGATCACCGGGTCCGGGCCATAGGTCTGCTTGACGCTGACCATGCTGCCGATCGGCACCATCTCGCCATTGCCGTTGCGGGTACGCAGGTTGGCGATGTCCTCGACGTTGTCGCGGAACGGACCGTCGGCCTGGGCGATCACCTGCCAGGTGCGGCCGAACATGTTGAAGTCGTTGACGTAGGCCGAGCCCAGGTAGGTCTGCAGCGTGTCGAACAGCTCGGTCAGTGGCACGCCCTGCGCCTTCGCCTTCACCCGGTCGACCTCGGCATCCAGCTGCGGCACGTTGGCCTGGTAGCTGCTGATCGGGAAGCCCAGGCCCGGCGTCTGCGACGCGGCGCCCTGGAACGCCTGCACCGCGTTCTGCAGTTCGCCATAGCCCAGGCGGGTGCGGTCCTCGATGAACAGCGACCAGCCGGAACCGTTGCCCAGGCCCTGGATGGGCGGCGGCATGAAGGCGAAGGTGAAGCCTTCCTGGATGGTGGAGAACTTCTGGTTGAGCTCGGCGGTGATCTCCTCGGCCGAGCGCGAGCGCTCACCGAAGGGATCGAGGGTGAAGAAGATCACGCCGTTGTTGGGCGTATTGGTGAACTGCAGCGGGTTCAGGCCGGGGAACGCGATCTCGCTGGCGACACCGTCCACTTCGTTGGCCAGCGCCGCCATCTTCTTGAGCACGGTGTCGGTGCGTTCGATCGACGCGCCTTCCGGCATCTTCACGCCGGCGATCACGTACAGCTTGTCCTGCACGGGAATGAAACCCGCCGGCACGGCCTTGAACATCAGGCCCGCGCCGACCAGCAGCACCATGTAGACCGCGAACACCGCACCGCGCTTGCCGAGTGCGCGCGACACCGCGCCTTCGTAGCGCTGCGAACTGCGGTTGAAGAAACGGTTGAACGGACGGAACAGCCAGCCGAACAGGCGGTCGATCAGTCGCGACGGGCCGTCCTTCGGCGCGTGGTGCGACTTCAGCAGCTTGGCGGCCAGCGCCGGCGACAGGGTCAGCGAGTTGATCGCCGAGATCACCGTGGAGATGGCGATGGTGACGGCGAACTGCTTGTAGAACTGGCCGGTGACGCCGGTCAGGAACGCCATCGGCACGAACACCGCACACAGCACCAGCGCGATGGCGATGATCGGACCGGACACTTCCTTCATCGCCAGGTGGGCCGCTTCCAGTGGCGTGGCGCCGAGTTCGATGTGGCGCTCGACGTTCTCCACCACCACGATGGCGTCGTCGACCACGATGCCGATGGCCAGCACCAGGCCGAACAGGGTCAAGGTGTTGATCGAGTAGCCCAGCACGTACAGCACGGCGAACGTACCGACCACCGACACCGGCACCGCCAGCAGCGGAATGATCGAGGCGCGCCAGGTCTGCAGGAACAGGATCACCACCAGCACCACCAGCAAGGTGGCTTCCAGCAGGGTCATGACAACGGACTTGATGGAGTCACGCACGAAGATGGTGGTGTCGTAGATCGACTGGATCTCCACGCCCGGCGGCAGCGTCGGGCGGATCTCGTCCATCTTGGCGACCACCGCGTCGCGGATCTCCAGCGCATTGGCACCGGGCGCCTGGAAGATGCCGATCGCCGAGGCGTTCTTGCCGTCCAGGCGCGCGCGCAGGGTGTAGTCGCCGGCCGCCAGTTCGATGCGGGCCACGTCGGCCAGCCGGACGATCTCGCCATCGGCACCACTCTTCAGCACGATGTTGCCGAATTCCTCGGTGGTCTCAAGACGGCCCTTGGCGTTGATCGGCAGCAGGAAGTCGCTGCCGTTCGGCATCGGCTCGGCACCGAGCTGGCCGGCCGAGACCTGCACGTTCTGTTCGCGCACGGCGCGCAGTACGTCGCCGGCCGTCATGCCGCGCGCGGCCACCTTGTCGGGGTCCAGCCACAGGCGCATCGCGTAGTCGCCGCCGCCGAACTGCTGCGCATCGCCGACGCCCTGGATGCGCGCCAGCTCATCCTTGACGTGCAGGCGCATGTAGTTGCGCAGGTACAGCGAATCGTATTTGCCGTCCTTCGAGGTCAGGTGCACGACCATCAGGAACACCGGCGACTGCTTCTGGGTGGTGACGCCTTGCCGGCGCACGTCCTCGGGCAGGCGCGCCTGCGCCTGCGCCACGCGGTTCTGCACGCGCACGGCGGCTTCGTCCGGATCGGTGCCCGGTTTGAAGGTCACCGTCAGCGACAGCACGCCATCGGAGCCGGCGACGGACTTGACGTACATCATGTCCTCCACGCCGTTGATGGCTTCTTCCAGCGGGGTGGCGACGGTTTCGGCGATCACCTTGGGGTTGGCGCCGGGGTAGACGGTGCGCACGACCACCGAGGGTGGCACCACTTCGGGGTATTCGCCGATCGGCAGCAGCGGGATCGAGATCAGGCCGGCGGCGAAGATCACGATCGACAGCACCGCGGCGAAGATCGGCCTGTCGATGAAGAAACGGGAGAAGTCCATGGGTGGATTTCCTGGAGGAAAGATGCAGGGGGCTGGCCACTGCCCCGGAGGGCAGTAGTTGGAATCGTGAATTGCGCTGGATGCCGCTACCGTCACCCCCGCGTAGGCGGGGGCCCAGTGACTTCATGCTTCAAGCGTGCGAGTCACTGGGTTCCCGCCTGCGCGGGAATGACGTCGTTGCTACTTCATGGCGACCGCAGCGGCCGGCGCCTCGGCTGCGCCCATTGCCACCGTCTTGGCCTGCACCGGCATGCCGGGGAAGAAGACCTTCTGCACGCCACTGACGATGACCTTGTCGCCGGCGTTGAGGCCCTGCTCGACGATGCGCAGGCCGTCGGCCATGCGGCCGACCTGCACGTCGCGGCGCTGCGCCTTGCCTTCCTTGTCGACCACGTAGACGTACTTGCGGTCCTGGTCAGTGAGCACGGCCTTGTCGTCGACCAGCGCGGCCTTGAACTCGCCGCTGCCCAGCAGGCGCACGCGGGCGTACAGGCCGGGGGTGAAGCGACGGTCGGCGTTGTCCAGCACGGCGCGCGCACGGATGGTGCCGGTGCCGCGGTCGACCTGGTTGTCGAGGAAGTCGACCACGCCCGTGTGCGGGAAGTCGGTCTCGTCGGCCAGCGCCACCTGCACCGGCACCTTGCCGTCGCGTTCGCTCGGGCGCTCGCCCTTGCGGGCCATTTCGGCGTAGCGCAGGAAGGCGCGTTCGTCGGCGTCGAAGTGCACGTGCACCTTGTCCAGCGAGACCACCGTGGTCAGCACGCTGGCGGCATCGCCGGCGCTGACCAGGTTGCCGGCGGTGACCAGTGCGCGGCCGGCGCGGCCGTCGATGGGCGCGCGCACCTGGGTCCATTCCAGGTTGAGGCGGGCGCTTTCCAGGGCCGCCTGCGCGGCCGCGACATTCGCCTGCGCCTGGTCGGCGTTGGCGCGGCGCTGTTCGTACTCTTCGGTGGACAGCGCCTGCATCTCCGCCAGGCGCTTGGCGCGCGCGGCCTCGCTGCGGCCCAGTTCGGCCTGCGTGCGGGCACGTGCCAGTTCGGCCTGTGCGCGCGCCAGTTCGGCGCGGTAGCTGCGTGCGTCGATGGTGAACAGCACGTCGCCCTTCTTCACTTCCTGGCCTTCGGTGTAGACGACGCGGTCGATGTAGCCGGACACGCGCGGACGCAGGTCGACGTGTTCGATGGCTTCGACGCGGCCGCTGAATTCGTCCCACTGACTGATCGACTTGACCGGCACGGCGGCGACGGAGACCTCCGGCGCTGGCGGCGCGCCGTGTTCGGCGGCCTGGCCGCTGCAGCCCGCCAGCACGGCGATGGCGAGGGCGCTGAACGCGCCGAGCGCCAGCAGGCGCCGCGAACGCGGAGAAGACGTGGGATGCATGTTCATGGGTGGTGGTCTCTTGGGGGAGAGGAGGAAAGGAAGAGGGCGGGAAGGGTGCGGCCTGAAGTCAGGTTGAGGTCAAGCGGCAAGGCGATAACGGAGCAGGGACGGCGGCGTGCGTGATGGCGTGACAGTCAGGCGGAGGTGCGGCCATTGCGCTTGGCGCCCGCCACGGCCCACAGCGCTTCCTCGAAGTCGCGCGCCAGGGTGTTCTCCGGCGGCTTGGCATCGTGCGCGGACCAGGTGACGATCGACTGCGCCGCACGGCCGTTGCGCGACAACAGGGCCACCGCGCTGCGTCCGACCGCCAGCGCATTGGGCCACTCCGCGCAGGCGTTGATCGCGTTCTCCGGCGTGCACACCGGCTTGTCGACCGACAGCAGCTGCACGCGTACGCCCAGCGTCTGCGCTTCCTCGTGCAGCACCTGCGTCAGCATGCGCATGGCGGCGCCGGTGACCGAGGCGTGGCCGTAGCCCGACCAGCCGCGTTCGGCGTACGGGCCGCCGATCAGCACGTAGTTCGCGGCGGTCTGGCTTTCGGACAGCAGCGGCAGCAGGTGGCGTGCAGCGGCGAGGTGCGGGATGAGGTCGGCTTCCAGCTTCTCCAGCAAGAACGACGCCGGGCGGTCCAGCAGGCGGCCGGCCTGCAGCGGCGTGCCGATGCTGGCGAACACGGCACGCAGCGGGCGTCCGCGCTCGCGCACGTCCTCGGCCAGGCGCGTGGCGTCGCGGTCGTCGTGGATGCATGGCGAGTACAGCAGTTCCAGGCCGGGCTCGTCGTCGAAGTGTTCGGCCAGCGCGCTCATGCGCGGACCGTCGCGACCGACGGCCAGCACCGGACAGCCGGCTTCGAGCAGTGCGCCGACCACGCCGAAGCCGACATTGCCGCTCGCGCCGAGGACGAGCGCGCCGGGGGTCAGCGTGTCCTTCTTCGTGCTCACGGCGTGCCCCGTCCCGGCAGCGAGCCGATGCGCGTGCTGACGCCGGCCGACTTCAACCGCAGGCGCAGCGCGCCGCCGTCGGCCAGGCGGCGCGGCAGGGTGAATTCGCGGAAGCCGGCACGCGTGCCGGCGAACGGCAGGCGCATGGCGGACCGACCCGTCGCGGGGGAGGAGGGCGACGGGGCGGCCAGCCTGCGGACGCGTTCGGCCAGCGAGCGGGCAACGGCCCGCAGCCAGCGCACGGCGGCATGGGGAAGGGAAGCGGGCATGGGCAGCAGTCTGGCGACCGGCGCGGTGCGCGCGATATCCGGATCCTGCTGCGCGCTTGCCTGATCCTGCGCGCCGTCGGACGTCGGCGCCACGAACGCGCGGCATGTGGCCAGGCGCAGGGCGGGCGCTGAGTGGCGGCCCGGGCCGCAGCCCATGCCGTTCGTCGGAACGCGTTGGGCAAGTGTCCCGCTCATGGGATGAATCCTCCCGTGGCCGGGATAATCCCGGATACCGATATCAGCCGTCCGATACGACGGCCCCCGCCCATCACGCCTCCACGCTGCGAGCGCGGCGCCGCGACATGACCGGAGAGGTCCTGTAACAGAAGGCTTTTCTCGCGCCGGAAAGCCCGAGGGTACGGGGATTCCGAGGGGTCTTCGCGGTGTTCCAGCGACTGGAAGATGCGGGCGAACAGCATGGGGGCGGTACCCGGTGGAGGACGATGGACGCCACGTTACGCCCCCAATGAGGACTTGATTAGTCCTGATTTAGGGGAATAATCATCCCGTCAGCGGGCCAATATGCCCTTCGCCTACCGGAGTCCCCACGATGAGCCACGATCTCAACGACACCCTGATCTTCGTCAAGGTGGTGGAGCAGGGCAGCTTCATTGCCGCCGCCAACGTGCTGCGCCTGCCCAAGACCACCGTCAGCCGCAAGGTGCAGGAACTGGAAACGCGCCTGGGTGCGCAACTGCTGCACCGGACCACGCGCAAGCTGGGCCTGACCGAGGCCGGCAACGTCTACTACGAGCACTGCCAGCGCATCGCGCGCGAGTTGAACGAAGCGGCCAGCGCGGTCAGCCAGCTGCATGCCGGCCCGCGCGGCTGGCTGCGCTTTACCGCGCCGTATTCGATCGGCATCGACAAGATCTCGCCGCTGCTCGGCGAGTTCCATGCGCAGTACCCCGAGATCCGCGTGGAGATGCTGCTTGCCAACGACACGCTCGACCTGATCTCCGGCGAGATCGACGTGGCGCTGCGCATCGGCAGCCTGCCGGATTCCAACCTGGTGGCCCGCCGCCTCACCACGTTGCGCACGCAGGTCTACGCCAGCCCGAAGTATCTGGCGCGTTACGGCGAGCCGCTGCATCCGGACGACCTGCAGCACCATCGCGTGCTGGCGATGCCGAAGAACCGTCGCGGCAACGCCTGGGCCATGGCGTTGAGCGACGCCAGTGGCGAACACGACTACCCGATCAATCCCATCCTGGTCGCCAACGACCCCGCCGCACTGAAGGGCGCGCTGCTGTGCGGCGAAGGCCTGATGCTCGGCGCCGACGTCATGGTCAAGCCCTATCTGGAGCAGGGACACCTGCAGCGCGTGCTCGCCGGTTGGACCGGACCGGAGTACGAATTCAACGCGGTGTTCCCGCGCGGCCACGTGCAGTCCCCGAAGGTGCGCGCGTTCGTCGATTTCCTGGTCGAGCGGATGACGTTCGACGTCGACTACATGATGGAGCACTGCCCGGTGTACCTGAAGCAGCAGGCCGAGGCCCGCGCGGCCGCCGAGGCGACGCCGGAAGTCGAGGCGGCCGCTGCGGTTGGGCGCAAGGTGTTGGCGGATGTGCTGAGTTGATGGAAGCACGCATGGCTGTCCGTCGTCATCCCAGCGAACGCGGGGATCCATCGGCTTTTCGTCGCTCAAGCACGGCGGAGCAAGATGGGTCCCAGCGTTCGCTGGGACGACGGTGTTGGGATGCAATCCAGGCAGCCGAGCGTCGGTGAGTGTGTGGGCGGCCGGATGACGAAAGTAGCCTCCGGGACGTCATCCCGGCGCAAGCCGGGACCCAGCGTCTTTCGCGCGGGTGGGCTCCACTGTGCAAGTCACTGGGTCCCGGCTTGCGCCGGGATGACGATCGACCCTAACGATTCCCGAACGCAATCGCGCGCCGGGCTGGCTAGGATGGGCCCGCATCGCCGGAGTTGGGTTGTCGCCATGGAATGGCTGCCGCGCCGCCTCTCCACCTGACCAGGAATCCGCACGATGAAGACACCGATCGCCGCCGTCGCGGTGCTATGGCTGGCGGCCTGCACGCCCGCTGCTCCCGATCCTGCCGCGCCCTCGACCGGCGCCGCGCCTGCGGCGGCAACGCAGGACGCAGACGCTGCGCCCGCACCAGCGTCGTCCGTCGCCGAGGCCGTCGATGATCCGCGCGCGGTCAACCAGGCCATCGACGAGGTGCTCGGCGACCACGCCCGCTACGAGGCGGTGATCCGCCAGCTGCAGAAAGCGGTGGTGGCAAACGATGCCGCCGCCGTGGCCGCGCTGGTGGACTACCCGTTCGCCACCGTGCGCGACGGGCAGCCGATGAAGCTCGCCGACGCCGATGCCTTCGTCCGCGAGTACGACCGCATCATGACGCCGGCCATCGCCGAGGCGATCAAGCGGCAGAAGTACTCGCAGCTGATGGTCAACTACAAGGGCGTGATGTTCGGCAACGGCGAGGCCTGGGTGAACGGCATCTGCAAGGACGACGCCTGCAAGGACGTCGACGTGCGCGTAGTAGCGCTGCAGCCGACGTCGTGATCCGTACGGCGCCCCTGTAGGAGCGACGTGAGTCGCGACCGCACAGCCTCGTATGTCATGAAGCGTTTGACAGGCAGATGGGCCGGAAGCCAAGCGCTTCCTTGTTCGAATCCTGGCATTGCTCGCGTACGCAGAAAGATCGCGGTCGCGACTCACGTCGCTCCTACAACAAGCGACGAAAAAGGGCGGCCACTGGCCGCCCTTCTTCGTTGCGCATCACGAATGCCTACTCCACCCGCACGTCCACGCGCCGGGCTTCGTCGGCGTCGCCGCTGCCGGTGGTCTGCGCCGGCTTGTCCAGCGTGATGCGCTCGACCGCCACGCCGTTGACCACCAGCCATTGCTGGATGGCTTCGGCGCGCTGCTTCGCCAGCGCTTCGTTGGCGGCGGCATCGCCACTGGCGTCATGGAAGCCGGACACACGGACCTGCGTGGCGGGATCGGTGCCCAGCGTGCCCAGCACGCCGGACAGGCGCACGCTGGTATCGGCCGGCACCACGGCCGAGCCGCTGTCGAACAGGATGCGCGCGCTGCGTCCTTCCACCAGTTCGCCGGTCGTCATCGGTGCGGCATGGGCGGCCACGGCCGGCGTTGTGGCACCGCCCAGCCAGCCGTTGACCGGCAGCACCGGCACCAGCAGCAGGGCGACGATGTTGATGATCTTGATCAGCGGGTTGATCGCCGGGCCGGCCGTGTCCTTGTAGGGATCGCCGACGGTGTCGCCGGTCACCGCGGCCTTGTGCGCCTCGCTGCCCTTGCCGCCATGGTGGCCGTCCTCGATGTACTTCTTGGCGTTGTCCCACGCGCCGCCGCCGGTGGTCATCGAGATGGCCACGAAAAGGCCCGTCACGATGGTGCCGATCAGCAGGCCGCCCAGCGCCTGCGGCCCGAGCAGCAGGCCGACGACGATCGGCACGATCACCGGCAGCAGCGAGGGAACGATCATTTCCTTGATCGCCGACTTGGTCAGCATGTCGACCGCCCGGCTGTAGTCCGGCTTGGCGGTGCCGGCCATGATGCCGGGGATCTCGCGGAACTGGCGGCGCACTTCCTCCACCACGCTGCCCGCCGCGCGGCCCACGGCTTCCATCGCCATCGCGCCGAACAGGTAGGGGATCAGGCCGCCGATCAGCAGGCCGACGATCACCAGGTGGTTGGACAGGTCGAAGGTGAAGATCGTGCCCGGATGCGCGGTCTGCAGGTTGTGCGTGTAGTCGGCGAACAGCACCAGCGCGGCGAGCGCGGCCGACCCGATCGCATAGCCCTTGGTCACCGCCTTGGTGGTGTTGCCCACCGCGTCCAGCGGATCGGTGATGGCGCGGATCTCGGGCGGCAGTTCCGCCATTTCCGCGATGCCGCCGGCGTTGTCAGTGATCGGGCCGTAGGCATCCAGCGCCACGATCATGCCGGCCATCGACAGCATCGCGGTCGCCGCGATGGCGATGCCGTACAGGCCGCCCAGCGCGTAGGCACCGAGGATCGCGATGCACACCGCGACCACCGGCCATGCGGTGGAGCGCATCGACACGCCCAGGCCCGCGATGATGTTGGTGCCGTGGCCGGTCGTGGAGGCGGCGGCGACGTGCTTGACCGGCGCGTACTGCGTGCCGGTGTAGTACTCGGTGATCCACACGATCACGCCGGTCAGCACCAGGCCCACCAGTGCGCAGAAGTACAGGTTCAATGCGCCGTACGACGAATCCGCCATCAGCTGCGTGGTGATCGGATAGAACGCGAGGGCGGCCAGCACCGCCGAGACGATCACGCCCTTGTACAGCGCGCCCATGATGGAGCCACCCGCCTTCACCTTGACGAACATCGCGCCGATGATCGAAGCGATGATCGACACGCCGCCGAGCACCAGCGGATAGAGGACAGCATGTTCGCCGGCCTGCGCGACCATCAGGCTGCCCAGCAGCATGGTCGCGATGATGGTGACCGCATACGTCTCGAACAGGTCGGCCGCCATGCCGGCGCAGTCGCCGACGTTGTCGCCCACGTTGTCGGCGATCACCGCCGGGTTGCGCGGATCGTCCTCGGGAATGCCCGCTTCCACCTTGCCCACCAGATCCGCGCCGACGTCGGCGCCCTTGGTGAAGATGCCGCCGCCCAGCCGCGCGAAGATCGAGATCAGCGACGAGCCGAACGCCAGGCCCACCAGCGCGTGCAGCGCGTCGGCTTCGGTGTAGCCAAGATGCAGGTGGAGCACGGCGAAGTAGCCGGCCACGCCCAGCAGGCCCAGGCCGACCACCAGCATGCCGGTGATGGCGCCGCCCTTGAAGGCCACGTCCATCGCCGCGCTCATGCCCTTGCTGGCGGCCTCGGCGGTGCGCACGTTGGCGCGGACCGAGACGTTCATGCCGATGTAGCCGGCGGCGCCCGACAGCACCGCACCGATCAGGAAGCCGATGGCGCTGGCCCACGAGACGAAGAAGCCGATCAGCACCAGCAGCACCAGCCCGGCGATGCCGATGGTGGTGTACTGGCGGTTGAGGTAGGCGCTGGCGCCTTCCTGCACGGCCGCCGCGATTTCCTGCATGCGGGCGTTGCCCGCGGGCTGTTTCAGGATCCAGCGTGCCGCGACGATGCCGTAGATGATCGCCACGCCGGCGCAGATCAGCGCCAGCGTCAAACCGTGTTGTTCCAGCATGACCCCTCCCAAGGTTGATGGATGTCGTCCAGCAGAACGCTTGAACACGCAACCCAATCCCGGTGGAGCCTGTTGAACGATTGAGCGCACTCGACCGCTGCGATGGACTGCAGCACGAAACCCTTGTTCAGACATCCCTGGAGCTGGCCCGAGTATGACCGGATGCGCTGCATGCCGCCAGCGGTGACGGACCGGTTCAGGCATTCCGTGCCAGCCTTGCCGCCCCGATGCTGTTTTCGTATCCGTTTCAAGGAGTTGCCATGCGTCCGACCGTCGCACGTCCGTTGCTTGCCGCCTGCCTGGCCATCGCGGCGCCCGCATGGGGCGCCGATCCGAAGCCCGAGATCGCGCGTCCCGCCGCGGCACCGCAGGCGGTCGGCGCCGTGCACACGCTGCGGCAGATCCCCGAGGCCTGCGCACGCCTGGAAGGCGCCTTCACCGGTGACGCGGTGCAGCCCTATCGCTACGCGCCGGTGCGGACCAGTCCGCAGTGCCAGCCGCGTGCGCGCTTCGTCGACTTCGACAAGGCGAAGCCTTCCGTCGCTGCGGGATGGAAACTCAATGACGTGATCCGCGTGCCGAACGCGGCGTGTCCGTCGCAACAGGCGGTCGTGCGCGTGTGGCGCAAGCCCGGCAGCGCCGCGCCGCCGCCGCTGGATGGCCAGGGCCAGTCGCGCATCTACCTGCAGGACGCGAAGCAGCAGGCGGGAGCCGCCGCGCAGGCGCCGTCGCTGACGGTGTTCGCGGCGAAGCTGGACGTGGAAGGCAAGGCCTGCAAATGACGACGGCGACGGCTCCGCACGGGAGCCGTCGCCGCGATGCATCGCGGCCCGGGGTTACTTCTTCGCGGGCTTGAGATCGTCGGCCATGCCGTTGAAGGCGGCTTCGTCGGAAGGCGACAGGTTCGGCCGTCCTGCCATGAAGCCCATGGTGATGGATCCCAGCACGTAGTACGTCTCTCCCGCTTCGACTTCGAGCGTCAGCACGTCCTTGGCTTCGGAGTGCACGGTGTACTGGTGCGTGCCCGGGGCGACGGAGGCGACGAAGTAGGTGCCGCTGCCGAGCTTGCCGAGTTCGGTCTCGCCTTCGCGGACCTTGTACTTCACCGCGGCGCCGGTGAACTTCTTCTCGCGGAAGAACACGACCTGTCCCATGCCCTCCGCCGGCGCACCGATCAGGCCGTTGCCGGCGGCCGGTGCGCTGGTGGCGTCCGTGGCGGGTTCCGCTGCAGCGGCTTCGGTGGTTGCGGGCGGGGCGGTGGCCGGATCCTGCGCCAGGGCGGCGGCGATCGGCAGCAGCAGGGCGAGGCAGAGCAAAGAGCGGTTCAGCGGGTGGCGCATGCGGGTTACTCCTGTTGGTCGGGTGGTGGGGTAGTGGAAGCGGCGTCCGGCGACGGGATCTCCGGCGCGGTCGGATCGGGCGCGATGGGATCGGCTGCGGAGAGCGGCGGGTCGAGCGGGAAGGGTTCGGCCAGCTTGGCGGTGGCGGCCGTCAATGCCGGAATCTCGATTTCCTTGCCGTGGATGAAGTGCGCGAACGGGCCGATGCCCAGTGCGACACCGATGGCGACGCCGCTGGTGTCGCGTCCCGCACCGCCGAGCTTGAAGCCGCGCAATCGCAGGCTGCGGTCGCCCACCTGCAGGCGGCGCGCGGCCAGGATGAGTTCGCCGGGTTTGCCGCCGCCGCGCGAGGGTTCCGCATGGACGACTTCGCCCACGCCTTCGACGCCGGCCGCGAGGACGGTCGTGCCGTCGACCACCACCGGTTCTTTCAGTCGCAGGCGGAACGTGTCGCCACGCTTCGTGCGTGCCGAGCTGATGGGGTCGATGATCTCGATGACGAGTGGCGTCCCGTCCGGCAGTACGCAGCAGGTGGCCGGCGAAGGCGCGGTATCCGCGACGACGGGCAGTGCTGCCGCATCCGGCGCCGGTGCTTCCTGCGCAGCGCTTGGCCAGGCACACAGCATGACCAGCAGGCCCGTGCCCAGGCACATCCATGGTGTCCGCATACTCCCCCCTTGCCGCTCACGCTAGCGCAAGGTCCGGGCGCCGCCAAGCGGGGGAATCGGCCAATCTGTCGCGGCGCGATGCCGCGACGATCACCTCACGATTCTGCTGACGGCGTGCCCTGGTGGTACGACAGCTGCCAGCCCGTCGCGGTGCGTCGCCATAGCGATGCGCGCAGGGCGGCATGACAGGGGACGCCGTCGCTGCCGAGTTCGTGCGAACGGAAGTGCAGCAGGGCGATGTCCGATGCCAGCGATTCGACACGATGGTCATGGGCGACCACGTTCGGCACCTGCGTGCGCGTGGCCAGGAAGTCGATCACCACCTGCCGGGTGTAGCGCACGCGCGAGCGGCCGACTTCGTGGAAGTCGGGATGCAGCAGTTGCTCCAGCCGTTCGCGCGTGCAGGGCACGCCGGGGTGGTGGAGTTCGCTTTCCAGTGCAGTGAGTTCGGCAAGCAGGGGGTCCATGCGGCAAGCCTAGCGCCGTTCCCGGCATCGCGCCCGCACGGGTTCAGGCCTCGGCGGAAGCCGTCGGACTGTTCGCGTTGTCCTTCTGCGCCAGGTACTGGCCGAAGCGGTAGCCGGCGCCTGCGATGGCCAGGCCGAGGGCAACGGCCAACAGGCCGATGAGCACTTTGCGGAACATGCGCGCCTCCGGTGGCGGGGTGACAGCGGGCACGCTAGCACCGCCACCCAGGCGGCGACGGTGCCTGAAGTCATCCCGCCTGGAGCACGGCCCCACGCTCGCCCAGCAACGCGTACCTCAGCCTTCCCACGCCGGCAGCTTCTTCTTCACCGCCACGTTCTTCAGCGCCACGTACTTCGGCAGGCCGTCGGTGCCGTAGGGCGGATAGGCTTCGCCGCGGATCAGCGGCTGCAGGTACGCGCGCGCCTTGTCGGTGATGCCGTAACCATCCTTGCGGATGAAGCCCGGCGGGAATTTCTTCTCGTGATTGGCGACCTTCGACAGCGGCGCGGCTTCGATCTTCCAGCGGAACGGCGCATCGGAGGTGCGCACGATCACCGGCATCACCGCGTTCTGGCCCTTCAGTGCGTACTGCACCGCCGCCTTGCCGACTGCCTGCGCCTGTTCCCAGTCGGTCTTCGAGGCGATGTGGCGCGCCGAGCGCTGCAGGTAGTCGGGCAGGGTCCAGTGCACCTTCAGGCCCAACTGGTCCTTCACCCGGCCAGCCAGATACGACGCCACGCCGCCGAGCTGGGTGTGGCCGAACGAATCCTTGCCGCCGCCGGCATCGGCGACGAAACGGCCGTCGGCGTACTGGATGCCTTCGCTGGCCACCACCACGCACCAGCCCACGCGGTCCACCGTCTTCTTCACCTGGGCGAGGAAGTCGGTTTCATCGTACGGGCGCTCGGGGAACAGGATCAGGTGCGGTGCTTCGTCGCGCGACTGTCCGGCCAGGCCGGCGGCCGCGGCCAGCCAGCCGGCGTGCCGGCCCATGGCTTCGTAGACGAAGACCTTGGTGGACGTCTCCGCCATCGCGGCCACGTCCAGCGCGGCCTCGCGCACGGAGACGGCCGTGTACTTGGCCGCAGAGCCGAAGCCCGGGCAGGTGTCGGTGACCGCGAGATCGTTGTCCACCGTCTTCGGCACGCCGATGCAGGTCAGCGGGTAGTCGAAGGCCTGCGCCAGCTGCGACACCTTCCAGGCGGTATCGGCCGAATCGTTGCCGCCGTTGTAGAGGAAGTAGCGCACGTCGTGCGCCTTCAGCACCGCCAGCAGGCGTTCGTACTTGGCGCGGTCGGCGTCCAGCGACTTGAGCTTGACCCGGCAGCTGCCGAAGGCGCCGCCCGGCGTGTGGGCCAGCGCGCGGATGGCGGCGGCCGACTCCTTGCTGGTGTCGATCAGCTCCTCGCGCAGCGCGCCGAGGATGCCGTTGCGCGCGGCCAAGACCTTGATTTTGCGGGCGCGCGCTTCGGTGATGACCGCCGAGGCGGAGGCGTTGATGACGGCGGTGACACCGCCGGACTGCGCATAAAGTAGGGTGCCAGACGCCATGTGGGGTTCGTTCCGGGGTGCGGGGATGCGGTAAGCTTCACACAGATGACGCGGTGCAGCGCGGCGCCCGGCGCCCGGCGCGGTCCACCGCCCGCAGGATTCCAGTTTCGGGAGTTACAGCATGCGATTGGTTCTACTGGGCCCACCCGGGTCGGGCAAGGGCACTCAGGCGGCGCGCCTGAAGGACTACCTGCAGGTACCGCATATTTCCACCGGCGACCTGCTGCGCGCCGAAGTGGCCGCCGGCAGCCCGCTGGGCCTGCAGGCCAAGGAAGTGATGGCGCGCGGCGAACTGGTCAGCGACGACATCCTGCTGGGCATGCTGGAAGACCGCCTGTCCCGCGACGACACCCGCTCCGGCTTTATCCTCGACGGCTATCCGCGCAACCTGGTGCAAGCCGCTGCGCTGGGCCAGCTGCTGGCCAAGCTGGGGCAGAAGTTCGATTTCGCCGTGCAGCTGGACGTGCCCACCGACCTGCTGGTCGAGCGCATCGCCGGCCGCGCCCAGGCCGAAGGCCGTGCCGACGACAATCCCGAATCGGTGCGCAAGCGCCTGCAGGTCTACACCGACCAGACCGCGCCAGTGATCGATTTCTACCGCCAGCAGGGCGAACTGACCGTCGTCGATGGCGTCGGCTCGCTGGACGAGGTGTTCACCCGCATCACCGAATCGATCGCGCCGGAGAAGGCGGTCGGCTGAGGCCGGCGGCGGTATCCGCACATGAAAACGCCCCGGCTTGCCGGGGCGTTTTCGTTGGCGCATGGGTTGGCGGTCAGGGCGTGGTCGAGAGCGTCAGCCCGTACGCCTGCAGCAGCGGATTGAGCGGCTGGAAGTAGCTGGTCGCCAGCTTCGCCTGCTTGCCCTTGCAGCTGTAGTTGCCGCCGGACAGCACGCCCTGGCCCTGGCCGGCGCTGGTGATGAAGGAGCCGCCGGAGTCGCCACCCTCGGCGCAGACCTTCACCTGGGTCGTGCCGTTCACCGTGCCGTCGGCGCCGTAGCTGACCGAGACGTTCTTGGCTTCGATGACGCCGCACTTCCAGCCCGTGGTGCGGCCGGAGCGGCAGACCGCCGCGCCCACCGGCGCTTCGAGGCTGCCGCGCACGGCGACATCGCCCGCCCCATAGCCGCTGACCGAGGGCAGCAGCGTATGCGCCGCATCCACCTGCACCCAGGCCATGTCGTTGTTGGGGAAGCTGGACGCCTGGAAGGTGCCGATGCGGCTCAGCGAGCGCCTCACCAGGACGGCGGCGCCATCGCCGGCGTCGCCGCAGTGGCCGGCGGTCGCGAAGCCCTTGGCGCCGTTGCGCGTCACCGAGAAGCCGACCGAGCAGTAGTAGGAGCCGCTGGTCGTGGTGGACAGATACTCGCTGCCGCCCTGCAGCGTGGCCAGCGGGCGCGGCGCATCGGCCATGGTCTGGAAGCGCAGGGTCGACGCATCGGCGCCGCTGCGGGCCACGAAGTCCACCGCCGCCTCGTCCGCCCCCGGCGCCACGTTGACCGTCACGCTGTTGGTCTTGACGTCCACGTACCAGCCGTAGACGCCGGCCGGTGCGCGACCGCCCTGCGCCAGGACGTCGTCGAGCCGCGCCTTGGCGTTGCCCAGCGCGTCGAGGCTGTGGCGCACCTGCCGCATCTCGGCGCCGGCGACGGCGCGACCGCTGGCGGAGGTGGTAGCGACGACCCAGCGGAAATCGCCCGAGGGCGAGCGCTCGATCCAGCTGCCGGCGAAACCTCGGCCCTGGGCCTGTGCCGCGATCCTTTCCTGCTGCGCGGTGAGGCGCTCGACCTTCAGGTACTGGCCGAGTTGCTGTTCGGACAGGCCGAGGTCGCGCTTCATCGCCGATGCGAGTGCGGAATCGGGCTCGGAGGCCATCGCCGGGCCGATGGCCAAGGCGAGCGCGGCGGCGAGAGCGAACGGGGCCGAGGCGGGACGTGCGGAGGAAACGATCTGACGCATGCAGGTGCTCCTGGGATGGACGGGTGGCGCGGTTCGCACCTGGGGCTGCCTGGGGACGGCGTGGGGGACGCCTCCTTCGGTTCTCGTAACCGCCGCCGCAACCTACCACTTTCCGCACGCGCGGATTGTGAGTTGATGGCGTCCTCTGTAACGTCCGGTACGCGCCTGTTTTCGGAGCTGTTTCGATGAAGAGAATCGTCCTCGTGCTGCTGGCCGCCCTGCTCGCGTCGCCGGCATGCATGGCCAAGGATTTCCTGCGCACGCAGGGCACGCAGATCGTCGATGCCAGCGGCAAGCCGGTGATCCTGCGCGGCATGGGCCTGGGCGGCTGGATGCTGCAGGAGGGCTACATGCTGGACATCGACGGCGTGGGCACGCAGCGCAGCATCCATGCGCGCATCGCCGACCTGATCGGACCGGAGAAGGCCGACGCGTTCTACCAGGCATGGCGCGACAACCACACCACCAAGGCCGACATCGATGCGATGGCGCGCTGGGGTTTCAACTCGGTGCGGCTGCCGATGCACTACGCGCTGTACACGCTGCCGGTGGAACAGGAGCCGGTCCCCGGCCGGCAGACGTGGGTGGAAGAAGGCTTCCGCCGTACCGACGAACTGCTGGTCTGGGCCAAGGCCAACGATCTCTACGTGATCCTCGACCTGCATGCCGCGCCCGGCGGGCAGGGCAACGACCACAACATCGCCGACCGCGATCCCGCCCAGCCGTCGCTGTGGGACGACCCGCGCCACCAGGACAAGATGGTGGCGCTGTGGAAGAAGCTCGCGCAGCGCTACAAGGACGAGCCCTACATCGCCGCCTACGACATCATCAACGAGCCGAACTGGGGCTTCGCCGACAAGACCGACACCAATGGCTGCAAGGATAACGGCAACGCGCCGCTGAAAGAGTTGCTGGTGCGCACCACCCGCGCGATCCGCGAGGTCGACACGCGCCACATCATCGTCATCGAGGGCAACTGCTGGGGCAACAACTACCGCGGTGTGCTGGATGACGGCCCGTGGGACGACAACCTGGTGATCAGCTTCCACAAGTACTGGAACGTCACCACCCGCGACAGCATCGCGGACTCGCTGGCGCTGCGCGACAAGCACCGGATGCCGCTGTGGCTGGGCGAGACCGGCGAGAACTCCAACGACTGGTTCGCGCGCACCGTGGCGCTGGTGGAAGGCGAGGGCATCGGCTGGGCGTGGTGGCCGCTGAAGAAGATCCGCTACAACAATCCGCTGCAGGTCGTCCCCAACGACGGCTATCGCCAGGTGCTGGCGTACTGGAAGGGCGAGGGTCCCCGTCCGTCGGCGGAGGCCGCCGAAGACGCGCTGATGCGCTTCGCCCGCGAGGACGTGCGCCACGAGAACAACGTGCAGCATCCGGACGTGATCGACGCGCTGTTCCGCGCGCCGCATTCGGACCAGTCGGTGCCGTTCAAGGCGCACGCGATCGGCGAGGCGGGCGGTACGATCGCCGCCATCGATTTCGACATGGGCCGCAACGGCGTGGCCTATCACGACCTGACGCCGGCCAACCACCACATCTCCGATGGCGGCGAGCGGGTGGTGTGGAACCCGGCGATGACCTACCGCAACGACGGTGTCGATCTGGGCAAGGGCGACAACGGCACGCTCCACGTCGCCGGCCTGCAACGTGGCGAGTGGCTGAAGTACACCTTCGACGCCGAGAACGGTGGTCTCTACCGTTTGGCGCTGGACGGGCGAGGCGAGGGCCGGCTGTCGCTGGTCCTCAATGGCGTGCCGGTGCCGGCGGTGGAGCGTGCGCAGGGCTTCGGTAGGCTGGTGCTTGCGCCCGGGCGCAACACGCTGGTGGTGAAGGCCGAAAGCGATGGCCTGGATCTGCAGGCCCTGCATTTTTCCCGTTGAACCCGCGTCACGCCCGCGCCCGGCGGAACGTGCCGAACCGGGCGCGCTCGGATAAAGTTCGCCGACCCCTTCCGGAAGCGCAGTCTTGAAGATCCACATCCTCGGCATCGCCGGCACCTTCATGGGCGGCGTGGCCGCCCTGGCCCGCGAACTCGGCCACACCGTCGAAGGCAGCGACCAGGCCATCTACCCGCCCATGTCGACCCAGCTGGAAACGCTGGGCATCGCGCTGGCGCAGGGCTACCAGCCGCAGAACATCGCGCCGGACTGCGACGAGATCGTCATCGGCAACGCGTTGTCGCGCGGCAACCCGGCCGTCGAGGCGGTGCTGGACCAGGGGCGGCGCTACATCTCCGGCGCGCAGTGGCTGTCCGAGCGCGTGCTGCCCGGCCGCGACACGCTGGCCGTCGCCGGCACGCACGGCAAGACCACCACCACCAGCATCCTGACCTACCTGCTGGACGCGGCGGGCCGTTCGCCGGGCTTCCTGATCGGCGGCGTGGCCGAGGACTTCGGTGCGTCCGCGCGCATCGGCGGCGGGCGCGAGTTCGTCGTCGAAGCCGACGAATACGACACTGCGTTCTTCGACAAGCGCAGCAAGTTCGTCCACTACCGCCCGCTGGTCGCCATCCTCAACAACCTGGAATACGACCACGCCGACATCTTCCCCGACGTGGCCGCGATCCAGCGCCAGTTCCACCACCTGGTGCGTACGGTGCCGCGCCGTGGCCGCCTGATCGTCAACGGCGAGGATGCCCGTCTGGCGGAGGTGCTGGCGATGGGTTGCTGGACGCCGGTCGAGCGTTTCGGCTTCGACGCCTCGCTGGAGTGGAGCGCGCGCCTGATCCGCGAGGATGGCAGCGCGTTCGCGGTGCGCCACAACGGCGTGGAGGTCGGCGAAGTGCACTGGCCGATGCTCGGCCGCCACAACGTGCTCAACGGCCTGGCCGCGCTGGCCGCCTGCCATGCGGTCGGCGTCGACATCACCACCGTGCTGCCGGCGCTGGCGGCGTTCCGCAGCGTGAAGCGGCGGCTGGAAGTGATCGGCCAGCACGATGGCGTCACCGTCTACGACGACTTCGCCCACCACCCCACCGCCATCCACACCACGCTCGAGGGCCTGCGTGCCCGGGTCGGCAAGGCCCGCATCCTGGTGGCGATGGAACCGCGCAGCAATTCGATGCGCTCCGGTGCGCACGCCGAAGCGCTGGCGCCGTCGCTCGACATCGCGGACGCGGTCGTCTTCCTCCACCGCCCGGAACTCGCCTGGGATGCCGGCAGGATCGTCGCGGCCATCCGTGGCGATGCGCGCACCGTGCCCGATGTCGATGCGCTCATCGCCGCGTTGAAGACCCAGGTGCGCCCGGGCGACCACGTGGTGTTCATGTCGAACGGCGGTTTCGACGGCGCGCCGCGGCGCTTCCTGGCGGCGCTGTCGGCGACACGCGCCTAGCCGTACGCTCGCGCGGGATACTGCGGCGGCGCAGCATGGGCGTTGCCCTCCCTGCGGCCGCCATGCGGTCTCGGCGGTGTGCGGAATGCATTGCGGCGCGGCTTTCCAGATGAAGCGTGATCTGACCAGTGCGTGGCCGTTCCTGCGCTGCCTTACGTGGGCGGCAAGCGGCCGAGGGGCGACCTAGAGTGGTGCGGCACGGGGGACACCGTGCTTTCAACCACACTCGGAGGTTTTCCATGCAGCAGATTGCCCGCGCCATCGTCGTGGCGCTCGGTGTGTTCGGCTATGCCGGCGCCGCCTACGCGACGACCTACGTCGTGACCGCCAACTCGAACAGTTTCGACGGCCAGCTCTCACGCAAGGTGGAGGCGGCCGGCGGCCGCATCGTGGCGACGCTGCCGCAGATCGGCGTGGCGATCGTCGAGTCGGACAACCCCGCCTTCGCATCCGTCGCCGGGCGCATTCCGGCCGTGCGCTCGGCCGTGCCCGACGTGGCGATCACGTTCGATCTGCCCGTCGCGGCCGAACAGGTCACCGCCGACTATGCTAATCCGCCCGCCTCCGGCGACAACGACAGCTTCTTCGACTTCCAGTGGGGCCACGCGGCCATCGACGCCGCCGGCGCATGGAACGCCGGCTACCGCGGTCGCGGCGCGACGGTCGCGGTGCTCGACTCCGGCGTGTACTGCGCGCACGTGGACATCATCCCCAACCTCAACGTCGCCAAGTCGGCGTCGTTCATCGCCGGGCAGACCTACTGCAACACCAGCGGCAGCACGCACGGCACGCACGTGATGGGCACCATCGGCGCGGCGGACAACGGCATCGGCACGATAGGCGTTGCGCCGGAAGCCGAACTGATCGCGGTGAAGGTGCTGAATCCCGTCACCGGGAGCGGTTCGTTCGCCGGCATCATCCAGGGCATCGTGCATGCGGCCGACGTCGGCGCCGACGTCATCAACATGAGCCTGGGTGTCAACGGCGGCCTGCAGGTGGGCGGCAGCGAGGTGGCCGAACTGGTCAACGCCACCGCGCGCGCCGTGCGCTATGCCAACAAGCAGAACGCCACGGTGGTGGCCTCCGCCGGCAACGACGGCCGCGACCTGGACCAGGACAGCGGCCGCGTCTGCGACACCGACGGCACCTGCACGACGGTCAACCTGCGTTCGTTCCCGGGCCAGCTGCCGGGCGTCATCACGGTAAGCGCGCTGGGGCCGATCGCGTGGCTGAAGGACACCGCCGGTGCCGACTTCGACATCCGCGCCAGCTACAGCAACTACGGCCAGTCGGCGATCGATTTCGGCGCCCCGGGCGGCAACTTCGATTACCCGGGCACCGAGAACTGCACCTTCAAGGGCATCACCCGCGCATGCTGGGTCTGGGACATGGTGTTCAGCACCACCTCCGGCACCGGCGGCTACGGCTGGTCCGCCGGTACCAGCATGGCGGCGCCGCATGTCGCGGGCGTGGCGGCGCTCATCATCGGCAAGCACGGCGGCGAACTGTCGCCGGCGGCGGTGGAACGCATGCTGCGCGCGTCGGCGGACGACCTGGGCAAGCCGGGCAACGACGAGACATTCGGCGCCGGGCGCGTCAATGCACGTCGTGCGGTAACGCAGTGACGCACTGACGTTCCGCGCCCGCAGGCAGACGGCCACGTCGGCAACGGCGTGGCCGTCTTCGTTGCAGGCTTCCCGGTCCCGAAAGCCGCTCGGTACACTGCGCGCATGACGACGGTCGAATCGCTTCCGCTGTTTCCGCTGCACAAGGTGCTGTTGCCCGGCGCCGCGATGGACCTGCGCATTTTCGAGCGGCGCTATCTGGACCTGGTGCGGGATTGCGGACGTGCCAGCACGGGTTTCGGCGTCTGCCTGATCCTCGACGGCAACGAGGCGGGCGGGCCGGCAACGCCGGCGGCGTACGGCGTCGAGGCGCGGATCGAGAACTTCGACATGGGCGAGGACGGGCTGCTGTCGCTGCGCGTGCGCGGCCATCGGCGCTTCCACGTGATGCGCACGCGCGTGCGCGACAACGGGCTGGTCGTGGCGGACGTGGAATGGCTGCGTCCGGATGAGGACTTCGAGATCCTGCCCGAGCACGCGCTGCTGGGCACCCTGCTGCAGACGATGATGGAAAAGGTGGGTACCGACATCAGCAAGCTGCCCGCCCGTGTGTTCGAGCATGCCGGCTGGGTCGGCTGGCGGCTGGCGCAGGTGTTGCCGATCACCCCGCAGCAGCGCGTGTCGCTGCTGCAGGAGGACGATGTGAACGCGCGGCTGCAGCGGCTGCTGGAGTGGATCGACTGACGCCATCCTGTAGAGCCGAGCTTGCTCGGCTGCGTAGTCTTCGAGCTCTCGGGTCGCCGACAGGCAAGCGGAGCAAGCTCCGCTCTACGTTCTCTTCGGAAGGTTCAGGGTGTCGGGATCTGCTCGCCGCCCGTACGCAGGCGCAGCACCGGCAATCCGGAATCCGGATGCGGCGCGATGGCGTGGTCGAGGTCCGAGGTCGCCTGCGTCACCGCGTCCAG
The DNA here is from genome assembly GCF_022539275.1 of Pseudoxanthomonas sp. LH2527. Lineage (NCBI taxonomy): Bacteria > Pseudomonadati > Pseudomonadota > Gammaproteobacteria > Lysobacterales > Lysobacteraceae > Pseudoxanthomonas > Pseudoxanthomonas sp. LH2527. The sequence continues at coordinate 110,089 of NZ_JAKZBW010000003.1, read as the reverse complement.
CGCCGTGCGCGCCTCGCGCAAGGGCCGCCACAGGCGGATCAGGTTGAACGCGCGCTGCTGCTGCAGCACCTGCGCGCTGCCGATCCACAACGGCATGTCGCCGGGCTGCAGGCGCGTGTCGGCCGGCCACAGGCGCAGCACCAGCACCTCGCCGGGCTGCGCGCCCTTGCGCAGCATCAGCAGGCTTTCGGCGCGCGTGTCCAGCGTGGCGGGCAGCACGGGCTGTTGGTCGTCGGGCAGATCGCTGTCGAGCAGGTTCAGCGCCTCTTCCCAGCCGGCCTGCGGCTGCTCGCGCCAGCCGTCGGCGGCCAGGCTGGCTTTCAGCGGGGCCAGCGGACCGGCGACCTGCACATCCAGCGGCCAGCGCTGTTCGTCGTCGAATTCGTTGCGGCGTCCCGGCAGCGATTGCCAACCCTCGCTCCACCACGCCTGCAGGTCGACGCTGCGTTCGGTCACCGGCGTCTGGAACTGCGCCAGCATGTGCCCGACGTTGCGCGGCGCATGCCACAGGCCGGCCAGCACGAAGCTGCCATAGAACAGCCACGCGATCGGCTTGATCCAGAACGAGCGCACCATGCGGCGGCGGTAGGCGATGCCCAGCACCAGCAGCCAGACCAGGCCGAACAACATGCCGCCGACCACGTCGCTGAGCCAATGCGCGCCCAGGTAGATGCGGGCGAAGCCGATCAGCGCCACCACGATGCCCGACACCAGGTAGGGCCAGACGCGCGTGCGCCCCGGCAGTTCGCGCGCGATCAGCACGGCGAAGAAGCCGAAAGTGATGGTCGACATCGTCACCGCGATGGACGGGAAGCCGAAGCCGCTGCTGACGCTTGGCGGCTTGGGGATGTCCACCGAGGCACCCAGCCATGCCGTCAGCGCCAGCCCGAAGGCGATCGCCGCCAGCCAGTGGGCGGCCGCCATCCAGCGCTTGCGCCAGCACAGGTAGCCCAGCACCAGCAGCGAGGCCGGCGCCAGCACCTGCTCGTCGCCCAGCGAGGCCAGCGCGGCCAGCGGATGGTCCGCCAGCGGGTTGCGCAGCGCGCGCATCAGTTCGTAGACCCACAGGTCGACCGCCAGCGGTTCGCCGTGGCCGATCACGATGACCAGGAACGCGAACCACACCCAGACGATGGCCAGCAGCAGGATGGCCAGCAGGGCCAGCGGCACGGATTCGCGCCGCGTCGGCTCGAACACCGCGGCCGTGTAGCGGCCCAGCACCGGATGCGCATGCGACCACGCCAGCGCACGCGCCAGCAGCGCATCGGCGTGCGCGGCGAACCAGCGGTAGGTGTACAGCACCAGCGCCCACGCCAGCGCGATCACCACCACCAGCAGCCCCAGCACCAGCGCCAGGCGGCCGGCGACGGCGGCCACGGCGTCGTAGGCGTGGCCCAGCACCCAGCCGGGCAGCAGGAACGCCGCCGCCCACGCGATGCACGCGGCGGCACTGGCCACGGCATAGCGCCGCAGCGGCATGCGCGAGATGCCGGCGACGGCGGGCACGAACGGGCGGATCGGACCGACGAAGCGCGCGATGAAGATGCTCTTCCACGCGTTGCGGCGGAACAGCAGTTCGCCGCGGTCCAGCAGTTGCGGGTACTTGCGGAACGGCCACACGGTGCGCAGCTGCTGGCCCCAGCGATGACCGATCCAGTAGCTGGTCGCGTCGCCGACCAGTGCACCGAGCGTGGCGCAGGCCACGGCATAGGGTCCGGAGATCTCGCCCAGCCCGATCAGCACGCCGACCGCGAACAGCAGCGGCAGCGCCGGCACGATCGCGCCGATGATGATCACCGCATCGCAGAACGCGATGGCGAAGATCACCAGGCCCGCGGCCACGGGATGCGCGCTGATCCAGGCCAGCAGGTTGTCGAACCAGGAGGCTTCCATCGACGGATTATAGGCGGCGGGAGCTGACCGGCGTCTGCGACCTATGGACGGTAGAATGCCGCCGTGGATCTGCGCTCGCCTTCCGAAATCGCCGCACTCAAGGCCGACAGCTTCGGCCGCATCTCCTTGATGCAGGGGCCGCAGGGTCCGTTCGTAAGGCGTGACCTCGCGCACGTTCCGTTATGGCTGCGGTTGCCGGCGTGGTGGCTGGCGCGGCGCGAGGCGCTGGCGCTGCGCCAGGTCGCCGGCATGGCCGACGTGCCGCAGCTGCTCGACTGGACCGGCCGCCGGCTGGACCGCAGCTACATGGAAGGCGCGGCGATGTACCAGCGCCCCCCGCGCGGCGACCTGGCCTACTTCCGCAGCGCGCGCCGGTTGCTGCAGCAGTTGCATCGTCGCGGCATCGCCCACAACGACCTGGCCAAGGAAGCCAACTGGCTGGTGCTGGAAGACGGCCGCCCGGCGATCATCGATTTCCAGCTCGCCACCCGTGGCGATCCGCGCTCGCGCTGGATGCGCCTGCTTGCACGCCAGGACCTGCGCCATCTGCTCAAGCACAAGCGGATGTACTGCGGCGCGTCGCTGACGCCGGTGGAGAAGCGCGTGCTCAAGCGCACGTCGTGGTTGCGCGATCTGTGGTTCCGTACTGGCAAGCCGGTCTACCGCTTCATTACCCGTCGCCTGCTGAAGTGGGAAGACAACGAAGGGCAGGGACCGAAACCCTAGGAGCGAGGGGTGAGGGAAGAGGAGCGAGTAGAATCCGGCACACGGACTTCACCCGTTTCCTGGATGCGTTCCCCACATGACGACCCTCGCCGGCAAGACCCTCTTCATCACCGGCGCCTCGCGCGGTATTGGCCTGGCCATCGCCCTGCGCGCGGCGCGCGATGGCGCCAACGTGGCGATCGCGGCCAAGTCGTCCGTGCCGAATCCGAAACTGCCCGGCACCATCCACACCGCCGCGCAGGCGGTCAACGAGGGCGGCGGCCGCGGGCTGGCGCTGAAGTGCGACATCCGCGAGGAGGACGAGGTGAAGGCGGCGATGGCCGCCACCGCCGATGCCTTCGGCGGCATCGACATCCTGGTCAACAACGCCAGCGCCATCTGGCTGGCCGGTGCGCTGGACACGCCGATGAAGCGCTTCGACCTGATGCAGCAGGTCAACGCGCGCGGCAGTTTCCTCTGCGCGCAGGCTGTGCTTCCTTACCTCAGGCAGGCGGCCAACCCGCACGTCCTGACGCTGGCGCCGCCGCCCACGCTGGACCCGAAGTGGTGGGCGCCGCATACCGGCTACACGCTGGCGAAAATGGGCATGAGCTTCGTCACGCTGGGACTGGCTGGCGAGTTCGGTCCGCAGGGCATCGCCGTCAATGCGCTGTGGCCGCGCACCATCATCGCCACCGATGCGTTGAACATGATTCCCGGCGTGGACATCCCGCGCTGCCGCACCCCGCAGATCGTCGCCGATGCCGCGCATGCGGTGCTGGTGCGCGAGGCCCGCGGTTTCCACGGGCAGTTCCTGATCGACGAGGACGTGCTGCGCGAGGCGGGCGTCAGCGACTTCGCGCCGTATGCGGTCGATCCGTCGCAGGCGCTGCTGCCCGACCTCTTCCTTGACTGACCACCCCACCGAGCCGACGCCATGAAATACCTGCACGCGATGATCCGCGTCCACGATCTTGACGCCACGGGCCGTTTCCTCACCGAAGGCCTGGGCCTGACCGAAACCCGTCGCATGGAGAGCCCGCAAGGCCGCTTCACGCTGGTGTACTTCGGCGCGCCGGCCAATCCGGAGGCGGAGATCGAGCTGACCTACAACTGGCCGCCGGAAGACGGCACGCCGCCCGAGCAGTACGGCAGTGCGCGCAACTTCGGCCACCTCGCCTTCGAGGTCGACGACATCTATGCGCTGTGCGCGCACCTGCAGTCGCAGGGCGTCACCATCAACCGTCCGCCGCGGGACGGGCGCATGGCGTTCGTGCGCACGCCGGACCTGATCTCCATCGAACTGCTGCAGAAGGGCGCGGCGTTGCCGCCGCAGGAGCCTTGGCTTTCGATGGCGAATACGGGAAGCTGGTAGGCAGCCGAACGAGGAGCCCGCAAGATGAATCTCGCCCTGGTCGTGATCGACGTGCAGCGTGGCCTGTTCGAGCCGCAACCGCCGCCGGCCGATGCCGATGCGGTGATCGCGCGCATCAACGCGCTGGCGGACAAGGCGCGCGAGGCGGCCGCCCCGGTGGTCTTCGTCCAGCACGAGCGGGCCGGCGACCTGGAAGCCGAATCGACGGGCTGGGCGCTGCACCCGGGCCTGCGGGTCGTCGAGGGCGACCACCGCATCCGCAAGACCACGCCGGATGCCTTCCTGCGCACCGGGCTGGATGAGGTGCTGTCGTTCTGTGGCGTGGAAGGCGTGGTGCTGTGCGGTTACGCCACCGAGTTCTGCGTGGACACCACCACGCGCAGCGCCGCCGCGCACGGCTACCACGTGGTGCTGGCGTCGGATGCGCACACCACCCATGACAAGGCGCACGCCGACGCCGCGCAGATCCGTGCCCACCACAACGCCACGCTGCCTGCCATCCGCAGCTTCGGCGTGGGCATCCGCGCGCTGCCGGCGGCCGAGATCGCCTTCGCCGGCTGAGCGCCGGCGTCAGCCCATCGGGGCGTGCAGCCGCGAACCGCAGTTGCGGCAGTGCAGGGCGTCGGGATCGTGGCCTTCCAGCCCGCATTCCGGGCAACCGCGACGGTCCAGGTGGCCGCGCTCGTGCGAGGCCTCGCGCAGGCTGCTGGCCAGTTCCGCCGTGTAGATGCCGGTGGGCACGGCGATGATGCTGTAACCGATCAGGATCAGCACCGAGGTGATCGCGCGGCCGGCGGTGGTCTGTGGCGCGATATCGCCAAAGCCGACGGTCGCCATCGTCACGATGGCCCAGTACATGCTGGTGGGAATGCTGGTAAAGCCGTGCTCGGGGCCCTCGACCACGTACATCAGGGCACCGAAGATGACCACCAGCGTCAGCACCGCGCAGACGAAGACGAAGATCTTGCGCCGGCTGCGCCACAGCGCGCCCACCAGCTGCCCGCTCTCTTCGACGTACTGGGTCAGCTTGAGGATGCGGAACAGCCGCAGGATGCGCAGGATGCGCACCACCAGCAGGCTCTGCGCCCCCGGCACCAGCACCGACAGGTACGTGGGCAGGATGGAGAGCAGGTCGATGATGCCCCAGATGCTGACCGCGTAGCGCAGCGGTCGCCGCACGGTCGCCAGGCGCAGCGCGTATTCGGCGGTGAACAGCAGCGTGAACGCCCATTCCAGCGCGTAAAGCACGCCGGCGTGGCGCGCGTGGAAGGACTGCACGCTGTCCAGCATGATGACGATGACGCTGGCGAGGATGGCCAGCACCAGCACCAGGTCGAAATTGCGCGATGGCGGCGTGTCGTGCCGGTAGATGATGTCGAACCAGCGCCGTCGCCAGCCGTCCTCGGTGGCGGGATTGAGCTGGGGGTCCGAGAACAGGCGCGGCTGGAACTTCATGGGGCGCCATGATGCACCAACGCGTCGCTGCCTGCCTTGCGGCCCGCCTGCGGCGCCTGCCCGCATGCGTCACAATACGTTCCCCGTCCTGCTGCCCGCCTGCTCATGAGCGCCACGACTTCCGACCTGCTGTCGAACGGACAGCGCTACTACCTGCCGGTCTACCGCCCGCGCGAGGTGATCCTGGAGCGCGGCCAGGGCGCACGGGTGTGGGACAGCGAGGGCCGCGAGTACCTGGACCTGTCCGCCGGCATCGCCGTCTGCGGCCTGGGCCACAACGATCCTGACCTGGTCGCCGCGCTGACCGAACAGGCCGGCAAGCTGTGGCACACCAGCAACGTCTTCTACAGCGAGCCGCCGCTGCGGCTGGCCGAGGAACTGGTCACCGCCTCGCGCTTCGCCGAGCGCGTATTCCTGTGCAATTCCGGTGCGGAAGCGAATGAGGCGGCGATCAAGCTGGTGCGCAAGTGGGCGTCCTCGCAAGGACGCGCGCCGGACCAGCGCGTCATCGTGACCTTCCGCGGCAGCTTCCACGGTCGCACCCTGGCCGCCGTCACCGCGACCGCGCAGCCCAAGTACCAGGAAGGCTACGAACCGCTGCCGGGCGGTTTCCGCTACGTCGACTTCAACGACCTGACCCAGCTCGAGATCGCCATGTCCTGCGGCGACGTGGCGGCGGTGATGCTGGAACCGGTGCAGGGCGAGGGCGGCGTGATGCCGGCCGCGTCCGGCTTCCTGCGCGGCGTGCGCGAGTTGTGCGACCACCACGGCGCGCTGCTGGTGCTGGACGAGATCCAGGCCGGCATGGGTCGCACCGGCACCTTGTTCGCGCACTGGCAGGATGGCGTGGTGCCGGACATCGTGACGCTGGCCAAGGCGCTGGGCGGTGGTTTTCCCATCGGCGCGATGCTGGCCGGTCCCAGGGTGGCCGGGGTGATGCAGTTCGGCGCGCACGGCACCACCTTCGGCGGCAACCCGCTGGCGGCGGCGGTGGCGCGCGTCGCGCTGCGCAAGCTGGCGTCCCCGCAGATCGCCAACAACGTGGCGCGGCAGTCGGCGGCGCTGCGCAAGGGACTGGACGCGATCAATGCCGAACTCGGCCTGTTCTCGCAGGTGCGTGGCCGCGGCCTGATGCTGGGCGCGGTGTTGAATGCGAAGTACGCAGGGCGTGCCGGCGAAGTCCTGGACCTGGCCGCGGCGCAGGGCCTGCTGATGCTGCAGGCCGGCCCCGACGTGCTGCGCTTCGTGCCGTCGCTCAACATCACCGACGCGGAAGTGGCCGACGGGCTGGCCCGCCTGCACGCGGCCTTGCGTGCCTTCGCCGCCTGAGCGGTGATGCGGTCAGGTCGCCGGCAGGGTAAGCCGCGCGACCGTCTGGCCGGACACGCCGTCGATCCGCAGCGCGATGCCGTGCCGTTCGCACAGGCGCCGCACGATCGACAGCCCCAGTCCGAAGCCGTTGCTGTCGGCGCCCTTGGCGAAGGGCGCGAAGTCCTCCTCGCGCACGCCGTGGCCGGGGTTGGCGATGCGCAGCGTGCGGTCTTCCATGTCGATGACGATGCGCCCGTCGCGGGTGTGGGCGAAGGCGTTGCCGACCAGGTTCGACAGCAGGATGTTCAGCACGGTCGCCGGCAGCGTGGCGACGACGTCGGTCGCGACATCGACCTGCACCTCGACGGGCTTGTGCTCCAGCAGCGGCGACTGCTCGACGATGACGCGTTCCAGCAGCGGCAGCACCGGCACCGACAGCGCCGCTTCGGTGGAGGTCTGCTCCCGCGCCAGCGAGAGCAGCAGCGCCACGGTCTGCTCCAGGTGGAGTGACGACTGCGCGATGTGATCCACGTGGCGCCGCGCCGCGTCGGAGAGGCCGGATTCCATGCCCAGCCGCTCCGTCGCGGTGCGGATCACCGTCAGCGGTGTGCGCAGTTCGTGGCTGGCATCGCGGGTGAATTCCCGCTCGCGCTCGACGAAGTCGCGCACGCGTGCGATCAGGTCGTCGAGCCGGCGCGCGACCACGCCCACCTCGTCGTCCGGGAAACCGGCGGCGAAGCCCGGCGGCAGCCGCTCCGGCGTGGCGTCGCCCACGGCATCGGCCAGCCGCGACAGCGGTGCGGTGGTGCGGCGCGCCAGCCAACCGCCCAGCAGCAAAGCGAGCGCCACCATCGCGATGCCGGACCACGCCAGCAGTTGCAGGATCTGCGCGCGCATCGGCCGGACGACGAGCAGCGTGCTGACTTCGGCGACCAGCCACGCGGGCTGAACATCCGCAGTGGGCGAACGCAGCGGGCGCAGGTGGTAATGACGGCCGTCGGCGCCGGCGAATTCGCGTCGGCGCGGCTCCGCGCGCAGCACGTCGCCGATGCCGTCCGGCAGGGCCGACGTCGTCGCCACCACCGACATGAAGCCGTCGCGCGGCGTGGTCCAGCGGCCGTGTTCCCGGTGGTAGGCCTGCTGCGCGGCGACTTCGCGGTCCAGCATGGTCTCGAACAACTGGTCTTCCACCGCGTACACGAACAGCAGCAGGTACAGCGCGAACACGGTGGCGACCAGCACGGTGAAGCCGGCGAACGCCAGCATCAGGCGATTGCGCAGGCGACGGCGCGGCAGGCGGGACGTCGTCATGCGTCGGTTTCCAGCCGGAAGCCGACGCCGTGCACGGTCTTCAGCATCGGCGTGGCGAAGGGTTTGTCCAGCACCTGCCGCAGCAGGTAGAGATGGGTGCGCAGCGGATCCGACTCCGGCGGCGCGTCGTCCCACAACCGCTGCACCAGGTCGCTGCGGGTCAGCGTGCGCGGCCAGGCTTCGGCCAGCGCCAGCAGGATCTGGTAGCTGGTAGCGTGCAGCTCCAGCTCGCGTCCGTCGCGGGTCGCGCGGCCGTGGCGTCGATCGATGTGCAGCGTGCCGATCTGCAATACGTGCGTCTGGCCCGCGCGGTGCCGCTGCGACAGCGCGATGCAGCGCGCCAGCAGTTCCGCGCCGGCGAACGGCTTCACCAGGTAGTCGTCGGCACCGGCGCGGAACCCCTGCAGCTTGTCGTCCAGCGCATCGCGCGCGGTCAGCATCAGCACCGGCACGTGGCGGTCGGCTTCGGCGCGCAGGCGCTCGCACAGGCGCACGCCATCCAGGCCCGGCAGGCCGAGATCCAGCACCAGCACGTCCGGCGGCGAGGCCAATGCCATCTGCAGCCCGCTCAAGCCATCGCCGGCGAAGTCGGCCTCGATGCCTTCCGCCGACAGCAGCCCGTGCAGCTGTGCGCGCAGCAGCGGGTTGTCCTCGATCACCAGGAGGCGCAGCGGGGAAGGCGTCACGGTTCAGCCGTCGATGCGTTGCAGGAGGGCCTTAGCTTCCGCCATGTCGGGCGTGGCGGCCAGCACGCGTTGCACCAGGGCCCTGGCCTGTTCCCGTTCGCCCAGTCGCAGGTGGGCCTCGGCGGCGCCCAGTTTCAGCTGCGGCTGCGCCATGTACGGCATCGCCAGTTGCATCAGCTGCAGCGCATGCCGCACGTCGTCGTCGCCGGACGCGGCCTGCGCCTGGTAATAGCCCAGCAGTCCGAGCAGGTCGACGTGGTAGCGCGCCGTGTCCTTGGCCAGGGCTTCGGCGACATCCTGCGCGCGCCCGTCGCGCGCCTGCGCCGCGAGCGCCATCGTCAACTCGTCGCGCCAGGGCGTGCGGGCGACCGGCGTGCGGCCGGTGGCGCGCACGATGGCTTCGGCGACGGCCGGTGTGGAGTAGGGGTTCTGGCCGGTGACCAGGCGCCCGTCGACGACCACCTTCGACATCATCAGCGGCGCCTCCTGCCAGCGCGCGCCGCGCTCGCGCAGCCTGTCTTCCAGCAGCCACGGGAATTCCTTCGCCCAGCGCTTGCCGAACAGGGCTTCCTCTTCGTTGGTGAAGCCGGTGACGTTCCTGCCGTGCACCAGCGAGGCGCCATTGCGCAGGCGCACGTCGGCCAACGCGGCCGGACCATGGCAGACCGCGCCGATCACTGCGCCGCCATCGTACGCATCGGCCAGCAGCGATTGCAGCGCCGGGTCGCGCGGCAGGTCGAACATCGCCCCCTTGCCACCGACCACGTAGACGGCGGTGTAGTCCGTCGCCTTCACGTCGCCGGTCTTCCGCGTGTCGGCCAGCACGCGCATGGCGTCGGCGTCGGCGAGCAGGGCCGCATTGAACGGTTCCTGTGGGTTGTACTTGTCGGCTTCCACCCCACCGCCCTGCGGACTGGCGACGTCGACCGCGAAGCCGTTCGCCTTGAAGATCAGCCAGGCCTGCGAGAGTTCATCGAATTCGTAGCCGGGACGCGTCTTGCCCTGCTCGCGGCCTTCGCCACTGACGACGATCAGGAGGCGGCCGGCCTCGCCGGCGTGGAGCGGTGCGATGGCGGCGAGCAGCAGGCCGGCCAGCAGGATGCGTGCGGGGAAGGACATGACGGCAGGTCTCCGGTGAGTGGCCACCAGTGTCCTGTCGCGGCATCAATCAAGCGTCAAAAGGTGCGGCTCACCAGCCGGTCTGCGGCCCGAACACGTACCGCTTCAGCGCCTTGCCCAGGCTGCGCCCGTCGGACACGGTCTCCGCATGCAGGCCGGCCTCGCGTGCGCCCTGCACGTTGGTGAACAGATCGTCGACGAACAGCGTGCTCGCCGCGTCCCAGCCGAGCAGGTCGAGTGCATGCGTGAACGTGGACGGTGCCGGCTTGCGCCGCTGCAGGCCGCCGCTGGTCAGCACCCGGCCTTCGATGCGGGTCGCCAGCGGCGCGACGATGCGCGGAATGGCCTGCGCCATCAGCGCGCCGTTGTTGGTCAGTACGCCCATCGTCACGTCCGCGTGCAGTGCGGCGATGCGTGCCAGCACGTCGTCGAGCGCGGTGCTGGCGGCCATCCGCGCAGCGATCCAGGCGGCTTCGTCGATCGTCGCGCCGAGACCTTCGCCCAGCCGTCGCAGGTAGGTCGCGGTGTCGATGGCGCCGCTGTCGTACTCGGTTTCCAGCCCGGAGACGAACAGCGTCGTACGCACATGCTCGTGTTCGCAGCCGGCGTGCGCCGCGAGGTGCGCGATGCGCACCTCGTGCCGGTAGTGCGCCAGGACGCCGTCGAAATCGAACAGCACCTGGTGGATGCGGGGCTTCATGCCGCGGCGACGACCTTGAAGGCTTCGCGCGCGGCGGCCAGCGTCGCCTCGATCACCTCCGGCGTATGCGCGCTGGACATGAAGCCGGCCTCGAACGCCGACGGCGCCAGGTACACGCCGCGCTCCAGCATGGCGTGGAAGAAGCGGTTGAACGCGGCGGTGTCGCAGGCCACGGCCTGGGCGTAGGTGTCGACCTGCTGGTCGGTGAAGAACAGGCCGAACATCGCGCCGACGCGCGTGGTGGTCAGCGGCACGCCGGCCTCGCGCGCGGCGGCTTGCATGCCTTCGCACAACGTCGCCGTCGCGGCGGCGAGACCGTCGTGGAAGCCCGGCGCCTGGATCAGCTCCAGCATCGCCAGACCCGCGGCCATCGCCACCGGATTGCCGCTCAGCGTGCCGGCCTGGTAGATCGGGCCGGCGGGTGCGATCTGCTGCATCAGGTCGCGGCGGCCGCCGTACGCACCCACCGGCATGCCGCCGCCGATGATCTTGCCGAAGGTGCTGAGGTCGGGGGTGATGCCGTAGTGCGCCTGCGCACCGCCGAGGGCCACGCGGAAGCCGGTCATCACTTCGTCGAAGATCAGCAGCGCGCCATGCTGCGTGCACAGCGCGCGCAGGTGCTGCAGATAGCCTTCGCGCGGCGGCAGGCAGTTGGCGTTGCCGACGACGGGTTCGATGATCAGGCAGGCAATCTCGCTGCCGCACTGCTCGAACAGCGCGGTCGCGCCCTCGAAGTCGTTGTAGCTCAGCGTCAGCGTCAGTTCGCTGAGGCCGGCCGGCACGCCGGGCGAGGTCGGCACGCCCAGCGTCAGCATGCCGCTGCCGGCCTTCACCAGGAACGAATCACCGTGGCCGTGGTAGCAACCCTCGAACTTGACGATGCGGTTGCGGCCGGTGGCGCCGCGCGCCAGCCGGATCGCCGACAGCGTGGCTTCGGTGCCGGAGTTGACCATGCGCACCATCTCGCACGACGGCACCAGCCGCGTGATGGTCTCGGCCATCGTCACTTCGGCCGGGCAGGGCGCGCCGTACGACAGGCCGTTCTGGATGGCGGCCTGCACGGCGTCGCGTACGGCCGGATGGTTGTGGCCGACGATCATCGGGCCCCACGAGCCCACGTAGTCGATGTAGCGGTTGCCATCCACGTCATGCAGGTACGCGCCATCGGCGCGCTGCACGAAGAACGGCTCGCCCCCGACCGACTTGAACGCGCGCACCGGCGAATTGACGCCGCCGGGCAGCAGTGCTTGGGCGCGGGTGAAGAGGGCGTGGGACTGGTCGTGGTTCATGGGGATTCCGGGAAGTAAAGGGGGCGTCTTGTGGGAGCGACGTCAGTCGCGATGAACCACCATCGGCCCATCATCGCGACTGACGTCGCTCCCACAGGAGCATCAGGCTCGGTCAAATTCGGCTCGGTAGGCCTGCGCAGCAACCACCGGATCGGCCGCCTCGAACACGCCGCCGATCACGGCGACCAGGTCGGCGCCGGCGGCGACCAGCGGGCCCATATTGTCCGGCGTTATGCCGCCTATCGCCACCCGCGGGACCGCCAGCGTCGTGGCATTGGTCAGCAGGGCGGGCATGGCGCGTCGCGTCGTGACCTTGCTGGTGGTCGGGAAGAAGGCGCCGAACGCCACATAGCTGGCGCCGGCGGCCACGGCGCGTTCGGCCAGCACGGCTTCGTCGTAGCACGAGGCGCCGACGATGGCATGCGGGCCCAAGCGGCGGCGCGCCGCGGCGAGATCGCCATCGTCTTCGCCCAGATGGACGCCGGCGGCGCCGACGGCCTCGGCCAGCGCGACATCGTCGTTGATGATCAGTGGCACGTCCGCCTGCGCGCACAGCCCCTGCAGTGCCGTGGCCTGTGCATGGCGGAGGCCGGCGTCCGCGTTCTTCTGCCGGTACTGCAGCCATGTCGCCTGCGGCAGCACCGCCGCCACGCGGGCCAGCAGGCGCGCGGTGTCGGGTTCTTCCGGGGTGATCAGGTACAGCCCGCGGGCACGGCGGACGGACGGTGGCAGCGAGGTCATCGGCGAACTTCCGGTGCGTGGGCGGCGATGGGACAATGGCCGCTCCTTCCAGCCGGCATTATCCGATGACCGACGCCACCACCACCATCTTCCGCACCTGGATGTGCGTGGTCTGCGGTTTCATCTACGACGAAGCCGAGGGCCTGCCCGAAGAAGGCATCGCCCCCGGCACGCGCTGGCAGGACATCCCGGACGACTGGACCTGCCCCGATTGCGGCGTGGGCAAGGACGATTTCGAGATGGTGGAGCTGGAGTAGGCGGCTTCCTGCATTCCCTGTAGGAGCGACGTGAGTCGCGACCGGGGCAGTCGGAAGTCCACGCCTCAACGCAGGTGCAGGATGGACCTATGTCGGCGATGGAAGGCCTGCGGCCAGAGGGAAGGTTGCGACGCCTTGCGGTCGCGACTTACGTCGCTCCTACAACAGCGCCAGTAGCTGCCCTCGCCTCAATGCATCCGCGAGGTACGCACCGCGCTGAGCTCCACCAGCTGTTCGCGCATCGCCGCCGCATCGTTCGCTTCCGGCGACAGTTGCAGGTAACGGGCCAGGTCGCGTTGCGCGCCCGCCCTGTAGTCCATCTTCAGGTAGGCCAGGCCGCGGTCGCGCAGCGCTTCGGGCTGGTCGGGCGTCAGCTTCAGCACGCGGTCGGCACTGCGCGCGGCGCGATCCCATTCCTCGCGCTCGGCGTAGACGCCATGCAGGTTGCGCAGGGTGCGCACCAGGATGGCGCGCGGCGAGGCGGGGTTGAGGATATGCAGCAGCGCGTTGTCGTCGGGCACATCGCCGCCCAGGTGGGGCTTGGCGCGCTCGCGCAGTTCGTCCACGCCCAGCGGACGGCCGCCGTTGAACGGGTCCATCACCAGCAGGCCATCGTCGACCGGCAGGCGGACCAGGAAATGGCCCGGGAACGACACGCCGTCCAGTGGCACGCCCAGACGGCGCGCGACTTCGATCTGCACCATCGCCAGCGATACCGGATTGCCGAGCCGGCGCTCGAACACCTGGTTGAGATAGCTGTTGCGGGGGTCGTAGTACTCGTCGTGGTTGCCGGTGTAGCCCAGCTCGTCGAACAGATGCCGGTTGATCGCGGCCATCTTCAGCGGCCACGGCTCGATGGTGTCGATCTCATGGCGCAGGTGCCCGGCATGGCTCTGCACCAGCGTGTCGTACAGGTCGGCGTCGAGATCGGGGTATTCGTCGCGCGCGATCAGCAGCGCGGTCTCCAGCAGCGGCACGGTGTCATCCGCCAGGCCGGCCAACGCATTCCATTCCGGCAATGTCAGTCGATCCCCCATGGCCACAGACTGCGGCCATTCGCCGCCACAATCAAGCCTCAGCGGACGGGCGGAATGCCCTTTCCGAGACCCAGTTCCGCACCGTCCTGCAGCTTCAGGCGTTCGGCTTCGCCGGCATTGAGCTCCAGCACGTAGCGGGCCGGCTGGGCGCTGGGATAGGTCGGGCAGCTGTCGCCGCCGGAACAGGGCGGCACGTTGCGCTGCTGGCTCACCAGCTTGCGCGCATTGTCGAAGTACAGGATGTCGAGCGGGATGCGCGTGTTCTTCATCCAGTACGCCAGCGGTTCTTCGGCGTCATGGATGAACAGCATGCCGGTGCCGGCCCCCAGTTCATCGCGGAACATCAGCCCGCGCGCGCGCTCGGTATCGTCGTCCGCGATCTCCACCGTGAAGCGTTCGCCACCGACTTCGACCCAAGGGCCGCCGTTGGCGCAGGCGCTGAGGAGGAGGGTAAAAGCGAGGACGGACACCTGGGAAAGACGCATGTCGAAATCCGACGGCAGGAAGAAGCCCCTAGTGTAGCGCCGGCGTCATCGGCCACCGTCGTCAGCCCAGCGGCAATCGCGCCGCCACGCGCTCGGCCACCTGCCGGTTGTCGCGGTAGTACGCGGCGTTGTCGGCCAGCGCCTGCCAGCGTTGCTGGTCCTCCACGTGGTGGCGCAGCTGGCGGACGACGCCCGTCAGCAAGCGGCGATGGCTGGCATCTTCCGCGCGCTGGGCGAGGTGCAGCAGGTCGAGCAGCAGCAGGATGCCGTCGTGGTTGCGTTCGGCCTGGCGTCGGGCGGCCAGGAACAGGCGATCGAGGCCTGCGGGCGGCAGGCGCGCGAGGCCGGGGTCGGCGAGGCTGTGGCCGGGATCCGCCTGCAGCAGGTGCAGGGCATCGTCGAGCGGTGGTGGCGACGCCTCGCGCGGCAGCAGCGGGAGGCCGTCCGTGTCGTCGGGCGGGAGCAGGTCCTGGGTGTCACGATCCTTCGAGGTCATCGGCGTCTTCCTGTGTCCGTGGGTGGCCTTGCATCGCGCGAAGGTCCGGCTGTGCGCACGGTGCGGGGCCACTCTATGAACTCAAAAAGTGCGCGTCAATTAACTTAGATAGTGAATAAGTGTGATGTCGCGCCGCTAACGTGGCCGGCATGGGCAATGAGCGCGAAAAATTCTCGCAACGGCTGGCGAATGCCATGCAGCAGGCGGGTTACGAAGCGCGTCCCACGGTGCTGTTCCACCTGTTCAACACCCACTACCGCGGTCGCTCGGTCACGTTCCAGACCACATCGCGCTGGCTGGCGGGTGGCGCCATTCCGGCGCAGGACAAGCTGCAGGTGATTGCCGATGTGCTGGGGGTGGAACCGCATGCCCTGCGCTTCGGCATGCCTGCACGGTCGCGCGTGGCGGAGACGCGCGCGACCTGGCCTGCCGGCGTCGGCAGTCGCGAACGCCAGGTGATCGACGCCTACCTGAAGCTGCCGCAGAAGAAGCGCGAGGTGGTCGGCGAGCTGGTGAAGATGCTGGCCGACGACGCGTAGGCGCGGGCCTGCGCCCGCGCGCCGCACTCAGCGCAGCACCACCGGCGGTTCGCCGCCGACGATCACGATGTCCGCCGGCCGGCGGGCGAACAGGCCCACCGCGACCACGCCTGGAATCTGGTTGATCTCGCGCTCCATCGCCACCGGATCGGTGATCGACAGGTTGTGGATGTCCAGCACCACGTTGCCGTTGTCGGTGGTCACGCCGTCGCGCCACACCGGCTGGCCGCCGGTCATCGCCAGGATCTCGCGCGCCACCAGGCTGCGTGCCATCGGGATCACTTCCACCGGCAGCGGGAACCTGCCCAGCACCGGCACCTGCTTGCTCGGGTCGACGATGCAGACGAACTGCCTGCTGGCTTCGGCGATGATCTTCTCGCGCGTCAGCGCCGCACCACCGCCCTTGATCAGCCGCTTGTGCGGATCGCACTCGTCGGCGCCGTCGACATACAGCGACAGCGTGCCGGTGTGGTTGAGGTCGAGCACCTCGATGCCGTGCTGCTTCAGGCGCGCCGTGCTCTGTTCGGAACTGGACACCGCACCCTTGATGCGGTCCTTGATCGCGCCCAGTGCATCGATGAAATACGCCACGGTGGAACCGGTGCCGACGCCGACGATCATGCCGTCCTCGACGAACTCGATGGCCTTCTCGCCGGCCAGACGCTTTGCTTCGCTCATGGGGTCATCTCAACAGGGAAAAGTCTGTAGGAGCGCCCCATGGGCGCGATGCTCTTTCTGGGACACGTCAGAAGCATCGCGCCCATGGGGCGCTCCTACGGGGTAAGGGGAAGGTCACTCCAGCGCCAGCAGGTACTTCCACTGCGCGGCGGTGACCGGCAGCACGGACAGGCGGCTGCCGCGCTGGATCAGGGCGAAGCCTTCGCCCAGCTCGTCGGCGTGCTGCTTGATCTCGTCCAGCGTGATGGTGCGCGTGAGCTTGCGCTCGAACTTCACGTCCACCAGCGACCAGCGCGGGTCTTCGCGCGTGCTCTTGGGGTCGTGGTAGTCGGACTTCGGATTGAATTGCGTCTCGTCCGGATACGCGACGCTCGCCACGGTCGCGGTGCCGACGATGCCCGGCTCCTTGCAGTTGGAGTGGTAGAACAGCACGCCGTCGCCCACCTGCATGCTGCGCATGAAGTTGCGTGCCTGGTAGTTGCGCACGCCGTTCCACGGCTCTGTGCCGACCTTCTTCAGGTCGTCGATGGAGAAGGCGTCCGGTTCGGACTTCATCAGCCAGTAGTGCTTGCGTGCCGTCATGGCGGGGCGTCCTGCAGGGAAGGAGAAAGCAGTGTGTCGCGCTCGGTGCAGACGGCGTCCAGCGGCACGTCCCAGGCCTGCGCATCGATCGTGTCGACACGCTGCGCCTCGAAGCCCACGCCCACCAGCCACGGCGGCGCGGGGCGCTGCAGGCGCGGCGCCAGGGTGCGGTCGTACCAGCCGCCGCCCATGCCGAGACGATGCCCGGCAAGGTCGAAGCCGACCAGCGGCACCGCGATCAGCGCCATCTCGGCGGCGGCAAGGCCCGAGCGTGGATCCACGTCGGGCTCCGGAATGCCGTAGCGGTTGGTCACCAGCCCATCGCCCGGTCGCCACGGCGCGAAGCGCAGCGTGGCGTCGTCCGAGAGCAACGGCAGGCAGTAGACCAGCGCCGGCGGCAGCCGCAGCTGCCAGCTGTGCAGGCCGATCTCGCCATCCATCGCCCAGTAGCCGGCCACGTAGCCGGTGGTGGGGAAGAACGGCAGCGCCAGCAGGCGCGTGGCCAGTGCATCGGCGCCGGCGATCCGTTCGGCGGCGGGCAGCGCACGACGACGGGCACGCAATTCTCGCCGCAGCGCATCGCGCTCGACGGTCATGGCGAAGAAGGGGAAGAAACAGGCATGCGCGAATTTTACGGCATGCGCACCGGCGTTGCCGGTGGGACCGCGGGAGCGGCGTCAGTCACGGCCCTGTGCGTCGGATCCCTTGTGCAATCGGCTTCGTTTCGAAGTCATCCCGCTCAAGGGCGGGTGCGACAGGACCGGCCGGGTCGCGGCTGATGCCGCTGCCGCGGGAAAAAATACGTCCTCCGCCATGCACGATGTTCGCGAAACGACCTTGAACCCGGGGTTCAAGTGGGAAGGTTGGGCAACCATCGGGCTTTCCGCTGCGAGGCAGACCTGCACTCCCGGTAACCGTCACCATCCCGTGGTCGTAATTAAGGGACAAGGCGAATGTTTGCGCTCACTGTCGAGTACAGCAGAGGACGCGAGGCCAGTATAGCGAGTGGGGATTTTTTGCCTAGCCCGTTCGTCGGCGGATTCAGTGCGCAGTCGGCGACGTGCGCACGGCGTTACGGTGTGCCGAGCACGCTGTCCAGTTTGCGGTGCAGATCCTGCAGCGTGCGTTCCACGTCGCGGTTGCGCGCGTGCTGTTCATCGCGCAGCTGTTGCAATTCGTGTGCCAGATTGAGCGCGGCCAGCACGGCGATGCGGTCCACCGCCGCCATGCGGTTGCTGCCGCGCACTTCGCGCATGCGGCTGTCCAGCAGCTTGGCCGCCGCCATCAGGCTGGAGCGCTCGTCGGGCGCGACGCCGACGGTGTATTCGCGGTCCAGCAGGTGGACGCTGACCGGCTCGTTGGCGCTCACGTGTGCTGCTCCAGGGATTTCAGGCGGCTGATCATCGCTTCCACCCGCGAACGCGCCTGTTCGTTCTTGGCCAGCAACTGCGAGCGCTCGCCGATCAGGTGTTCCTGCTGCTGGCGCAGGCTGCGGTTCTCGTCGGCCAGCCGCTGGCAGCGGTCCGCCACCTCCTGGATACGCGTGCTGAGCGCGCGGAGCTGGTCGAGGAGTTCGGCGGTATCCATGGCGGCCACGATAGGCATGCGGTCGGTGGCCGGTCAAGCGGCCGGGGCAGCTTACCCCCGTAGGAGCGGGCCATGCCCGCGATGCTTTTCGGTCGGACCGCGCAAGAGCATCGCGGGCATGGCCCGCTCCTACAGGCGTGTCCGTGCCCTGGCTGGCGCCGGATTCAGGAAGCGACGCGGATCCCCGAGCCGGGGTAGTAGTCGCGGATGAAGCGCAGGCACTGGTCGGCGCCCAGCGCCTGCGAGACCCAGTGCCCCTGCACCTCGTCGCAGCCATGGTTGCGCAGGAACTCGTACTGGTCCCAGGTTTCCACGCCTTCGGCCACCACCTTCAGCGCCAGCGACTGGCCCATGGTGATGATGGTGCTGGTGATCGCTTCGTCGTCAGTGTCGTGGGTCAGGTCGCTGATGAACTCGCGGTCGATCTTCAACGTGGTGAGCGGCAGCCGCTTCAGGTAGGCGAGCGACGAGTAGCCGGTGCCGAAGTCGTCGATCGCCAGCGAGATGCCCAGCCGGCGGCAGGCGCGCAGGGTGTCGGCGTTCTGCTCGGGGCTGGCCATCACCACGCTCTCGGTCAGCTCCAGCTCCAGCCGGTTGGCCGGCACGCCGGTTTCCTCCAGCGCGCGCGCCACGACCGTTTGCAGGTCGCCGCGCTGCAACTGGGTGGCGGACACGTTCACCGCCACGCTGAGCTCTTCCAGGCCGGCGTCGTGCCACTCGCGCAGGGTCATGCAGGCATTGCGCAGCGCCCAGGCGCCGAGTTCGAGGATCATTCCCGACTCTTCGGCCAGCGGGATGAACTGCGCCGGCGAGACCATGCCGAATTCCTTGCTGTCCCAGCGCAGCAGCGCCTCCACGCCGGTGATCCGCTGGCGCGAGATCGACAGGCGCGGCTGGAACACCAGCGACAGCTCGTTGCGGTCGATCGCGCGGCGCAACGCGCTGGCGAGGATGGCGCGATGGCGGTTCTTCTCGTCCATCGACTCCGAATACACCTGGTAGGTGTGCCGTCCCATCGCCTTGGCCTGGTACATGGCGGTGTCGGCGTGCTTGAGCAGCTCGGTGGGCACCTGGGCATGTTCGGGATACAGGCTGATGCCGATCGACGGCGACACCGCCAGCTCCAGCCGCTCGCCGAAGTTCAGCGGCGTGCGGAAGGCGTGGATGATGCGCTGGGCCACGTCTTCGGCATCGGGCATGCCGTTGATGTCCTCCAGCACCACGGTGAACTCGTCGCCGCTCAGGCGGGCCACCGTGTGCTGGGTGCCGACGGTCTGCTGCACGCGCGCGGCGGCCGAGCGCAGGATGCGGTCGCCGGTGGCGTGGCCGAGCGAATCGTTGATGTCCTTGAAGCGGTCCAGGTCGATGAACAGCACCGCGACATGCCCGTGCTCGCGGCGTGCCCGCACGATCGCGCGCGACAGGCGCTCGGACAGCAGCGAGCGGTTGGGCAGGCTGGTCAGGGTGTCGTAGTTGGCCAGGTAGCGCAGTTCCTGTTCGGCGCGCTTCTGCTCGGTGATGTCGGTGAGCACCTGCACGTAAAGCGGGCGCTCGCCGCTGGCGTCCGGCACCACGTTGGTCTCGATGCGGCAGAGGATCTCCTCGCCGTCCTTGCGCACCTTCCAGATCTCGCCCGACCAGCGCCCGGTCAGGCGCAGCTCGCGGTGCATGCGCTCGAAGAACGAATCCTCGTGCTGGTCGCTGTCCAGCATGGTCATCGGTTGGCCGATGACTTCCTCTTCCGCATACCCGGTGATGCGGGTGAAGGCCGGGTTGATGGTGATGAACTGGTGCGCCCAGTCCAGCACGGCCACGGCCTCGTTCATGCTGCGCATCACTTCGCCGGCGATGCGGTGCTCGTACTCGGCGTTGCGGCTGGCGGTGATGTCGCGGGCGGTGCCGGCGATGCGGATCGGCTGGCCTTCGCCGTCGCGCTCGACCACGCGGCCGCGCGCGCGCACCCACACCCAGGTGCCGTTGCCCTGCATGTCCATGCGGTGTTCGGACATGAAGAGCGGCGTCTTGCCCTGCAGGTGCTGGCGCAGCCGTTCCTGCACCAGCGGCAGGTCTTCATCGTGGATGGTGGGCACTTCGCCCTGGCGCGTGAGCACGGTGATGTCGGCGGTCTGCACGGCGGTTTCGTCCGCGCGCATGCGGTAGAGCCGGCGCTGCACCAGGTCGTAGTCCCAGAACTGCTCGCCCGAGGCCCACAGCGCCAGCTTCAGGCGCTCGTCGCGGTTGCGCAGGGTTTCGCTGCGCAGCGGCTCCTGCGGCGCCTGCCGGCTCGCCAGCCAGGCCTGCCACCAGCGGCGCGTGCCGATCACGATCACGCCCACCAGCACCACGCCCGCCAGTCCCATGGCCAGCCGGGACGACAGCGGGGACGCCGTTGCCAGAATTGCAGCGACAGGAAAGGCGTGCATGGAGGGGGACGATCGTCCGCGGTGTAGGCAATACGCGAGTTTAGGCATGCGCAGACACGCACAACAAGGAGGGCGGCGGGTTTTCGTTGGTACACTTGCACGGGTGTCCGAAACCCTTGGCGGATTGCGTTCTCTTATGCCCGACCTTCCCGAAATCGCCGATGTCGCGGCCGTGTCCCGCCAGCTTGGCCTGGCCATGGACGCGTCGGAACTGCATGGTGCGCTGTGCGGCTGGCTGGCCGGCGGCGGCACCGCCGACGACACCTGGCTGGCGCGCGCGCTGGCCGACGACCAGTTGCCGGCGCCCACCTCCGGCAGTGCGTTGGACCAGTTGCGCCAGTGCGCCGTCGCCCAGCTGGAAGACCGCAGCTTCGCCTTCGATCTGCTGTTGCCTGCCGCGGACCGTCCGCTGGACGAGCGCGCGGAGGCGCTGTTCGCGTGGTGCCAGGGATTCCTGGGTGCGTTCGGACTGGCCGCGGGCGCCTCGCCGCCGCTGTCGGAGGAAGGTCAGGAGGCGTTGCAGGATCTCGCACGCCTGGCCCAGGCCTCGCCCGAGAGCAGCGATGACGAGGAAGATGAGGACGCGCTGGCCGAACTGGAAGAATTCGTCCGCGTCGCCGTCCTGCTGCTGCATGGCGACTGCGTGCTCGGGCCCCGGCATCGCCGGAGCCTGAACTGATGAAGGCGGTCGCCGGCATCGGCGCGGCGGAGTTCGCCCGCCGCCGCAGGCAGCTGATGCGCCTGGCCGGCAACGACGCCATCCTGGTGCTGCCCGCCGCCGCCGAGCGCGTGCGCAGCCACGACACCCATTACCCGTACCGGCAGGATTCGGACTTCTGGTACCTCAGCGGCTTTCCCGAGCCGGAGGCCGTGCTGGTGCTGGTGCCCGGCCGCAAGCATGGCGAGACGATCCTGTTCTGCCGCGAGCGCGATCCCGAGCGCGAAGGCTGGGACGGCCCGCGCGCCGGCCAGGACGGCGCCGTCAACGACTACGGCATGGACGATGCCTACCCGATCGACGACCTCGACGAGATCCTGCCCGGCCTGCTGGAAGGCCGCTCGCGCGTCTACTACCACTTCGGCCGCGATGCCGACTTCGACCTCAAGCTGATCGGCTGGGTGCGCCACGTGCGCGCGCACATCAAGCAGGGCGCGCAGCCGCCGCACGAGTTCCTCGAACTGGGCCACCTGCTGCACGACCTGCGGCTGTTCAAGTCGAAGGACGAGATCAAGCTGATGCAGCGCGCCGCCGACATCAGCGTGGACGCGCACCGCGCGGCGATGCGTGCAGCGCGTCCCGGCATCCGCGAGTACGAACTGCAGGCCGACCTGGAGCGCGTGTTCCGCGCCAACGACGCCTGGCCGGCCTACAACAGCATCGTCGGCGCCGGTCGCAACGCCTGCGTGCTGCATTACCGCGCCAACACGGCGCAGGCGCGCGACGGCGAGCTGGTGCTGATCGACGCCGGCGCCGAGTACCGCGGCTATGCCGCCGACATCACCCGCACGTTCCCGGTCAACGGCCGCTTCACGCCGGCACAGCGCGCGCTGCACGACCTGGTCGGCGAGGCGCAGAAAGCCGCACTGGCCTGTGCCCGCGTCGGCGTGCCGTACGAGGCCGGCCACGTGGCGGCGGTCGAAACGCTGACCGAGGGCCTGCTCAAGCTCGGCCTGCTGAAGGGCAAGCTGGAAAAGAACCTGGCCGAAGGCAGCTACCGCCGCTTCTACCGCCACAAGACCGGCCACTGGCTGGGCCTGGACGTGCACGACGTGGGCGACTACCGCATCGACGGCCAGTCGCGCCTGCTGGAAGCCGGCATGGTCTTCACCATCGAGCCCGGCCTGTACGTGGGCCACGACGACGTGACGGTCGACGCCAAGTGGCGCGGCATCGGCATCCGCACCGAAGACGACGTGCTGGTCACCGCCGGCAAACCGGTGGTGCTGACCGACGCGCTGGCGCGCAGCGCCGACGAGATCGAAGCGGCGATGGGGGGGTGAGAGGTGAGCCATGGATATGCACGACGCTGACGGAAAACTCATGGTTCTCGGACAGAAGGTTCTCGTTCTTGAGCTGGACTCCAGGATCCTCGAGTCTCTTGATCCTGAGGAGCGCGCGGTCGTTGATGAGATGCTATCGGGGCCCTTTGAGGTTTGCGAGTTCAGCGAGAGATATGCGTACGTAGAAGCGGGAAAGGAATTCCCTCAAGGGTGGGAATTTCATAAGTTCGCCGTGCCTCCCGATAAGCTAAGGATCGTGCCTGTTTGACAATGGCGCTTGGGGGAGGAATTCCAGATGGCCACCGTCGGCGAGGCTGCCACTTTAGTCCCGACGTTCCCCCGGTTTCGTAGACACCTGCAAGCCTGAAAGTGGTCGGTTTCTCACACAAGAGGCCTGAGAGCCCTGCTCGCCATGACGCCGGCGTGCCGGTCGGGTCAGGCTACGTCGCCCCATCGGGCTGGCCCGGCGTGCGCGAGGCCGCGGGCAGCGCCAGGGACACGACTGCCGCCAGCAGGATCAGCACCGCGGAGATCGCCAGGCATGCCGTGAGGCCCCACGTCTGGAAGACCCAGCCCGACAGCACGGTGCCGAGCAGGCGGCCCATCGCGTTGGCCATGTAATAGAACCCGACGTCGAGCGACACGCCGTCCTCGCTGGCGTAGCTGACGATCAGATAGCTGTGCAGGGCGGAGTTGAGTGCGAACAGCACGCCGAACACCGTCAGCCCGACCACCAGCACCCCGCTGGGCGAGCTGCCGTAGGCAAGCAGCGCCGCCATCACGGCGGGAACCGCGGCCAGCACGAACGCCCACCCGGTCGCCGCGCGTCCGTCGGGCACCTTGCCCGCCTTCCGGCCGGTCAGGTAGGGCGCGAACGACTGGACGATGCCGTAGCCGATGATCCACGCGGCCAGGAAGCCGCCGACCTGCCAGAAATCCCATCCGAGCGTGGCGGCCAGGAATACCGGCAGGGCGACCACGAACCAGACATCGCGCGCGCCGAACAGGAACATGCGCGCCGCCGACAGCAGGTTGATGGCGCGGCTCTTGGAAAAGATGTCGCGGAACTTCGGCTTGGCCTTCGCCTTGCCCAGGTCGCGCTTGAGCAGCACCAGGCTGAGCATCCACACCAGCAGCAAAGCACCGGCCATCACGGCCACGGCGGTCGCAAAACCGAGCGTGGTCAGCAGGGCGCCGCCGAGAAAGAAGCCGATGCCCTTCAGCGCGTTCTTCGATCCCGTCAGCGCCGCCACCCACCGGTACAGCGTGCCTTGCTGCCCGCCAGGCACCAGCAGCTTGATGCTGCTCTTGGCGCTCATCTTGTTGAGGTCCTTGGCGACGCCGGACAGCGCCTGCGCCGCCATCACCCACGGCACCGTCAGCCACACCGCCGGCACCAGCAGCATGGACAGCGCGATGACCTGCATGGCCAGCCCGATGTTCATGGTCCGGTTGAGCCCGATCCGGGCACCCAGCCAGCCGCCGACCAGGTTGGTGATGACGCCGAAGACTTCGTAGAACAGGAACAGCATCGCGATCTGCAGCGGGCTGTAGCCCAGCTGGTGGAAGTGCAGCACCACCAGCATGCGCAGCGCGCCGTCGGTCAGGGTGAAAGCCCAGTAGTTGCCGGTGATCAGCAGGTACTGGCGGACGTCGGCCGACAGGCGCGCGAGCATCGGGGTCAGCCCGCCTTGCCGACCAGCTGCACGAGTTCGGCGGTACGGTTCACGTAGCCCCACTCGTTGTCGTACCAAGCGTACAGCTTCACCTGCGTGCCGTTGATCACCATCGTGGACAGTGCATCGATGATGCTGGAGCGCGGATCGGTGCGGTAGTCGATGGACACCAGCGGACGCGCCTCGTAACCGAGGATGCCGGCCAGTTCGCCCTCGGCCGCGCGCTGCAGCAGCGCGTTCACTTCCTCCACCGTGGTCGCACGTTCCACTTCGAACACGCAGTCGGTCAGCGACGCATTGGTCAGCGGCACGCGCACGGCGTGCCCGTTCAAGCGGCCCTTCAACTCGGGGAAGATCTCGGCAATGGCCGTCGCCGAGCCGGTCGAGGTCGGGATCAGGCTGCTGCCGCACGCGCGTGCCCGGCGCAGGTCCTTGTGTGGCGCGTCCACGATCACCTGGGTATTGGTCAGGCTGTGGATGGTGGTCAGGCTGCCGTGGCGGATGCCGATGCCTTCGTGGATCACCTTGACCACCGGCGCGAAGCAGTTGGTCGTGCACGAGGCGGCGGAGACGATGCGATGCTGCACCGGATCGAAGCGGTGATGGTTCACGCCGACCACCACATCAAGCACGCCGGGCGACTTCACCGGCGCCGTCACCACGACGCGCTTCACCCCCTGGTCCAGGTACGGCTGCAGCACGTCCGGCTTGCGGAACTTGCCCGAGGACTCGATGACCACGTCGCAGCCGGACCAGTCGGTGGCCGCGATGTCCGTGTTCCGCGTCACCGGGATGCGTTGGCCCTCGATCACCAGCGCGTCGCCGTCGGCGTGGATGTCGCGGTTCCAACGGCCGTGGATCGAATCGAACGCCAGCAGATGCGCCAGCGTGGCGGCATCGCCTGCGGGGTCATTGATCTGGACGAACTGGAGGTCTGGGTTTTCCCAGGCCGCACGCAAGGTGAGGCGGCCCATGCGGCCGAAGCCGTTGATGCCAACGCGGAGGGTCATGAAGGAGGCTTTCGTTCAGTGGGGAAGAGGAAGAGGGAAGTGGATCCGGGTCACGACGCCGTGCCGATCTCGCGGACCCGGGTTTCCAGCGCCAGGCGATCCAGCGCCTCCGGCTTCAGCGCCATCAGCAACGACAGGCGATGCTGGAGCAACTGCAGTGCCTTGCCGAAGGCCTTGTGCACCTGCTCCTGCGAGCCGGCCACGGAGGCGGGATCTTCGATGCCCCAGTGCGCCGTTACCGGATGGCCGGGCCAGAGCGGACACGCCTCACCGGCGGCCTTGTCGCAGACGGTGATGATCAGGTCCATCGGCGGCGCATCCGGCGTGGCGAATTCGTCCCAGGGCTTGCTGCGCAAGCCGTCCGTCGCGATGCCCGCTTCGTCCAGCACCTGCAGCGCCATCGGGTGCACGCGCCCGCGCGGATGGCTGCCCGCGCTGTAGGCGCGGAAGCGGCTCTTGGCCAGTTGGTTGGCCAGGGCTTCGGCCAGGATGCTGCGGGCGGAATTTCCCGTGCACAGGAACAGCAGGTTGTAGGGGCGGTCCATGGGATGTCCTGAAGGGTGGGATTAGGCGCGGCGTTCGTACCAGGGCTTCGAGGCGTTGACGATGCGCACGACGGACAACATCACCGGCACTTCCACCAGCACACCGACGACGGTGGCCAGTGCCGCACCCGAGTGCACGCCGAAGACGCCTACCGCGGTGGCGACCGCGAGCTCGAAGAAGTTGCTGGCGCCGATCAGCGCCGAGGGGCCGGCCACGCAGTGCGCGACGCCGAGCTTGCGGTTGAGCCAGTAGGACACGCCCGCGTTGAGATACACCTGGATCAGGATCGGCACCGCCAGCATCGCGATGATCAGCGGCTGGTCGACGATCTGCCGGCCCTGGAAGCCGAACAGCAGCACCAGCGTGAGCAGCAGCGCACCCAACGACACCGGGCCCAGCCGTTTCAGCAGCGTCTGCAGCGCCGCGTCGCCGCCGGTGCGCAGCACCCAGTGCCTCACCAGCACGGCCACGATCACCGGCACCACGATGTACAGGCCCACCGAGATCAGCAGCGTGGACCAGGGGACGGTGATGGAGGAGATCCCCAGCAGCAGCCCCACGATCGGCGCGAACGCCACCACCATGATCGCGTCGTTCAGCGCGACCTGGCTCAGGGTGAAGCGCGGCTCGCCGTCGCAGAGGTGGCTCCACACGAACACCATCGCCGTGCACGGCGCCGCCGCCAGCAGGATCAGTCCCGCGACGTAGGAATCGATCTGCGCGGCCGGCAGATGGTCGGCAAAGACATGGCGGATGAAGATCCACGCCAGCAGTGCCATCGAGAACGGTTTGATGGCCCAGTTCACGAACACCGTGACGCCGATGCCTTTCCAGTGCTGCCGGACCTCCCCCAGCGCGGCGAAGTCGATCTTCAGCAGCATCGGGATGATCATCAGCCAGATCAGCAGCGCGACCGGCAGATTGACCTTGGCGACTTCCAGCGCGCCCAGCGTTTCAAAGGCAGCCGGGAAGAGGTAGCCCAGGCCCGTGCCGACCACGATGCACAGCGCGACCCACAGCGTCAGGTGGCGCTCGAACGCGCCCATCCGTTGCGACAGGGGCACGGCCCCGGACGACGCGGCGGGCGCTGCCGTCATCTGCGCGTCTTCCTGGTCTTGCTCGCGGCGGGCATGCAGGCCATGTCGGCCTTGCCGCCACAGCAATTGTGGGTCAGGAATTCGATCAGCGCGTTCATTTGCCCGAAGTCCGCGCGGTAACAGATGTAGCGGCCACGCTGTTCCCCTTCGATGAGACCGGCATTGCTCAGTTCCTTCAGATGGAACGACAGCGTGGCGCCGGGAAGCGCCAGCGCTTCGGCGATCTCCCCGACCATCCGGCCCTCGGGCCCTGCCTCGACCAGCAGGCGGAAGACGGAGAGACGGGTGGTCTGACCCAGGGCGGCCAGGGCTGCGGTTGCGGTCTTTATTTCCATTAAACTAGAATATTGGAATAAACGAAGGGTAGCAATCTTCCATGACAGAAATGCGACTGCCCCATGTGGTGCCGGCGGCCCTCGAGATGCCGGACGGCGAGAGGCTAGGCCTGGCCGGTCCCGGTCATCCGCCGCGCATCCTGATCCTCTACGGCTCGCTGCGTCCGCAGTCCTTCAGCCGCAAGCTGGCGCTGGAAGCCGAGCGTCTGTTGCAGCACTTCGGGGCGGAGACGCGGGTGTTCGATCCCCACGACCTGCCGCTGCTGGACAGCGTGGGCAAGGACCATCCCAAGGTGCAGGAACTGCGCGCGCTCTCCGAATGGTCCGAGGGGCAGGTGTGGGTCAGCCCGGAGCGCCATGGCACGCTCACCGCCGTGTTCAAGAACCAGATCGACTGGCTGCCGCTGGAAGAAGGGGGCATGCGTCCCACGCAAGGCCGCACCCTGGCGGTCATGCAGGTCTGCGGCGGTTCCCAGTCATTCAACGTGGTCAACGCGCTGCGCGTGCTGGGCCGCTGGATGCGGATGGTGACCATCCCCAACCAGTCCTCCGTACCGAAGGCCTGGCAGGAGTTCGACGACGAAGGACGGATGAAGCCTTCTTCCTACTACGATCGCGTGGTCGACGTGATGGAAGAGTTGGTGAAGTTCACCCTCATGGTGCGCGGCCACAGCGCCTACCTGACCAGCCGCTACAGCGAGCGGAAGGGCGACCTGGCTGCAAGGGAGCTGGCGTCCGCATCCGCGGCCGTCGAATGACGCAGCGGTCGTCCTGGGCTGATCCATCGCCGGACGTCCTGCGCAGCCGCGGCAACGCGCGTCAGTGCTCGCCCTTGCGCCAGGCTGCCGGCGTTTCGTTGGTCACGTCCTGGGCGCGGGCGGGCGCGGCTTCCAGCGGCCGGATTTCCAGCGTCAGCCCGTAGGCGAGACAGGGATTCTGCGCCGCGATCCGCGCGGCGTCTTCCAGCGACGCGGCGACGATGAACCAGTAGCCGCCCACCAGTTCCTTCGCCTCGGTGAACGGGCCGTCGGTGATCCCGTCGCGTGAGACCTGTTTGCCGCGATTCTCCAGCCGGCTGCCGGGCTTGAGCACGCCCTCGGCCAGGCCCTTCTCGTACCACGCGTAGAAACGGTCAATGGCGTCCTGCACGTCTTCTTTCGAGGCGGTCTCGTCCCACTGGCCACGGGAGAGGAGGAGGTAGTCGGAAGTCGTCATGGATCACTCGTGAGCAGGAGGCGCTGGTAAGCGCGCGAGGAAGGGTTACCTCATGCCTGCGGGCACATCGCGCCCGCCGCATGCTACGCGTTGCCGCGTGTCGATGATGCACCGGGACCACGTGCGCGCCATGACGGCGGCTTGCCTTGCCAGCCGCGAGGCGATAGCGTCGGCGCGGCGCAGGGAGAGCATCGCATGGGCATACGCAGCAGGATCGTCGTCCTCATCGCAGGGGCATGCATGGCCGGGGCGCAAGCCGCGACCCCACCCACGACACTCGGCGGACCAGAACCGGAAGCCATGGAAGCACTGCTGGATCGCGAGGCACCGCCTGCGGCGCGCGACCGCGCCATGCAGCAACTGGTTGCCAGCGCGCAGGCGGGCGACGGCCATGCGGCGTTCTACCTCGGCGCGCTGTACCGCCATGGTATGGACCATCCCGCACGCCGCGTGGAACGCGATGTGGAAACAGCGCGCTTCTGGCTGGAGAAATGCGTGGCATCGCCACGGTGCCCGCTGGTCGCATTGGCCTCGCTGGCGGAACTGGAGCTCGCCGTCGGCAACGCCAAGCCGGCGATGCAGTGGGCACAGGCCTGGGTGGTGCTCGATCGCGAACAGGAAAAGCGCACGCGTGGTGATCGTCCGCAGGACAACACCCATGACATGCCTTACCGGAACACCGCGTACCACGCCTTCCTGATCGACCGCTGCTACAAGGCGATGGCGCCGGCCCGCGATGTCGATGCGCTCGGCCGCAGCTGGTTCCAGGAACTGGCCCGCACGCACGGTGGCCATCTGGACCGCATGTTGCAGGCCTCGCTGGAGGACACGCCTGCCGGCGGCGAAGACGGCGGCGATGTCCGCCCGCGCCTGCAGATCGCCACCGAGGCGCAGCGCACGAAGATCATGGGCGGCGACGCGCGCATTCCCCTGGGTCCGTCGCTGGGCCTCTTCCTCTACCGCGGGAATCCCGCTGGCGGTCGTGCCGACGGCCTCTGGATGATCGAGGCGCTGCCCAATCCCGCCGGCGCCCGCGGCCTGGAGGCGCAGGCGCGCTCGGTCCGCACGCTGCCGTACACGCCCGCCGCCGATGGTCGCCGCGCGTATGCCTATCTGCCCATGACCTTCAACGATGGGGTCTGGTCGCTGACGCCGCAGCGGTGAGTGGCTGGCCGTCGCTCGCCTTCAGGCGAACCTCAGCGCATCAACCGGCACGCACCCGTCGGCAAGGCCTTCCGCCTCCCGCTTCAGACTGTCCGCTTCAACAGCCTGATCGGACGGATGCCATGCCGTTGCTCGGCCGCATGGGCCGTGGCAGCCAGTTCCGCGAGATTCAACTGGTACAGCTCCAGGAAGGCGTCCTCCAGCGGCGAGGTGACCTGGATGAACTGGATATCGTCGCCACCCGCACTGGAGAGCCGGCCACAGCGACCGCGCAGATGCTGTCCCAGCGACGGCCCGTCACGCAGCAGGATGCCATCCAGATCGGCGAGCAGTTGCAACGTCTGCTCGCGATAGCGCACGCCCAGGCGACTGACATGCTGGCGCAGGGAAGGATCGTCGCCGCGCATGCCACCGTGCAGCCACAGGCAAACGCGCCCCTCGTTGAAGATGCGCTGCAGGCGGGGCCAGACATCGTGCAGGTGCTGCAGTACGCCGAGGCGTGCCCGGGCGTCACTGCGCGCAGACTCGTCCAGCGCGGCGACGGCGTGTTGCAGGCGGCGCGCAGACACGGCAAGGATGCGCGCGGCCAGCTTGCGGTCGGGCGTGTCGTCCGCCACGCAGGCGGCATGATCCTCGCGCAGCCTGGCGCCATCGGGTAGCGACGCGTCGGGCATGAGGAAGTCGACCTGCAGGTCGATCAACGTCACCCACAACGACAGCTGCCCGGCTTTTTCGCGCCGGCGCTCCAGCCGCTGCCAGAGACCGCTGGCGTCGGGTCCGAGCCGGCGGAGCTCATCCACGCAGCCCTGCCAGTCGAGGGCTGACGCCGGCAGCCGCGAGCCCTCAGACGGATCGAGCAGTGGGGCCACGCCGATCATGCCGTTGGTGTAGCCGTCCCAGACCCGTGCCAACGTTTCCGGGAGCCGGCCCAGTCCCAGCAGCTGCGCACCGTCGACCAGGTTGCGCGGGCCGAATTCCAGCTCCAGACCCCGGTAGAAGTGCTCGGTCACGCTGCGGCACAGGGCGGGGAAATCGGCGAAGAGCGCGGAGGCGGGGCGTTCGTCGCGGAACAGGCCCGCCGCCCGCAAGGCCTGTGCGTTGGCGATGCGGGCCTGGTCGGCGGGATGCGAATCCCAATAGCGCGTTTCATCGTCCGCATCGAGCTGCTCGGCCACCCTGCGCCAGTCGTCATCGGTCCACTGGGCGAGCCGCAGGCCTACGGTCGCCGGCAGGTCGCCGACCAGCTTGCCCTCGCGCCAGATCTTGCGATTGAGCTGGTCCACTTCATGCAGCGAGCGCGCAAGCGCGCGCAGGCGCAGCGCCGTATCGGCGAAACCGTCGCTGCCCACCACGATGGCCTCGTAGCGGTCGGCATCGAACTCCATCTCCTGCGACAGCCGTTGGCTCATGCGGAAGCTCACCTGGAACAGGCCGCGCATCAGCATCCGCGTCAGCCACAGGCACCAGAGCGTGAAGGCGCAGGTCAACTGCACGTAGCCGCCATTGCTCTCATCCGCGGCCCAGCGGCGCAGTCGTTCATCCCAAGCGTCGGGATGGTAGGCACGCGATTCCAGCCAGCGGTTCACGCCGTGGATGAGCACGGCGGCGCGCATGCCGCCCTGTTGCGCGAAATGCCCGAACTCGTGCGCCAACACGCCCACCAGTTGCCGGGCACTCATGCCCGCCACCAGCGGCAGGCCGATGGTCAGTGTCTTGTGCCCACGCAACAGGCCCGCCAGGCCGGGACTGAACTGCACCCAGGCATTGGCCTGGTGGCTGAGGCGAATCTGGTGCGGGGGCCGGATGCCGATGGCCTGGCTGAGGGCATGGACCGCGCCGGTGAACTGCATGTCGTCGTGGGGCGAGAGCGGTACGGCATCGGGTTCCTGCGCGCGGGGCGCGAACAGGGGCTTGAGCATGAACAGGATCATCACGCTGACGGCGAACCCCGGCACGATCCACGCCAGTGCCACGAGCAGGTTGAAGCGTCCGCGGGGTGCCCAGTCTGCGTAGTAGTGGTAGCCCAGCGACGCCAGGCCGACGATCAGGCCGAGATAAAGCAGCGGCATCAGGCAGGAGAGCAGCGCGACCAGCCAGAGGAAGAACGTGTACAGCGGTTTTGTGGGTGGTCGCGGGATCGAACCCGGTGGCAGCCGCTGCAGGGAATGCGCGGGGGTATCGTCGTTGGCGGAGGAAGGAACGGCAGTGGACACAGGCGCGGCAAGCGACATCGACTCGACTTCCATGGCAAGTGAGGTATCGCAGGATCACAGCAGTCGGTCGAGGCTTGCGTCCCCACGCATCACCTCGTCTTCCCCGCGTGCCACTCCTGCGCGGCGGCACGCGAGGAGCATATCAGTCCGTGGGAGCGCGAAGCAGGTCCCCGGCGGTGCGCATGGGCAAGGCAACCATCACTGTTGCATGTCTCACTGTTCCGGCGTGATTGCACGCTTGCGATCGACCCCGTCGGGGAGTGAGCGCGTACCGCCCTGTCGAACGGCAGCCTGCGTCTACGGACTATGCGCGTGCCAGTGCCATGACCAGCAACACGCCCCACAGCCCCAGCACCGCCAGGAAGTTCACGGTGAACACCAGGCCACGCAGGCGCACGTTCGTGGTCAGTATCTGCACGGCGCTGTGCAGCAGGCGGCCGCCGACGAAGAGCCACGCCAGCGCGATCGCCATGGCGCTGGTGCCGAGCAGCATCAGCAGCACGCAGGCCACATGGAAGAACAGCGGCCACTCGAACTGGTTGGACAGGTTGGCGCCGATGCGGGGTTCCAACGAGGCGAACGGATTGCTGCCGTCGGCGCGTCGGCCGATGCCCCAGATCGCCGGCGCACGCGCGACGGTCAGCAGCACGTAGAGCAACGCCGCCAGCGCGACGTGCGCGGTCATCGGCAGGAGCAGGGCGGTGTCCACGTCAAATCACCGCCTGCGTCGCGAGATAGGCCGCACCGAGTGCGGCGAATAGTCCCAGCAGGAGGATGAGACCGAAGCGCAGGCGGAACGGGATGTCTGGCTTGCCGTAACGCTGCTCGGCCTGCCGCCGGTCCAGTCGCCAGCCGTGGTGGCATTCGGTGCAGGCGAGTTGGTAACGCCGCCCGTAGACGAAGCCGAACAGCAGATCGAACTCGCCGTACTTGTAGGCGAGCTGCGGCTGGAAGTCGCGCTCCTCATCGCAATGCGGGCAATGCTGCGGCTCCGGTTCGCCCACCGTTACCACGCGTTCGCCTTGGCCGATCATGAGCATCATGGGCGGTGTCCCATTGCCGGCATGCGCATTCTCCTGCGGATCGGAAGGATTCTGTGGTGGCATCGGGACAACGTCAAACCGATGCCGCAGTGCCTGTATCCAAGACGGTGCCGACTCAATCCCCGTCACCGCCGCCGCACTCGCCGATGCCATGGTCGTCAGGCCTTCCATCCACGGCACACGGGCCATCAACGAACGCGGTCTTGTCCACCGTCATGGCTTCGTCACGTGATTGCGACGCCACGAACGTCAGGCAGACAATGGCGCCGACGATGGGAATCAGCCAGACGACGAGCAGTTGCAGGAAGCGCTGCGTGCCGTTGAAGCTGGGACTTCGCAGGACGACGACGGTGCTGATGGTGTTCAGTGTCGCCACGAGCAGCAGGCCCAGGATCACAAGCGATGTCATCGAATCCCCTTCATCACTTCGGTGACCGGAACCTGGAACTTCATGAAGCCCTCAGGCGTTCAGCAAGCGTAGCCCGGGTAAGCGTAGCGCACCCGGGACGCTTTGCAGGCGAAGATATGGAGTCCCGGGTGCGGCCAATGGCCTTGCCCGGGCTACGACATTACGTGTCCAGAATGATCGTACCTGTCAGGTCGGCTTGGCGGGGGCGGTAGCCGCGATCAATCAGTGCGCAGGCCAGCGCCGCCGTGCGTTCCTGCCTACGCGAACCTTGGCCAGCAAAGAGCGCCAAATCCCCCTCCTGCAGGGATTGCGCGATGTCCGGTCCTGCGATGCCGGAGACGAGACGCGAGGCCTCATCCATTTCCTGTGGCTCGGGGTGCTCCGGCAAATTGGCGAGGGCGGCGGGATGGCTGAAGGCGAATTCGTGCGCGTGGTTCGAAGCGAGCAAGGTGTCGATGTCTGCCGCACTGGCGCGGTCGTTGAGAGAGCTCGCCTCAATGTCCAGGGCACCCCTGAGCAGATTCGCGGTCACGCAGGTATCGCGAGCGCTTCCCTTGGCCGCGTCCACCAGTCTGATCTTGACGTAATGAGGCGAAGTGGACATCGAACGCATGGCGTCGAGGAACGCGTCATGGTCCTGCATGCCAACATCCTGGCGCGCGCAAGACGCAACCAGGAAGGCGCACAACCCGAGCTTCACGCGATATCCGGCCATGGCTCCCCCTGCTGACGTGCCATTCCTGGCGCTACGCTACTTTGCTTCCGCAAACGCTGGCCGCGTCAGGTTGTCGGCATCTCTATCGGTGCACAGCACTTCATCCTCGATGCGGATGCCGCCGTAGGGACGGAACACATCGACGCGTGCCCAGTCGACGCTGGCGGCGTGGCCGTTTTTCTTCACCTCGTCCAGCAGCAGGTCGATGAAGTACAGGCCCGGTTCGATGGTCACCACCATGCCGGGTTCCAGCACGCGGGTCATGCGCAGGTAGGGATGGCCGGCGGGGCGTTCGATGCGGCCGCCGCGATCGCTGGCGGCGAAGCCGGCCACGTCGTGCACCTGCAGGCCGATGGGATGGCCCAGGCCGTGCGGGAAGAACGCCGCGCTGACGCCGGTGGCCACGGCCGCTTCCGGCGACACGGTGATCACGCCGAAGTCCTTCAGGATGCCCATCAGCGTGTGATGCGCGTCCACGTGCAGCTGCTTGTAGTCCACGTTCGCGCGCACACCGGCGCACATGCGCTGTTGTGCGGCGTCGACGGCGTCGATCATCGCCTGGAACTCGCTGCCTTTGTCGTAGGCGTAGGTGCGGGTGATGTCGCTGGCGTAACCATGGAAGCTGGCGCCGGCATCGATCAGGAAACTGCGTAGCGGGTCGGGCGCAACGCGCTGCAGTTCCATGTAGTGGAGGATCGCCGCGTGCTCATTGAGGCCGATGATGTTGCTGTAGGGCAGGTCGTTGGCGTCCTGGCCCACCGCCGTGCAGTAGGCCATATGGATGCCGAACTCGCTCTCGCCCGCGCGGAACGCGGCTTCGGCGGCGCGGTGGCCGCGCACGGCCAGGCGCTGTGCCTGCCGCATCAGCGCGATCTCGTACGGCGTCTTGTACGAACGCTGGTACTCCAGGTACTGGATCACCGGTTCGGGATTGTTCGGCACATGGTCGCCGAGCGCGCTTTGCGGCTCGCCGAGGATCGCGCTGCGTGCGGCCGGTGGCAGCAGGGCGCTGGCCTCTTCCGGCTTGCGGATGATGTGGATGTCGACGTGGTCCACCCACCAGCCGCTGGGCGCGCCCGGCACCACGTGCCAGTAGTCGAACGGCTGGTAGAAGATCACCTTCGGCCGCTGGCCCGGCGTGTACACCAGCCAGCTGTACGGCAGGCGCGTGAGTGGCAGCCAGGCCTTGAACTGCGGGTTGACCGCATACGGATAGTCGCGGTCGTCGAAGACCTGCCAATGCTGCGTGCCGCTGGGCACGACCAGATGGTCGAAGCCGCCGCGCGCCAGCGCTTCGTCCGCGCGCCGCTTCATCGTCGCCAGGTGGTCGGCGTACAGCGGAACGAGGTCGGTGTCGAAGGAGGCGGGTGCGTTCATGGCGGCGGCTCGTACGAATGAGCCGCCATTCTGCCGCAATCGTTCCGCGTGGGCCTTGCGGCGATGGTCGCCTGGCGTGCTATTCGGCCTCGGGACCGGCGGCCACCCACTGCCGCAGACGTTCCAGCGGCTCGCGGTCGATGGTCAGGAACCGCAGGCCGGCGAAGGCCTGGCCGGGGGTGTTGGCCGGCGCCGACCAGACCAGGTGTGCGCCCACGTCGATGGGCTGGTCCTGGCCGCGCGCATCCTGCAGGTGGAAGCGCAGCTGGTACAGCGCGTCGTCCACCACCGGTTCGGTGGCGACCAGCAGCATGCCCGATTCGGACAGATTGCCCAGCCGGCCGATCACCTGTTCGGTCATCAGGTCGAACACGGCGACCGGCTTGGCTACGGCGCGCCGGCGGGCACGGCGGAACTCGCGCATCATGCGGCGTCTCCTGCGGGTTCGCCGCCGCGGCCGGTGAGGCTGCGCAGCGCGCTGAGGGTAGCGTTCCAGGCACGGTCGATCAGGCGGCCGCGATCCTCGGTGACCACCTGCGCCTGGCCCTTGGCCATCAGGTGGGCGAGCGTGTCCAGCGAGTGCTCGCCGACGCGCTGGCCGCGCTGGTTGACGAACAGGGCATTGCCGGTGACCGGGCTGAACCACGACAGGCGCTGGCGCTGCACGTCGCCCTGCTGGTTGCGGGTGAACTCGAACCAGGTGCCGAACGGCAGCGTGCGCAGGTAGTCGTAGCACTCCTGTTCCTGCGGTGTGCGCGACTGCACGGGCTTCTTCTTCACCTCGCCCTGGCCGCCGAGGCGCGCGCGCGCCTTGAGGCGTGCGGTCAGCTCGGTGCGCGAGGTGCTTTCGTCTTCCTCGGCGCTGGACAGCCGGCGCGCGATCGCCGCGGCTTCGTCCTCGTGGTATCCCACCTGGACCAGCGATTTTTCGATCTTGCCCGCCAGCGCCGGGTCGGGCGCCTGCGCGGTGGTGGTGGCCGCGACGATCTCCAGCGTGGTCTGCAGCTGGTCGGCCCATTCGGTGGACGATTCGCCGTTGCGCAACTGGGTGAGCGTCAGCACGTCGGCCCAGGCCTGGCTGAGCAGGGCCTGCACGAATTTCTGCGGCTTGGCCTCGGCCATGGCCGATTCGATGGTGTCGACGGCCCGCTGCTTGGCGATCTCCAGCCGGTCCTTGCCGCGCGCGGCTTCGATCTGCCGGCGTTCGGCCAGTTCGGCCTTGCGCGCCGCCGCCTGCAGGTGCTGCTGCACGTCGCGGTTGGCGTCCTCGAAGACCGCTTCGTCGCCTTCGTAGGTCTCCACGACGGTCTCGACGGCCTTGTGCAGGCGCTGCACCAGGTGCGGATCGACGTCGTCGTCGCCCAGCCAGGTGGCACCGGACTCGGCGACCGTGTTGAGCAGGTCGCGCGCGGGATGCTGCGCGCGCAGGAAGAAGTTGCGGTCGCGCAGCGCGGCCTGCACGACCGGCACCTGCAGCCGCACCAGCATGTCGGCGGCGGGCGCGTCGTGCTGCACTTCTCGCTCGATCTCGTTGTACAGCAGGTCGAGCAGCTCGAAGGTGTCCGAATCCGCGCTGGCCAGCGTGGCGCCGGGGCCGTGCGTGGCGCGGACCTGGGCCAGCATGGCCTGCTGCAGGTCGGCGACGGTGCGGCGCGGCTGGTCCGGCGTGCGCGCGGGCAAGGGTGCCTTCTGCAGCGTCTGCAGCGTGCCCAGCACGTCGGGCGTGGGCAGCAGACGACGCGGGGCGGGCGTGTCGGAGGATCCGTCGCCTTGTGTGCCGCCCGATGCGCCCCCGCCACCGCCGCGACCACTACTGCCGCCGCCGCTGCCGCCACCGGCGCCGCCACCGGGCGCGCCGCCGCCGTCCCCGGAGCCCGCCGCGCCGCCGCCGGTGTTTCCGCTGGCACGATCGGTGAGAGGAGCAAGTTCGCCCGCCTGGGCCAGCGCATCGGCCTGCAGGCCGCCGCGGCGGATGGAGAGCAGTTTCTGCAGTACCTCGAACGAGCCGGCCATCGCCTGTGCCGGCGCGCCGCTGGCGGCCGCGTCGGCAGGCGCTGCGCCCGTGGCGGCGCTCGCCGAAGACGCAATCTGGCCGTCACCGTCGTTCGTGCCGGTCAGTGCGCCGGCCACCGCGTGCAGCTGTTCGGGCGACAGCGTGGCCCAGTGCGAGCCGCCGGATGGGCTCTGCCAACTGGTCATCGGCCGCGCGCCACCGCGTGCCTCATCGCTCGGCGGACGCACGATCTCGAGGTTGCGCGCACGTCGCGGCGTGTAGGCCAGGCCGGGCAGGATGCCCTCGCGGGCCAGGAACTGGTTCACCGTGTTCGCCCACTCGGTGTAGTTCAGCATCACCTTGTGGTCGAAGCTGCGATACAGCACCAGTTGCGCGTCGATGGACAGGTCGAGGCACTGGGCCGCGTCCTTCAACAGGTGGCACAGGCGGTACGGCCCCAGCGGCAGCGTCTCGGCCTCATAAGCCGGGCGGCAGGCGAGCACGCCGAACCGCTGGCCGAGCATCATGATCTGCGCATTGCCGCGCTGCTCGTGCCGGCGCGCGACTTCGCGCAGCACGATCTCCTGGTCCATCACCGCGTCCTCGACCAGGGTCAGCGTCTGGTAGTCCAGCCGGACCTGCGGCTGCTCGCCCGTCGGCCGCGTGCTGCGG
Source organism: Pseudoxanthomonas sp. LH2527 (assembly GCF_022539275.1). Lineage (NCBI taxonomy): Bacteria > Pseudomonadati > Pseudomonadota > Gammaproteobacteria > Lysobacterales > Lysobacteraceae > Pseudoxanthomonas > Pseudoxanthomonas sp. LH2527. The sequence goes on along the minus strand of NZ_JAKZBW010000003.1, from coordinate 71,954 downwards.
ATGCCGGCCAGCGTCGCCTCCAGCGCGAACATGTAGTGCGGCACCAGGTCGCCGCGGTTCTTCTGCAGCGAGCGCAGGTCCACGAAGATCTGCGCCTGCGCGTTGTTGCTGCGGGCCTGCTCGGCCTGCTTGAACAGTTGCTGCTCGAACTCCACCAGCATGCCGTTCAGCGCCGACACGAAATCCGTGGCGATATGGTCGAGCAGGTTCTGCAGCACGCGCCGCACGCGCGGCGGCAGGGCCGACGATGCGATCGTGGTCGGCGCGGCAGCGGACGTAGGCGGTCGTGTCGCGGTCATCGGTGCAGTGGGCTCCCCTGTAGCCGCATCATTATCACACCCGGTGTTGCCTGCGCACCCCTCCGTCGGCGTGTGCGGGCCAGGCGCGGATCAGGACTCCAGGAACAGTTCGATCACATCGTTGGTGAACCGCCGTCCCAGCGCCGTGGGGCGCACATGGGTCGCGGACAGGTCCAGCCAGCCGCGCTGCAGGGCCTGTTCCAGTGCCGGGGCGATGCTCGCCAGCGGCAGGCCGGTGGTGGCGGTGAAATCGGCCAGCGCAAAGCCTTCCTGCAGCCGCAGCGCGTTGAGCATGAACTCGAACGGGCGGCGATCGGGACTGATGTCGTCGTCGCCCCCGATGGCCTGGGCGGTACCGGCGGTGGCCAGGTAGGTCGCCGGATGCTTGACCTTCCAGCGCCGCAGGATCTGCTGCGTGGCGCCGACGGTGATCTTGCCGTGCGCACCGGCGCCGATCCCGATGTAATCACCGTAACGCCAGTAGTTGAGGTTGTGCGCGCAGCGCCGGCCTGGGCGCGCATACGCGCTGACCTCGTAGTGCGCGTAGCCCGCATCCGCCAGCAAGGCCTGGCAGTGCTCCTGCATGTCCCAGGCGTGGTCGTCGTCGGGGATGCCCTGCGGCGGCCGCGCGAAGAACACCGTGTTCGGCTCCAGCGTCAGCTGGTAGTGCGAAACATGCGTCGGCTGCAGGGCGAATGCGCGTTGCAGGTCGTGTTCGGCCATCGCCAGCGTCTGCCCGGGCAGGGCGTACATCAGGTCGAGGTTGAGGTTGTCGAAGCCGGCATCCTGCGCCAGCTTCACCGCATGCTCGGCTTCGCGGCTGTCGTGGATGCGGCCGAGTTTTTCCAGGCTCGCATCGTCGAAGCTCTGGATGCCGAAGCTGATGCGGTTCACCCCGGCCGCGGCGTAGCGGTCGAAGCGGCCGTGCTCGGCGGTGCCGGGATTGGTCTCCAGGGTGATTTCCAGCCCGGGCGCGAAGCGCAGCCGGCTGCTGGCGCCTTGCAGGAACCGGTCGATCGCCTCCGGCGGGAACAGGCTGGGCGTACCGCCGCCGAAGAACACGCTGTGCACCGTGCGCCCCCAGACCAGTGGCAGGTCCTGGTCCAGGTCGCGCAGCAGCGCATCGACGTAGTCGTCGAACGGCAGCGCGCCGTTGCCCTGGTGCGAGTTGAAGTCGCAGTACGGGCATTTGCGCACGCACCACGGCAGGTGCACGTACAGCGACAGGGGCGGCGGGATCAGCATGGGTCAGGGCAGGTCGCGCAGCCGCTGTTTCAGTCCGGCCAGCGCCTTGCCGCGATGGCTGATGCGGTTCTTTTCGTCCAGCGGCATTTCCGCTGCGGTCTGTCCACGCTGCGGGTCGAAGAACACCGGGTCGTAGCCGTGTCCGCCGCTGCCGCGACGCTCGTGCAGGATGCGCCCTTGCCATTCGCCTTCGACGATCAGCGGTTGCGGATCGTGCGCGTGACGCAGCAGCACCAGCACGCAGTAGAAGTGCGCACCGCGCTGTTCGCCGGCGACGTCCTTCAGCGCGTCCAGCAGCTTGTCGATGTTGCGCCCGGCGTTGCCGTGCTCGCCGGCGTAACGCGCCGAGTACAGGCCGGGCGCGCCGTTCAGCGCATCCACGCAGATGCCGGAGTCGTCGGCCAGTGCGGGCAGTCCGGTCTGCAGGCTGGCGTGGCGGGCCTTGATCAGCGCGTTCTCGACGAAGGTGGTGCCGGTCTCGTCGGCATCCTCCACGCCCAGGTCGGACTGCGCGACGAGTTCGATGCCGGTGTCGGCCAGCAGGCCGCGGAGTTCTTCCAGCTTGCCTTGATTGGAGGAGGCGAGGACGAGTTTCATGATCGATCAGCCCTTCGGTTGCAGCAGGTCCCAACGGTTGCCGTAGGCATCGCGGAACACCGCGACGGTGGCGTACGGCTCCTCGCGCGGGGTTTCGAGGAATTCGACGCCGGCGGCGGTCATGCGCGCATGGTCGCGCCAGAAATCGTCGGTCTGCAGGAAGAACCCCACGCGTCCGCCGGTCTGGTCGCCGATGCGCGCACGCTGTTCGTCCGTGCTTGCGACGGCCAGCAACAAGTCGGTGCTGCCGTCGCCGTCCGGGGCCATGCGCACCCAGCGCTTGCCGCCGCCCAGGTCGGTGTCCTCGCGCAGCGCGAAGCCCAGCGCATCGCGGTAATGCGCGATGGCGCGGTCGTAGTCGTCGACCAGCAGGGTGACCAGGCTGAGGATCTGCATGAGGATTACCGGATATCCGTAGGAGCGCCCCATGGGCGCGATGCTTTTTCTCGAATCCACCTCAAGAGCATCGCGCCCATGGGGCGCTCCTACAAGGGAGATGGAACTCAGCCCGCCAGCGCCGCCCGCTGCGCGGCGAACAGCTCGCCGATGCCCTTCTCGCCCAGGGCGAGCAGCGCATCCAGTTCGTCGCGGCGGAAGGCGTGGCCTTCGGCCGTGCCCTGCAGCTCGATGAAGCCGCCGCCGTCGTTCATCACCAGGTTCATGTCGGTGTCGCAGTCGCTGTCCTCGGGGTAATCCAGGTCCAGCACCGGCACGCCGCGGTAGATGCCCACCGAGACGGCGGCCACGGCGCCATGCACCACGTCGCGCTTGATGTCGTTGCGCGACTTCAGCCAGTTCACCGCATCCACCAGGGCCACGTAGGCGCCGGTGATGGCCGCCGTGCGGGTGCCGCCGTCGGCCTGCAGCACATCGCAATCCAGGGTGATGGTGCGCTCGCCCAGTGCGCCGCGGTCCACGCAGGCGCGCAGGGTGCGGCCGATCAGGCGCTGGATCTCCAGCGTGCGTCCGCCCTGTTTGCCGCGCGAGGCTTCGCGGTCGCTGCGGGTGTGGGTGGAGCGCGGCAGCATGCCGTACTCGGCGGTGACCCAGCCTTCGCCCTTGCCGCGCAGGAAGCCCGGCACCTTGTTCTCCACGGTCGCCGTGCACAGCACGCGGGTGTGGCCGAAGCTGACCAGCACCGAGCCCTCCGCGTGGCGGGTGTAGTTGCGCAGGATGCTGACATCGCGCATCTGGTCGGGCTGGCGGCCACTGGGGCGGGAGAAGGACATGGGGACATCCGCAATGAGGGGGTCGAAGTCTACCAGTCCGCCCGTCCGCGCCCGGCCGGCGCCGTGCAGGCTGCTAAGATGCGCCGCTCACTGATCCGATGGGCACCTGCATGATCCGCAGCATGACGGCATTCGCCACCGGCGAACGCGCCACCGAGGGCGGCACGCTGGCGGTCGAACTGCGCGCGGTCAACCACCGCTTCCTGGAACTGGGCGTGCGCCTGCCGGACGAACTGCGCGCGCTGGAGCCGGCCCTGCGCGAACGCGTGGCGTCCCGCGTCTCCCGCGGCAAGCTGGACCTGACCCTGCGCCTGCGTGCCCCCGAGGGCGAGGGCGCCCTGCAGATCAATCCGCGGGTGATCGCGCAGCTGTCGGAACTGGCGCTGGATCTGTCGCTGCGCCTGCCCAACCTGCGCACCGAACTGACCGACCTGCTGCAGTTTCCCGGCGTGCTGCAGAGCAAGGGCGTGGACATGGAGGCGTTGCAGGCCGAGGCGCTGACGCTGCTGGACGCGGTGCTGGACCAGTTCGTCGCCGCGCGCGAACGCGAGGGCGGCAAGCTGGTGGCGGCCATCCTGGAGCGCGTGGACGGCATCGCCGCGCTGGCGGCCGACGTCCGCACGCTGATCCCGCAGATCCGCGCCGGCCAGCGGCAGAAGCTGCAAGCGCGCCTGGCCGACGTGGCGCAGAACATGGAACAGGGCCGGCTGGAACAGGAACTGGTGATGTGGCTGCAGAAGCTCGACGTGGACGAGGAACTCGACCGCCTCGACAGCCACGTCAAGGAGATCCGCCGCGTGTTCACCCAGAAGGAACCGCAGGGCCGCCGGCTGGACTTTCTGCTGCAGGAATTCAACCGCGAAGCGAACACCCTGGGCTCCAAGTCCGTCGACGTCCGCACCACCAATATCGCGGTGGAACTGAAAGTGCTGATCGACCAGATCCGCGAACAGGTGCAGAACATTGAGTAGCGGCGGGAATCGGGAATGGGGAGTGGGGAATGGGAAGGGCATGAAGCTTCCCGTTCGCCGACTCGTGTCCTGCGTTCACGGTGCCACGCTTCTACAATTCCCCAGTCCCCATTCCCGATTCCCGGTCCCCTGATGCGCGGAACCCTCTACATCGTCGCGGCCCCATCGGGTGCAGGCAAGAGCAGCATCGTCAACGCGGTGCTGGCGCGCGATGCCGACATCGCGCTGTCCATCTCGTTCACCTCGCGCGGCGCGCGCCCAGGCGAGCGGCATGCGCAGCACTACCACTTCATCACCGCCGACGAGTTCAAGGCGATGATCCGGGCCGGCGACTTCTTCGAGTACGCCGAAGTCCACGGCGACTGGAAGGGCACCGCGCGGCAGTCGGTCGAGCCGCAACTCGCGGCCGGCAAGGACGTGCTGCTGGAAATCGACTGGCAGGGCGCGCGGCAGGTGCGCGAGAAGGTGCCAGAGGCGGTCAGCGTGTTCATCCTGCCGCCCTCGCGCGACGCGCTGGAGCAGCGCATGCGCGCCCGCGGGCAGGACAGCGAGGAGGTCATCCAGCGCCGGCTGGCGGCCGCCCGCGAGGAGATGTCGCACTACGCCGAGTTCGACTACGTCATCGTCAACGACGTGTTCGAGGCCGCCGTCGAGCAGATGCACGCCATCTTCACCGCCAGCCGCCTGCGCCGGGAGGCACAGGACATGCGCCACGCCGGCCTGATCGCGGCGCTGCTGGCCGAGTAGCGGCCGGCCGCCCCGGAGCCGAGTTCGCCTGGCTGCGCGCGCTGGAAACTGGCGTGGGGGAGACGCGGGGCAAGCCCCGCGCTACGGTTCGCGCAGCCGACCTGGCCCTTAAATCCTTGATTTTGAAGGAAAGGCTTGCATTGTCCGGGCCGGCTGCCTACAATCCCGGCCCCTTTCCGTATTCACTGCGCGGCCTGTCTGGTCGCCGGGAGCCCGCATGGCCCGCATTACCGTCGAAGATTGCCTGGAAGTCGTAGATAACCGTTTCGATCTGGTCACGATGGCCGCCAAGCGCGCCCGCCAGCTGGCGAACGGCGTGGAGCCGACCATCGACAACAGCGAACACCAGGACAAGCCGACCGTGCTGGCGCTGCGCGAGATCGCCGCCCGCAGGATCGACAACGAACTGATCGACCGCGTCGAGAAGGCCGAGCGCGAGCGCGCCGAGCGCGAGGCGCTGGAGTGGGCCGCCGCTGAAGTGGTGGCCGACGACGACCTGTCGAAGGGCGACGACTGATCGCTCTCGACTAACGTTCCGATCGGAACGGATGATCGACGGAAGGCCCGCGCAAGCGGGCTTTCCGCGTTTCAGGGCGCCGCAAGCGCGTTGCCGTGGCGACGTGACTGGCATAGTCTGGCGGCATGAATTCAGGTCGTACCGCCAAGGCACTCCGCAGCCCCGCGTCGTCGCGTGACGAGGGTGTGCCCGAGTACGTCGCCCAGTTCGAGAAAACGGCCTCGTACCTGCCGAAGGAGCAGCTGCCGCTGCTGCGGCGCGCCTGGGAGGTCGGTGCCGCCGCGCACGCCGGGCAGACCCGCAAATCCGGCGAGCCCTACATCACCCACCCGGTCGCCGTGGCCGGTGTGCTGGCCGAACTGGGCATGGACGCCGAGACGCTGATCGCGGCGATCCTGCACGACACCATCGAGGACACGCCGTTGACCGGCGTCGACATCGCCGCCGAATTCGGCGAGTCGGTCGCCGAACTGGTGGAAGGCGTCACCAAGCTGGACAAGCTGAAGTTCCGCGACCGCCAGGAGGCGGCCGCCGAGAGCTTCCGCAAGATGCTGCTGGCCATGTCGCGCGACCTGCGCGTGATCATGATCAAGCTGGCCGACCGCCTGCACAACATGCGCACGCTGGGCGCGCAGAGCGCCGAGGCGCGCGGACGCATCGCCCGCGAGACGCTGGAGATCTACGCGCCCATCGCGCAGCGGCTGGGCATGAACCTGGTCAAGTCGGAGCTGCAGGACCTCGGCTTCCGCGCGCTGCACCCGTGGCGGCACGCGGTGATCGAGAAGCACATCCGCAGCCAGCCGGTGATGCGCCGCGAGTCGATGGCGCAGATCGAAGCGCACCTGTCGCAGCGTCTGGCCAAGGAAGGGATCGAACATCGCCTGGTCAGCCGGGTGAAGACCCCCTGGAGCATCTACAACAAGATGCTCGGCGAGGGCAAAAGCTTCGACCGGGTGATGGACGTGTTCGGCTTCCGCGTGGTGGTCGACTCGGTGCCGGACTGCTACCACGCGCTCGGCGCCGCGCACGCGCAGTACAAGCCGCTGGACGGGCGCTTCCGCGATTTCATCGCCATCCCGAAGGCCAACGGTTACCAGTCGCTGCACACGGTGCTGTTCGGTCCGTACGGGTCGCCGATCGAAGTGCAGATCCGCACCACCGAGATGGACCTGATCGCCGAGCGCGGCATCGCCGCGCACTGGACCTACAAGTTCGGCACCGATTCGCCGAACAGCGCGCAGAACCGCGCGCATGCGTGGATCGTCGAGCTGATCGACAACCAGCGCGCCGCCGGTTCGTCGCTGGAGTTTCTGGACAACGTCAAGGTCGACCTGTTCCCGGACGAGGTCTACCTGTTCACGCCGAAGGGCAAGATCCTCTCGTTGCCGCGCAACGCCACCGCATTGGATTTCGCCTATGCGGTGCATACCGACGTGGGCAACCAGGCGGTCGCCTCGCGCGTGGACAAGAAGCTGGTGCCGCTGCGCACCAAGCTGGTCAGCGGCCAGAGCGTGGAGATCATCACCGCCAAATCGGCGGCGCCGAAGCCGCAGTGGCTGGAGTTCGTGGTCACCAGCAAGGCGCGCACGGCGATCCGCCACCAGCTCAAGCAGCTGGAACACGAGGACGCCGTGCAGCTTGGTCACCGCATGCTCGACCGCGCGCTGGAGGACCTGGACAGCTCGCTGGAACGCCTGCCGCAGCAGCGCCTGGAGGCGTTCCTCAGCGAGCACAAGTATCCGCGCTTGGAAGCCTTCCTGGCCGACGTGGCGCTGGGCAACTGGATGCCGTCGCAGGCGGCGCAGGCGCTGACCGCATTCGCCGAACTGCGCGCCGGCGGGCATTCCAAGCATTCGCAGGAAAAGATCCTGATCACCGGCGGCGAGCGCGGCGTAGTCAGTTTCGCGCAGTGCTGCCAGCCGATCCCCGGCGACGAGATCATGGGCTACCACACGGCCGGCAAGGGCATCGTGGTGCATCGGCTGGATTGCCCCAACGTCACCGAGTTCCGCAAGTCGCCCGAGCGCTGGGTGCCGATCGCGTGGGATGCCAAGGTCACCGGCGACTACGATGCCGCGCTGCTGATCGACGTGGAGAACCGCCCCGGCGTGCTGGCGCAGGTCGCCGCCGCGGTCGCCAAGAGCCTGTCCAACATCGAGCGCGTCGAATACCTGGAGCGCGACATCAACGTCGCCGTGCTGCGCTTCTCGATCCAGGTGCGTGATCGCAACCATCTGGCGGAAGTGATGCGCCGGCTGCGGCGCCTCAACGTCGTGCATGGCGTGCGGCGGCAGTGATTGGGGATTCGTTGTTGGTGATTCGTGATTGGGCAGTGACGTAGGGCGGGCCTTGGCCCGCCGTCTTCATGCCCGTGCCTGCGACGATGGCGACTCATGTCCATCGCCTGCACCGATCAATGCCATCGCGATCCGAGTGATCGCGATGGCGGGCCAAGGCCCGCCCTACGTAGAATCCGGGTATCCACACAGGAGTCACGAATGAGCAAGCAGATCATCCATACCGAGCAGGCACCCGCCGCCATCGGCCCGTACTCGCAGGCCGTGCGCGCCGGCAATACGGTGTACTTCTCCGGGCAGATCCCGCTCGACCCGGCCACCGGCAATCTGGTCGACGGCGACATCGCCGCGCAGGCACGCCGCGCCTTCGACAACCTCAAGGCGGTGGCGGAAGCGGCGGGCGGCTCGCTCGACCGCATCGTGCGGCTGGGTCTGTACCTGACCGACCTGTCGCAGTTCGCGGCGGTCAACGCGGTGATGCAGGACTATTTCGCCGCGCCGTATCCGGCGCGTTCGACCATCGAAGTGTCCGGCCTGCCGAAGGGCGCGGCGTTCGAGGTCGACGCGGTGATGGTGCTGGAGTGATGGCCGGGTCTCCGTAGCGCCAGGGCTTGCCCGGCGCCGGAGGCATCCGGAAGTTGGGCACGGGAGCGAACGCCAGCGGAGCAAGCTCCGCTCTACGTTGAGAGCCGGCACCGCGCTACGAGGGACAGATCGTTCTCCAGTGGCCGTTCGTGGTGAGCTCGTCGAACCACGCTTTTCGCCGCAAGGCAGGACTGCCGTGGATGGTCGAGCCATCGCAAAGCGCGTGGTTCGACAGGCTCACCACGAACGGGGCACGGGTGCGCGGACTCCGCGGCGGGGAAGGCGCCAGGGCAAGCGGAGCAAGCTCCGCCCTACGCGGGGCGTCGTCGGGTTTCGCTGGGGGTGTGGCCGGTCCAGCGCTTGAACGCGCGGCGGAACTCGCGCACGTCGTTGAAGCCGATCTGGCTGCCGACGGCGGCGATGGTGGTTTCGGCATCCTGCAGCAGCTCGAGTGCCCGTTCGGTGCGCACGCGATCGTGGATGGCGCTGAACGTGGTGCCTTCCTCGGCAAGCTGGCGGCGCAGGGTGCGCTCGCTCAGGTGCAGCGCCTCCGCGACATCGGTCATCTGTGGGTTGTCGCGCAGACGCGGGCGCAGCTGGCGTTCGACCGCCGCGGTGGTTTCGCCGCGCAGCGACATCGCGGTGAGCTGTGCGCGGCACAGGGCCAGCGCCTGCCGCGAGGTCACCGGGTTGTAGCTGGCGAACGGCAGCTCCAGCCAACGCCGGTCCACCACCATCGCGTGCTGGGGCTGGTCGAAGCGGACCTCGCAACCGAACAGGTCGTCATAGCGCGCGGCATAACGCGGTGCCGGATAACCGAGTTCCAGCCGCAGCGGACGGAACGCCGGCCCCGCCAGTTCGCGGGCCAGCATCAGCGTGCTGGCGAACATCTCCTCGCACAGGAACGGCAGCAGGTCGGTGGCCTCCTCCGGTGCGGTCGCCACCACGGCGAGGCTGCCGTCGTCGCGGTCCTGCAGGTCCAGGTCCATCAGCGGGCCGAGGTTGCGCTGGTACTCCAGGCCGATCTGCACGGCGTCGCCGAACGTCGGCGCGGTCTTCATCGCCAGTCCGAGCAGGCCGAAGTTGCCGCCGTTCTGCTTCTCGCCCATCGCCAGGCCCACGCCGTCGATCGGCAGCGTCGGCAGGGCACGGCGGATGATCTCGCTGGCCTGGCGGTAGGACACGCGCGCCTGCGGATCGTGGATCTCCTGCACGTTCAGGCGCATGCCGGCGAACCAGCTGTCCGCCTTCACGCCGAATTCGCCGGCCAGCAGCACCAGGCCGCACAGCATATTGGTGGGCAGGTTGGCGATCGACAGGCGATGGCCCAGTCCGGTCTTCCAGCGCATCGAAGCCCTCCAGCTTGTCCGCTTTACCCCCCGTAGTATGCCGCTCCCGCCCTCCGTGCGGCACCTGCCCGCGCACCAGACTGCGGGGCACTACGCAGGCGTATGGGAGGGGACCTCATGCAACGCACCATGTCCGTGGCGGTGGCCGGCGCGTTGGCGCTGCTGACGGGCGCCTGCCAGAAGGCGCCGGAAGCTGAACCCGTCGCGGCCGCCGACGCCGCCTTCGCGACGGCCCTGCAGGAGCGCCTGCTGGACGCCAAGCCCGGCGACGTCATCGAGATCCCGGCCGGTCGCCATGCCTTCGACCGCAGCCTCAGCCTGCGCGCCGACGGCGTGACCATCCGCGGCGCCGGCATGGACAAGAGCGTGCTGAGCTTCAAGGGACAGAAGGCCGGCGCCGAGGGCCTGCTGGTCAACGGCGACGACTTCACCATCGAGAACCTCACCATCGAGGATTCCAGGGGCGACGGGCTGAAGATCAGCGAGTCGTCGAACATCACCATCCGCGGCGTCAAGGTCCAGTGGACCGGCGGTCCCAGCACCAAGAACGGCGCCTACGGCATCTATCCGGTACTGACGAAGAACGTGCTGATCGAGGACACGGTGTCCATCGGCGCGTCCGACGCCGGCATCTACGTGGGCCAGTCCGACGGCGTGATCGTACGGCGCAGCCGTGCCGAGCAGAACGTGGCCGGCATCGAGATCGAGAACACCATCAACGCCGATGTCTACGAGAACGTGGCCACCGGCAATACCGGCGGCATCCTGGTCTTCAACATGCCGGGCCTGTCGCAGCAGGGCGGCAACATCCGCGTCTATGCGAACAAGGTGATCGCCAACAACCACGAGAACTTCGGCGCGAAGGGCACGCCGGTGGCCAGCGTGCCGGCCGGGTCGGGCATCGTCATCAATTCCAACGACGACATCGAAGTGTTCGGCAACGAGATCCGCGACAACGCGACCGCCAACATCATCGTCTCCAGCGTCTATTCCACCGGCTACAAGGACAGCAGCGCGTCGCCGAACTTCGATCCGTATCCCGAGCGCATCTTCATCCATGGCAACACGCTCTCCGGCGGCGGCGATTCGCCGGACGGCTTCGACCTGAAGGCGCTGAAGGTGGCCACCTACGGCCTGCGCGGCACCTTTCCCGATGTGCTGTGGGATGGCTACTTCAACAACGAGCGCGTCGTCGACGGCAGGAAGATCGGGCCGCAGATCTGCCTGCGCGATGTCAGCGGCGTGGTCAATGCGGACGGTCCGGGTGGCTACAAGAATCCGAACAAGGACGCCAGGCTGCACGACTGCGAACTGCCGCGCCTGCCGGCGGTCGATCTGAAGCGCGGTTGAGGCGAGCGCATGCGGCTCAGCGCGGCGGTGCTGCTGGTGGCCCTTGCGGCCGGGATGGCGCTATCCGCCTGCCGACCGGCATCGCGCGTGCAGTTCTTCGCCGAGGGCCAGCCGGCCACGCTGGACGAATGGGGCGTGCTGCGGATCGAAGACGGTCGCCTGCGTCTGAACGAAGGCGTCGTGCCCTACGACCTCAACACGCCGTTGTTCAGCGACTATGCGCACAAGCTGCGCACCGTCTGGATGCCGGCCGGCACCTCGGCGACGTACCAGCCGGAACAGAGCTTCGACTTTCCCGTCGGCACCATCCTCAGCAAGACGTTCTACTACCCGCTGCCGGAAGGAGAAGCGTGGGACGGCACGTCGGTCGCACGCACGCCGCCGTCGCAGTCGTCGCTCGAAGGGGAATCGCTGGACCTTGCGGAGGTGCACCTGATCGAGACGCGGCTGCTCGTGCATCGCGCCGAAGGCTGGGTCGCCTTGCCCTACGTGTGGAACGACGCGCAGACCGCCGCCACGCTGAAGCGCACGGGCGAGCTGGTCGAACTCGAGCTGGTCGATGCGCAGGGCCAGCGCCAGCCCGTGAGCTACCAGGTGCCGGACCAGAACCAGTGCGGCGGCTGCCATATCACCGACAACAAGTCGCGCAAGCTGCTGCCGATCGGGCCGAAGGCGCGGCATCTGAATCGTGATTTCGACTACGTGGGCGGCAAGGAAAACCAGCTGGCGCATCTGGTCCGCATCGGTTACCTGACGGGCATGCCGGCGAATGCGCCGCGTCTTGCCGATGCGATGGATGCCGAAGCCCCGCTCGATGCCCGCGCCCGCGCCTATCTGGACATCAACTGCGGCCACTGCCACAGCGCCACCGGCCCGGCCATCACCTCCGGCCTGTGGCTGGACGCGCACACGCAGGACAAGCTGAAGCTCGGTTTCTGCAAGCAGCCGATCGCGGCGGGCAAGGGCACGGGCAACCGTTTGTACGACATCGTCCCGGGCCGCGCGGCCGATTCCATCTTCGATTACCGGTTGGACAGCGATGACCCCGCGATCATGATGCCGGAGCTGGGGCGCTCGGTGGTGCATCGGGAGGGGGTCGAACTGATCCGCGCCTGGATCGATGCGCAGCCGGGCAGTTGCGACACGGCGACTACGACAGGCAGTGAACCACCGCCGGCCCGCTGAGGCCGGTATCCGTACAACGCTTCCGGGAGGGCGTGATGAAAGTGATGCAACGGAATCTGGTCGTGGGACTTCGGCGGGCGCTGTTCGGCAGTTGCGTGGCGCTCGGTGCGAGCGGCACGGCGTGGGCGCAGGCGACGCCCGAGGGCGAACAGCAGGCCACCAACCTCGACACCATCACCGTCACCGCGCAGAGCCGGCAGCAGGAGCTGCAGGACGTGCCGATCGCGCTACAGGTCGTCGACCAGCAACTGCTCGACGATGTCGCGGCGGAGAACCTGGGCGACATCGACGCGTTCGTGCCCGGCCTGGTGGTCGACGCCGCCCAGCCCACGCAGCCGTCGTTCCGCCTGCGTGGCGTGGAAACCAGCGACTTCGGCATCGGCACCGATCCAGCGGTGGGCATCTTCGTCGATGGCGTCTATGGCGGTCGCGGCGGCGGCGTGCTGCTGCCGTTCCTCGACGTCGAGCGCATCGAGGTGCTGAAGGGGCCGCAGGGCACCTTGTTCGGCCGCAACACCGCCGCGGGTGCGATCTCGCTGGTGACGCGCCGGCCGCAGGATGAGACCGAAGCGCGTCTGCGCCTGCGGCTCGGCAACTACGGCAAGCAGTACGTCGACGCGATGTGGAACATCCCCGTCAGCGACGTCTCGGCGTTCCGCGTGAACGCGCTGTTCAACCACAGCGACGGCTGGTTCCAGGACGGCGCCACCGGCAAGGATCTGGGCGGCGAGAACGTGTGGGCCGCGCGCGCGGCGTGGCAGCTGCGCATCGGCGACAACACCACGGCGCTGCTGAGCTGGGACCACGAAAGCCTGGACCAGAACGGTCGCGTCACCACCGGCATCGTGCCGTTGCCGGCCTATCCGCAGCGACCGCCCGTGCCGGTCGATCCGGACGACTACTTCGACCCGCGCAAGGTGCCGACCTACAGCGACGCGGAGAACGCCGAGTGGCGCACCTTCGATGGCGTCACCCTGATCTTCGATCACGCGTTTTCCTGGGGCAACCTGACCTCGACTTCGTCCTGGCGCGAATACGATTCGCTGAACCAGACCGAAGAGGACGGCACCAATCGCGCCGACCTGTACATCGATTCGGTCAACACCGAGAGCAACGAGACCTTCTACCAGGAGCTCAAGTTCGCCGGCAGCAACGCGCGACTGGACTGGGTAGCCGGCGCGAGCTTCTTCAAGGAGGACGCGCGCCAGACCAGCGAGGTAAACACCAACACCGAGGCGGTGGACAACATCGTGCGCAATCTCGGCATCGCGCCGACGCCGGACGGCAGCCTGTTCGGCTTCACCTCGCTGCTGGCGCAGATGAACGGCATCCCGGTGTCGCTGGTGGGCGACCGCTGGAACGAGCGCTTCAACAACACGCTGTCGACCACCGCCTACGCGGCGTTCGGCGATGTCATCTGGCGCGCGACCGATCGGCTCAATCTGACCTTCGGCCTGCGCTACACCCGCGACGAGAAGGATTTCACCTGGCTCAACACGCCGCGCAACGCGCCGGAGCTGGAAGCCAAGCTGGCGCTGCTGGAGTCGCTGGGCTTCTTCGCCGCGCTGGGGCAGCTGGGCATCCCGATCAGCCGCGAGACGCTGACCTTCGACATGGCCTTCATCGACCCGCCGGCGATCGTCAACAAGGGCGTGCTGGTGCGCGACAAGCGCAGCTGGAGCGATGTCAGCCCGCGCTTCGTCGTCGACTACCACCTCGACGACAACACCATGGTGTTCGGTTCGCTGGCCAAGGGCTACAAGGCCGGCGGCTTCAATGCGCTGCAGATCGGTCCGGCGTTCGAGAACGAGGACGTCTGGAACCTGGAAGCCGGCATCAAGCAGTCGTTCGGGCGCTTCGCCTGGAACGCGTCGCTGTTCCACTACCGCTACGACAACCGCCAGTCCGTGCGGCTGATCGATCCCGATCCGAACAATCCGGTCGATATCCCGCGTTTCGTGTTCGACACTGGCGACCTGGAGGCCACCGGCCTCGACGTGGACCTGCGCTGGAAGGTGACCGATGCCTTCACCCTGGATGCCCAGGCCGAGTGGATCGATTCCAAGTACAAGGACTACATCACGCCGGAAGGCGTAGACCTGGATGGCGAGCCCACCGGCGAGCCGCGTTTCACCGCCTCGTTCGGTGCGGCCTACCAGGTCGACCTGGCCGGGCGCGGCGAGTTGCGCTTCTCGGCGCGGCACGCCTATCGCGGCCGCAGCCGCTGCAATGCCGGTTCGGACCTGCAGGGCGATTGCGGGGTCAACGCGCTGCTCGACATCGGCGAGGCGCGCGACCGCACCGACCTGCGGATCGGCTGGACCGCGCCGCAAGGGCACTGGAGCTGGGCGATCTACGGCAACAACGTGTTCGACAACCAGTACGTGAAAGGCCTCAACACCTACGGCCGCGGACCGCTGGGGCTGGTGGGCGCCACCATCACCGAGCCGCGCACCTACGGCATGGAAGTGGCCGTGAAGTTCTGAGCCGCGCGGCGACGCGCTGGACGTGGGCCCCGGCATCGTGAGGTGCCGGGGTTTTTGTTTGGCGGCGTTCCCGGCATCCTTGTGCGATGCCTGCACGTCGCGACACGCCTGCCATCGAACTTTCCGCCGAACCGTTGAGCCGCCTGCCCGGCGTGGGACCCCGCGTGGCGGAGAAGCTCGCGGCGCGCGGACTGGCGACGATGCAGGACCTGTGGCTGCACCTGCCGCTGCGTTACGAGGACCGCACGGCGATCACGCCGATCCGCCTGCTGCAGCCCGGTGTGCCGGCGCAGGTGGAAGGGCGGGTGGAAGCGGTGGAGCGCGGCTTCCGCTATCGGCCCGTGCTGCGGGTGGCAGTGGCCGACGACGGGCATGGCTCGCTGGTGCTGCGCTTCTTCCATTTCCGCGCCGCACAGGTGGCGCAGTTCGCGGTCGGCACGCGCATCCGGTGCTACGGCACGCCCAAGCCCGGCCAGAACGGTCTCGAAATCATCCACCCCAGCTATCGCGTGCTCGGCGATGACGACGACGCGGCGTTGGGCGAGGCACTGGATCCGGTCTATCCGGCCATCGAAGGGCTGGGGCCGGCGAGCATCCGCAAGCTGGTCGGACAGGCGCTGGAACGGCTGCCGGACAACGATCAGCTCGAACTGCTGCCCGCCACGCTGCTGGAAGGCCTCGGCTTGCCCTCGCTGCGCCAGGCCCTGCTCACCATGCACCGGCCGCCGCGCGATGCGGATGTCGCGGCGCTAGCACTCGGCACGCATCCCGCGCAGCGCCGACTGGCGATCGAAGAGCTGCTTGCGCACCACCTGAGCCTGCGCCGGCAACGGCTGGCGTTGCAGAAGCATCGTGCGCCGGCACTGAAAGGCAAGGGCGCGCTGGTGAAGGCACTGGTCAAGGCCTTGCCTTTCACGCTGACGGGCGCGCAGCAGCGCGTGTTCGCACAGATCCGCGAGGACATCGGCAAGCCAACGCCGATGCTGCGGCTGGTGCAGGGCGATGTGGGCAGCGGCAAGACCGTGGTCGCCGCGCTGGCGGGCATGCTGGCGGTCGAGGCGGGCAAGCAGGTGGCGCTGGCCGCACCCACCGAACTGCTGGCCGAGCAGCACCTGGCCAACCTGCGCGCCTGGCTGGAGCCACTGGGCGTGCGCGTGGCCTGGCTGGCCGGCAAGGTCACCGGCAAGGCGCGCGCGACGGTGCTGGCACAGGTCGCATCGGGCGAGGCGCAGGTGGTGGTGGGCACGCACGCGCTGATGCAGGAGGCGGTGACCTTCCACGACCTGGGCCTGGCCATCGTCGACGAGCAGCACCGCTTCGGCGTGCACCAGCGACTGGCGCTGCGCGACAAGGGCGCGGGCGCCAACCGCGTGCCGCACCAGCTGGTCATGACCGCCACGCCGATTCCGCGCACGCTGGCGATGGCCGCCTATGCGGACCTTGACGTGTCCGCCATCGACGAACTGCCGCCGGGCCGCACGCCGGTGCAGACCGTGGCACTGAGCGCGGAGCGCCGGCCGGAACTGGTCGAACGCATCCGCACGGCCTGTGCGGAGGGCCGGCAGGCGTACTGGGTCTGCACGCTGATCGACGACAGCGACGAGGTGGTCGCGCAGGCGGCACAGACCACGTTCGAGGCGCTGTCGGCGTCCCTGTCGGAGGCGCGCGTGGCGCTGGTGCACGGGCGCATGAAGGCGGCCGACAAGCAGGCCACGATGCGCCGCTTCAAGCAGGGCGAGATCGACCTGCTGGTGGCCACCACGGTGATCGAGGTCGGCGTCGACGTGCCCAACGCCTCGCTGATGATCATCGAGAACGCGGAGCGCCTGGGCCTGGCCCAGTTGCACCAGTTGCGCGGTCGTGTCGGCCGCGGCGCGACCGCGTCCACCTGCGTGCTGATGTACCAGCCGCCGTTGTCGATGATGGCCAAGCACCGGCTGGCGACGATGCGCGAAACCAACGATGGCTTCGTCATCGCCGAAAAGGACCTGGAACTGCGCGGCCCCGGCGAACTGCTGGGAACGCGACAGACTGGCCTGGCGGCGTTCCGCGTGGCCGACCTCGCGCGCGATGCGGGCCTGCTGCCGCAGGTGCATGCGCTGGCAGAACGCTTGCTCGCCGACGCGCCCGCCACGGCGGACCGCGTGATCCAGCGCTGGGTCGGTGGCGCTGCGCGGTATGCCTCGGCGTAGCGTCGCGTAGAGCCGAGCTTGCTCGGCTGAACAGGTCCGTCGCAGCGGAGCAAGCTCCGCTCTACGCAAACGCCTAACGCTTCCCTGTCGCTGCCGGCGATGCGAGACTCGACGACCAGGAACACGAAGAGAAGAAGATGACGGACAGGATTCCCCTGCTGATCGACACCGATCCCGGCGTCGACGATGCCCTGGCGTTGCTGATGGCGTTCAACGATGCGCGCCACGACATCGTCGGCCTGACCATCGCGGCGGGCAACGTGGGCCTGCAGCACACCGTGCGCAATGCATTGAAGCTGTGCGAAGTCGCGGGTCGCGACGATATTCCCGTGTTCGCCGGTGCGCCGGCGCCCTTGCTGCATCCCTCGCCGGATGCGGGCTACGTGCACGGACAGGACGGCTTCGGTGATGTCGGCTTCCCACCGGCCGCGCGGCAGGCAGAGGCCGAACATGCTGCGTTGGCGATCCTGCGCCTGTCGCACGAACACGCGGGCCGGCTCGTGCTGGTCGCGCTGGGGCCGCTGACCAACATCGCGCTGGCGCTCAAGCTGGACCCGACGCTGCCGCAGCGGATCGCGCGCCTCGTGGTGATGGGCGGGGCGGTGACCTGCCACGGCAACATCACGCCGGCCGCCGAGTTCAATTTCTACTTCGACCCCGAAGCCGCGCACCTGGTCCTCGAGGCCTTCGACCGCTACGACCTGGCCGACTGGGAGGCCACCATCGCCCACGGCCTGCATCACGAGCGCGTGGCCGGCTGGCTGCAGGCCGATGCCGACCGCGCCCGGTTCTACGACCGCATTTCCGAGAAGACCCGCCTGTGGTCTGCCGACCGCCGCGGCGATCACTGGTACGCGGCCGATGCCCTGGCCATGGCCTTCGTGCTGGCGCCCGAGGGGGCCCTGGAACTGGCCGAGCGACCGCTGGCCATCGAACTGCAGGGCGCCCATGCCCGCGGCGCCTCGATCGTCGACTGGCGCCGGGAGGGTGGCCGGCCCGACAAGGCCAACATCCTGCTGCGCTACGACCAGGCCCGCTTCGAGGCCCTGATCGAGGCGGCCCTGGCCGCCGGCTGAGGGCAGGCTTGCACGGGCTTGGCGGGGCGGTTTACAATGCCGCTCTTCCATTTCCGCTACACGGTGTTACCGCCATGAAGGCCGACATCCATCCGAATTACCGCGAAGTCGTCTTCCACGACGTGACCTCCGATTTCAAGTTCCTGACCCGCTCCACGCTGGGCAGCAAGGAAACGACGAAGTGGGAAGACGGCAACGACTACCCACTGATCAAGGTCGAAATCTCCTCGGCTTCGCACCCGTTCTACACGGGCAAGCACAAGGTCATCGACACCAGCGGCCGCATCGACAAGTTCCAGAAGCGCTACGCGCGCTGATCGAACCGTCGTTCGCCTGATCCGCCTGCGGCCGCGCCTAGTGCGCGGCCGTTCGCGTTTGCGCGCGCACGATCGTGCAGCGTGCCGGAACGCAGGGTTGCGTCGGCGACCTCATTCTTTGGTCTGACTTTGGTGCGGTATCGAGCGACGGCTCCAGAGCGCTGTGCGATAATTCGGTTCATCCAAGGCTCATCGCCTGGACTCCCGTCACGCGCCGACCGGACCTCCGGCGGCGTTACCCCACGAAGGAGCGCACACTGTGTCCGAACTTGACCAGGTCACGCTGAATGCCGGCGACAAATCCGTCGTCCTGCCAGTCCTGAAACCCACGCTTGGCAACGACTGCGTCGACATTTCCAGGCTGACCAAGGAAACGGGTCTCTTCACCTACGACTCCGGTTTCACCGCCACCGCCAGCTGCAAGTCGGCCATCACCTACATCGATGGCGACAACGGCGTGCTGCTGTACCGCGGCTACCCCATCGAGCAGTTGGCCAAGCACTCCAGCTTCCTGGAAGTGTCGTACCTGCTGATGAACGGCGAACTGCCCACCCCGGCCGAATTCGCCAAGTTCGAGCACGAAGTCACGCATCACACGATGATGCATGAGTCGCTGAAGAACTTCCTGCACGGCTTCCACTACGACGCGCACCCGATGGCCATGCTGGCCGGCACGGTCGCCTCGCTGTCGGCGTTCTACCACGACACGCTGGACCAGGAAGACCCCGAGCAGCGCCGCCTGGCCGCCATCCGCCTGCTGGCGAAGATGCCGACCCTGGCCGCCGCCGCCTACCGCTACTCGATCGGCTGGCCGATCCGCTACCCGCGCAACAACCTCGAGTACGTCGACCGCTTCCTGCACATGATGTTCGAAGTGCCGAGCGAGCCGCTGGAAGTGAATCCGGTGGTCGCCAAGGCGCTGGACCTGCTGTTCATCCTGCACGCCGACCACGAGCAGAACGCCTCCACCTCGACCGTGCGCCTGGTGGGCTCGACGGGTGCCAATCCTTACGCGTCGGTCGCCGCCGGCATCACCGCCCTGTGGGGCCCGGCGCACGGCGGCGCCAACGAGGCCGTGCTGAAGATGCTGGAAGAGATCGGCACGCCGGACAAGGTGGAAACCGCGATCGCCAAGGCCAAGGACAAGGAATCGGGCTTCCGCCTGATGGGCTTCGGCCACCGCGTCTACAAGAACTTCGATCCGCGCGCCAAGATCATCCGCGAGATGACCCACAAGGTGCTGGGCGAACTGGGCGTCGACGATCCGCTGCTGGAAGTGGCGATGAAGCTGGAAGAAGCCGCGCTGAAGGACGAGTACTTCATCCAGCGCAAGCTCTACCCCAACGTCGACTTCTACAGCGGCATCATCTACAAGGCGCTGAAGATCCCGACCGAGATGTTCACCGTCATGTTCGCCATCGGCCGCACCGCCGGCTGGGTGTCGCACTGGCTGGAGCAGCAGGTCGACCCGGAAGCCAAGATCGGCCGTCCGCGCCAGATCTACACGGGCTACGCGCCGCGCGATTACGTGCCGACCGACAAGCGCTGATCCTGCAGCGCAAGCAGAAAAGGCCCCGCAAGGGGCCTTTTCTTTGCGCGCATCAGGCGTCGGCTTGCACCGCGACGCGGGTCGACAGGCCATGCAGGGCGAAACCGTGGATCGCCTCGTTGAGGGTGGTCGTGCAGTCCGACACGACGCTGACGCCGTAGCGCTCGGCTGCCGGCGACAGCGCGGTGAACACCACGCAGTTCTGCGTCATCATGCCCGCGATGCGCAGGCGGGTGACGCCCAGGTCCGCCAGCACATTGGCAAGTCCGGTCTGGTGGAAGCTGTCGGCATGCTGCTTCACGACCACGGGTGCGCCGGGCGCCGCGGCCAGGATGTCCGCGTGGATGCCGGCGCCGTGCGTGCCGGGCCGGAACAGCGGGCTGTCCGCGGAGGCGGCAACATGCTGGACCAGCACCACGGCCTCGCCACGGGCGCGGGCCCGACCGATGGCGGCGACCGTGGCGTCGAGGGTGGCCTCGGCATTCCAGAGCGGGAATGCGCCATGGGCGAAGTAATCGTTCTGGACATCGATGATGAGCAGGGCGGTGGTCATGCGTTACCTTCAAGGGAAAGGGACTGCGTCATGCTATGGACGGGCCGCCTCGGCTGTAATTGCAGCCCGCAAGAAGCGGCACCGTTTTCCTTGAGGATCGAAAGACATGCCCCTCGACAAGATGGACCGGACCATCCTTGCGGCCCTCGGGCACGATGGCCGCATGACCTGGCAGGCCGTCGGCCGCCAGGTGCACCTGACGGGACAGGCGGTGGCCACACGGGTGCAGCAGATGGTGGACGACGGCACGATCCGGGGATTCACGGTGCTGCGCGGCGACCTGCGGCGCTACTTCATCACGGTGTTCATGGACAGCCCGCAGTTCGATGCGTTCGAGGCGTTCCTGCAGGCGCATGCCGACGTGGAGAGCGCCAGCAAGATCGCCGGCGAGGGTTGTTATCACGTCACGCTGGCCTGCGGGAGCGACGCGGACCTGGAGGCGTTCACCCAGGCGCTGCTGCGCTATGGCCGCTACAAGGTCGCCAGCGAGATGCGCTGCGTCAAACCGTAAACGCACGCCTCAGCGGCGCGCGATTTCCTGTTCGTAGCCGGCGATGTCTTCTTCGGCGAGCAGCTGGCGCAGTTGCGTGGCGGATGCCCGCCGCATCGGCTTCTCGTCGACACTGGAAAGCGGCGCCTGCCGCAACGCGTCGTGTGGCAGCACCGTCAGGTCGAAGCTCAGCTCTTCGGCGCTGAACACCCACACCGGCAGGTCGGCGACGCGCTCCCGGTCGATGCGCAGCCGACGCTCGCGCGAGTCGGCGGGGATGCGATGTTCCTCCAGGAAGCGGGTCACCGCGTCCGGATCATCGCTGTGGACATGCAGGTGGACGGGCGTGCTGGCATCGGCCGTGCCCTCGAGCACCGGACCGACCAACCGCGGCGAGAATCCCGAGAGGAAGTCCAGCGCGCGCAAGGCGGCCTCGCGTCGCTGCCGCAGACCCGCCACGTGCGCCTCGCCGGCGAACAGGCGCTGGTACTCGCGCAATGCGTCTTCGATCTCGCGGTTGCGGGGCAGGGACGCGTCGTCGTGGATGCCCAGCCGGCTGGCGGCCTTGAGCTTGGCCTGGTGGAAGTCGCGGATGCCGCCTTCGGCCATCAGCCGGGCGGCTTCGTGCGCCAGGCGCTGGCGGCGTTCGCGGGTGCGTGTTTCGGCGTGCTGACGGGCGTGGTGCATGGGGAGCCTCCGCGTCGAAACTGACCGCGAATGTACACCATGTCCCCGACGTGTCCATGACGGCGCAGGCGCGCCGTCATGCGGTCTTCAGCGGAGAGGCGCGATCAGAAGATGTCGAAGGCTTCTTCGTCCGGCACCGCGTCTTCGGGGCCGTACAGGTCGTAATCCTGGATGCGGTCCATGTCCTCGATCTTCACCCATTCGGTCACCCCGTTGAGGGTGGCCTGCACCATGCCGTCGGGCGGATCGTTCGCCGCGACCGGCGCGTCCTTCAGCGCCGCGCGCATGTACTCGATCCAGATCGGCAGGGCGGCCTTGCCGCCGTACTCGCGATAGCCCAGCGACTGGAAGTTGTCGCGACCCACCCACACCACCGTAGCGTAGGTGCCGCCGAAGCCGCCGAACCAGGCGTCGCGATGGTCGTTGGTCGAGCCGGTCTTGCCGCCCACGTCTTCGCGCCCCAGCACCTTGGCCGCCGTGCCGGTGCCGCGCTGGACCACGTCGCGCATCATCGACACCAGCTGGTAGGCGGTGCGCTCGTCGATCGCACGCGGTGCGGTCACCGCATTCGGGTCGGCCGGCTTCTCTTCGGCCTTCGGCGTCTGCGTCGCGGCAGCCGCGGGCTTCGGTGCCTGCGCAGGACCGAAATTGAAGCCGTCCACCACCTGTGCGGTCGCCGTGCTGGTGCCGGCCTGGCCCGCGCCGCAGCCACGGCAGGCGACGGCCGGGTTCTCCTTGAACACCACGTTGCCTTCGCGGTCCTTGACCTGGTCGATGAACCACGGCGTCACGCGCGAGCCGCCGTTGGCGAACACCGCATAGCCGCGGGCCACCGACAGTGGCGTCAGCGAGGCCGTGCCCAGCGACATCGACAGGTTGGGCGGCAGTTCGGCCTCGTCGAAGCCGAACTGGCTGATGTAGGTGCGCGCGAACGGCACGCCGATGCCGTCGAGCAGGCGCACCGACACCAGGTTGCGCGACTGCACGAGCGCCTCGCGCAGGCGCATCGGGCCGCGGAAGCCACCGCCGTCGTTCTGCGGGCGCCACATGTGGCCGCGGCGGTCGCGGAACACGACCGGGGCGTCCAGGACGATCGAAGCAGGATTGAAGCCCTTCTCGAACGAGGCCGCATACAGGAACGGCTTGAAGCTGGAGCCCGGCTGGCGTCGCGCCTGGGTGGCGCGGTTGAACTTGTTGCCGGCAAAGCTGTAGCCGCCGACCAGTGCACGGACGGCGCCGTTGTTGGCGTCCAGCGAGACCAGTGCCGCCTGCGCACGCGGGACCTGGTCGATCACGTAGGTGCCTTCGTCCTTGCCCGCCTTGATGCGGGTCAGGTCGCCGCGCTTGAGCAGCTTGGCGGGCGAGCGCCCGGTCCACTTGCTGGCGGCGACCGGCAGGGTGATCTCCTTGCCGTCGGCCATGACCACCGTCGCGCTGCCATCGTCGGCGACGCGGGCCACCACCACCGGCAGCAGGCCGTTCTGGGCGGGAATCCCGCGCAGATGGGTGGCCAGCGCTGCGGCATCGGCGTCGGCAGCCACGTCGAAATGCTGTTCGACGCCGTTCCAGCCATGGCGATGGTCGTACAGGCCCAGGCCATCGCGGACGGCGTCGTTGGCGGCGGTCTGCAGGTGGGCGTCGAGCGTGGTGGTGACGTGGTAGCCCTTGGTCAGCGCCTCCGGGCCGAAGCGCGCGATCATCTCCTGACGCACCATTTCGGCCACGTACGGCGCGTAGACCTCGATCGGCCGCTCGTGCGGCTTGGCATGCATGGGTTCGGCCTTGGCCTGCGCGGCTTCGGCGGCGGTGATGTAGCCGTCCTCGCGCATGCGCTCGACCACGTAGGCGCTACGCTGCTGGTTGCGGCCCGGGTTGCTGATCGGGTTGCCGCTGGAGGGGAATTTCAGGGCGCTGACCAGGGTGGCGGCTTCGGCCAGGGTCAGCTGGTCCAGGGTCTTGCCGTAGTAGTACTCGGCGGCGGCGGCAACGCCGTAGGAGCGGTTCCCGAAGAAGCTCTTGTTGAGGTACAGCTCCAGGATCTCGTCCTTGGTCAGCATGTTCTCGATGCGCATGGCCAGCATCATTTCCACCAGCTTGCGGGTGTAGCTGTACTCCGAGCTCAGGAACCACTGCCGGGCGACCTGCTGGGTGATCGTGCTGCCACCGGCCACGCGGCCTTCCTTGCGGCTGACGATCTGCCACACGGCCCGGGCGATGCCGGTCGGGTCGATGCCGTTGTGTTCGTAGAACTTGCTGTCCTCGGCGGCGATGAAGGCCTGCTTGACCCGGGCCGGGACCTGGTCGATCTGTACCGGATAGCGCCGGATCTCGCCGTACAGGCCCATCAGCCGGCCGTCGCTGGCATAGATGTAGAGGGGTTCCTGCAGCTCGACGCTGCGCAGGGACTGGATGTCCGGGACCTTGGCCGAGACCGTGTAATACAGCACCCCCAGGCCGACCGCGCCGGCGAGGGCAAGTATCAGGAACGTGATGAGGGTCCAACGGAGAAGACGACGGAAACGGGACATCCAGTGCTTTCCGATTGCAGAATTCGTAACGGCAGAGTATAGATGACCGCTGGGATCGCCACAGGTGATCCCAAGGGGAACAGGGACTTGGGGAACAACCCTCGTGAAACGTGACAAGCCGCACAGCCACGTCATCGTCGGTTGCCAAGCGTAAAAAGTTGGTTATTAATGTCGGCGCACGTCATGCGCCCAGTGCCCGTCGGAAGGGGAAAGACCGTGGGGCTAATCCCAAAAAGCCAGTCGCCGCTGATCGGCGTCGACATCAGTTCGACTGCGGTAAAGCTGCTGCAGCTGTCGCGTGTGGGCAACCGTTACCGGGTTGAACACTACGCGGTCGAGCCGTTGCCGCCCAATGCCGTGGTCGAGAAGAACATCGTCGAAGTCGAGGCGGTCGGCGAAGCCATCCGCCGCGCGGTCAACCGTGCGGGCAGCAAGGCGAAGTACGCCGCTGCGGCCGTCGCCGGGTCGGCGGTGATCACCAAGATCATCCCGATGCCTGCCGACCTCGACGAGAACGACCTGGAAGCCCAGGTCGAACTCGAGGCCGTCAACTACATCCCGTATCCCATCGAGGAAGTGAACATCGACTTCGAGGTGCTGGGCGCCATGCCCAACAACCCGGAGATGGTGCAGGTGCTCCTCGCGGCGTCGCGTTCGGAGAACGTCGAGCTGCGCCAGTCGGCGCTGGAGCTCGGCGGCCTGACTGCGCGGGTGATGGACGTGGAAGCCTTCGCGGTGGAGAACGCCTTCGCCCTGATGGCCACCGACCTGCCGATCCCTCAGGACGGCGTGGTGGCCCTGGTCGACATCGGCGCCACCATGACCACGCTCAACGTCCTGCGTCGCGGCCGCAGCCTGTACAGCCGCGAGCAGGTGTTCGGCGGCAAGCAGCTCACCGACGAAGTGATGCGCCGCTACGGCCTGACCTACGAGGAAGCCGGCCTGGCCAAGCGCCAGGGCGGCCTGCCGGAAAGCTACGAAGTCGAAGTGCTGGAGCCGTTCAAGGAAGCCACCGTTCAGCAGATCAGTCGCCTGCTGCAGTTCTTCTATGCCGGCAGCGAGTTCAACCGCGTCGACCAGATCGTGCTGGCCGGCGGTTGCGCCGCACTGCCCGGCCTGCCGGAGATGGTGGAAGAACAGCTCGGCGTGCCGACGGTGGTCGCCAACCCGCTGGCCCAGATGACCCTCGGCCCGCGCGTGCAGGCGCATGCGCTGGCGCAGGACGCGCCCGCGTTGATGATCGCCACCGGCCTGGCTTTGAGGAGCTTCGACTGATGGCAAAAATCAACCTACTCCCATGGCGTGCCGAACGTCGTGTGCAGCGCCAGCGCGAGTTCTACGTCATGCTGGGCGCTGCCGCGATCGCCGGCCTGCTGCTGTCGTTCCTGTTGTGGTTCCACTATGACCGCCAGGTGTCCGGCCAGACCGAGCGCAACGACTTCCTCAAGGACGAGATCGCCAAGGTCCAGGCGCAGAACAAGGAAATCGAGAAGCTCGACGAGCAGAAGCGCCGCCTGCTGGCCCGCAAGGAAGTGATCGAGAAGCTGCAGGCCAACCGTTCGCAGATGGTCCACCTGTTCGACTCGCTGGTCCGCACCATTCCCGATGGCGTGATGCTGGCCAACATCAAGCAGGATGGCGAGGTGCTGACGCTGCAGGGCCGTGCACAGTCCAACGCGCGCGTCAGTGCCTACATGCGCAATCTCGAGACCTCCGGCTGGATGACCAAGCCCGAGCTGTCGATCATCGAAGCCAAGCCGGAAGAGGTCAAAACGCTGACCAACACCGGTGCCGGCAGTGCGCTGCCGTACGTGTTCACGCTGCAGGTCAGGCTGGCCAATCCGACCGCCGAGCAGGAGGCCGAGTCCGCCGCCGCCGGCGAGGCACCCGCCGATCCGAATTCACCGGCCGCAGCACCGGCACCCGCGCCCGCACCGCTGGAAGGCCAGCCTTCCGCGCCGGTACCCGCCGCCCCCGCGCCCGCCGCTCCGGCAGGCGCCACTCCCCCGGCTTCCGGGAGCAACTCATGAGCCAGAAGACCTCGCTCAAGAACCTGGACATCAACAACATCGGTGCCTGGCCCAAGAACGCCAAGATGGGGTTCTGCGTGGTGCTGGCGATCTTCATCCTCGCCATGTCCTACTTCCTCTTCGTGAGGGGCAAGACGCAGACGCTGGAGTCGCTGGAGCAGGAAGAAGTCCGCCTGCGCCAGGATTTCGAGAAGGAGCAGGCCAAGGCCGCCAACCTCGAGCCGCTGAAGCAGCAGTTGGCGCAGATGGAGCAGGTGCTGCAGCAGATGCTGCGCCAGCTGCCCAGCAAGACGGAGATGCCGGACCTGATCATCGACATCTCGCAGACCGCTCTTTCCAGCGGCCTGACCAACGAGCTGTTCCAGCCGCAGCCGGAAACGCTCAAGGAGTTCTACGCCGAGAAGCCGATCCAGCTGCGCATGGTGGGCAATTACCACCAGTTCGGCGCCTTCGTCAGCGGCGTGGCGTCGTTGCCGCGCGTGGTCATCCTGACCATGCACGACATCTCGCTGCAGCCGAAGGAAGGCAAGGGCGGCATCAACCGCGGCGCCCTGGAGCTGTCCGGCACGGTCAAGACCTACCGCTATCTCGATGAAACCGAGGTCGCCGAGCAGGAGGCCGCGGCCGCCGAAGCGGCGAAGGCCGACGGCAAGAAGGGCGCGGCCAAGAAGTCGGGAGGAGCCCCATGATGCGCAGCAACTGGCACTGGATGATCCTCGCCGTCCTGGTGACGTCCGGCTGCGCACGCGGTGTCACCAGCACGCCGGGCGATGCCCCGAACCTGGAGAAGTGGGTGGAGGACGTGCGTGCACGCCCCGCGCCGCCGCTGGAGCCGCTGCCGGTGATGCAGCAGTTCGAGACCTTCGAGTACGCCGCACAGACGTTGCGCGATCCTTTCAGCAATGCCTGGAGCAACACCGATACCGGCGGGCTTCGGCCCGACCCGGATCGCCGCAAGGAAACACTGGAGCAGTACCCGCTGGACAGCCTGGACATGGTCGGTACGATCGGCAAGGGGGCAGGTCTGGTGGCACTGGTGATGGGACCCGACAAGGTCACCTACCGGGTACGTCCGGGGAACTATCTGGGCCAGAGCGATGGCCGGGTCACCTCGGTCCGCGAAGATGGCGTCGAACTTGTCGAACTAGTGCCGGATGGCGCGGGCGGCTGGCTGGAACGGCCGGCATCGCTGGCGCTTGAAGATCAATGATTGGGGGATACACGATGACCGCTACGAATGCCTACCGCCTGCGGCCGTCCCGGCGCCTGGCTACCTTCCGGCTCTGCTCTCTGGGGCTGGCCATCGGCCTGTTTGCCGCGGCAAGCGCTGCAGGTGCCGTCTCGCCGACGACGCACGCGACGTCCCCCGCCACCCAGTCCGCCTCGGCCGTGTCGGTGTCCAACATCGACTTCCGGCGCGGGGAAGACGGGGCCGGCCGCCTCGTGATCAAGTTCGACGGACAGGGCGCTGCGCCCGACCTGCGCAACCAGGGTGACGGCGTGGTGGTCAGCGTCGGCAATGCCACGCTGCCGGCATCGCTGCAGCGCGCACTCAACGTGGTCGACTTCGCGACCCCGGTACAGCGCGTCGACGCACAGAGCAAGGGCGGCGGTACGCAGCTGGTGCTCAGCACGCGCGGTGACTTCGAGTCGCTGGCCTACCAGTCCGGCAACGAGTACGTCGTCGAGATCGTGCCGCGCGCGGCGCAGAAAGCCATGGGCGGCGCCAGCACGAGCTCCGGCACCAGCGCCTCGGCGGTGGTGGCCGCTGCGCAGAAAGTGGCGGCCGAAGCACGTCGCTACAGCGGTCGCCCGGTGACGTTCAACTTCCAGGACGTGCCGGTACGCACGGTGCTGCAGCTGATCGCCGAAGAATCGAACCTCAACATCGTCGCGTCCGACACCGTGCAGGGCAACGTCACGCTGCGGCTGGTCAACGTGCCGTGGGACCAGGCACTGGACATCGTGCTGCGCGCCAAGGGCTTGGACAAGCGCCGTGACGGCGCCGTGGTCTGGGTCGCGCCGCAGCCCGAGCTGGCCAAGTTCGAGCAGGACAAGGAAGACGCCCGCATCGCGATCGAGAATCGCCAGGACATGGTGACCGACTACGTCCAGGTCAACTATCACAGCGCCGCCGCGATCTTCAAGGCGTTGACCGAGGCCAAGGGCATCGGCAACCAGGGTAGCGGTGGCGGCGGCGGCGGCAACAGCCAGAACGAGAACGGCTTCCTATCCCCGCGTGGCCGCATCGTCGCCGACGAGCGCACCAACATGCTGATGATCAGCGACATCCCGAAGAAGGTCGCGCAGATGCGCGAGCTGATCTCGATGATCGACCGTCCGGTCGATCAGGTGCTGATCGAAGGCCGCATCGTCATCGCCAGCGACACCTTCGCGCGCGACCTGGGCGCCCGCTTCGGTGTGCAGGGCCGTCGCTTCGGTGACCGCAGCCAGGGCATCGGCGGGTCGCTGGGCGGCAACGCAGGCAACATCGCCGATCCCTCCCGCCCGATCACGCCCGGTGCGCTGAACGTCAACCTGCCTGCGGAGACCTTCACGGAAGCGGCCGCTGGCGCGCTGGCGTACACCCTGCTGGGGCGCAACTTCTCGATCGATCTTGAGCTGTCGGCGATGCAGGAGGAAGGTCGCGGTGAGGTGATCTCCAACCCGCGCATCGTCACCGCCAACCAGCGCGAGGGCGTTATCCGCCAGGGCAGGGAGATCGGTTACGTCACGATCACCGCCGGCCAGGGTGGCGTGGCCACGCCGAACGTGCAATTCAAGGAAGCACTGCTCGAACTGAAGGTGATGCCGACCATCACCAACGACGACCGCGTCTTCCTGAACCTCAACGTCAAGAAGGACGAAGTGGCCGAGTTCATCGTCCTCGAGGGTTACGGCAGCGTGCCCACGATCGACAAGCGCGAGATCAACACCGCCGTGCTGGTCGAGGATGGCCAGACGGTCGTGATCGGCGGCGTCTACGAGTTCACCGACCGCACCAGCGTCGCCAAGGTACCGTTCCTGGGCGACATCCCGTTCCTGGGCAACCTGTTCAAGAAGAAGGGTCGCAGCAAGGAGAAGGCGGAACTGCTGATCTTCATCACGCCCAAGGTGTTGTCGGTCGCAAAGCGCTGATCCAGGGTGTTGCAGTACACGAAACGGGCCGCTTCTGCGGCCCGTTTTATTTTCGGGGCAAAGCGTCGCGAACTCGGCGCTGAACCCCTGCCGTTCCGCACGGGGACGACGGGAACCCGCGTGGCACACTGACGGTCCCACGCGCACCACCCGGACCGTCCCGAGCCCATGGATAGCATGCCGCCCGATGCCCGCCTGTTCGATCGCTTTTCCGCCCTGCGCGAGGATCTGTCGCAGACCATCGTCGGGCAGTCGGCGCTGGTGGAGCGCCTGCTGATCGCCCTGCTGGCTGATGGCCATCTGCTGGTGGAAGGCGCGCCGGGGCTGGCCAAGACCACCGCCATCCGGGCGCTGGCGTCGCGGTTGCAGGCCGAGTTCGCGCGCGTGCAGTTCACGCCCGACCTGCTGCCGGCGGACCTGACGGGCACCGAAGTGTGGCGTCCACAGGAAGGGCGCTTCGAGTTCCAGGCCGGGCCGATCTTCCATCCGTTGCTGCTCGCCGACGAGATCAACCGTGCGCCGGCCAAGGTGCAGTCGGCCCTGCTGGAGGCCATGGGCGAGCGGCAGGTGACGGTGGGGCGGCACACGTATCCGCTGCCGGCCCTGTTCCTGGTGATGGCCACGCAGAACCCGATCGAGCAGGAAGGCACGTTCCCGTTGCCGGAGGCGCAGCTCGACCGCTTCCTGATGCACGTGAAGATCGGTTATCCGGAAGCGGCGGCCGAGGCCGACATCCTGCGCCTGGCACGCGACCGGGCGCGCGAGCAGATGCAATCCGTTCCCGCCGCGGTCGCGCGGATGCCGTTGGAAGATGTGTTCGAAGCGCGGACGCAAGTGCTGGACCTGCACCTTGCGCCGGCACTGGAGCGTTATCTGATCGAACTCGTGCTCGCCTCGCGCGATGCGTCCCGTTATGACGCGTCGCTGGCGCGACGCATCGCCTGGGGCGCGAGCCCGCGCGGCTCCATCGCCCTGGAACGATGCGCGCGCGCGCGCGCCTGGCTGGCGGGCCGCGATTACGTCACGCCCGACGACATCCGCGCCATCGCGCCGGACGTGTTGCGTCACCGCGTGCTGCCCAGCTACGAAGCCACCGCGGAAGGCTGGGATGGCGACCGGCTGGTGAAGGCGTTGCTCGACGTGGTTCCGTTGCCCTGAGCCCGGACGGCACGGCGCCATGAGCGAAGGCATCACGCCCACCCTGGCCGAGCTGATCGCGTTGCGCGCGCTCGCGCAGCGGCGTCCGCCAGCGCGGCGCGGACGTCACTCGATCACCGGCCCCTCCGCGTCGCCATTGCGCGGGCGCGGGATGGAATACGCGGAGTCGCGCGAATACGTCGCCGGCGACGACGTCCGCCACATCGACTGGCGCCTGACCGCGCGCAGCGGCCGCACGCATACCAAACTGTTCCAGGCCGAGCGCGAGCGGCTCACGCTGATCGTGTCCGATACGTCGCCGCTGCTGTACTTCGGCACGCGCACGCGCTTCAAGTCGGTGCAGGCCGCGCGTGCGGGCGCGGTTGCCGCCTGGCAGGCGGTGCGCGAGGGCGATCGTCTCGCCATCCTGCGTGGCAGCATGACGGAAGCGCCCGTACCTCCCGCCGGTGGCACGCGGGGTGCATTGCGGGTGCTGGACGCGCTGGTGCGCTGGTATGCGATGCCGCCCAAGGAGGACCTCGGCCTGGCTTTCGCGCTGGATCATGCGGCGCGCCTGCTGCGGCCGGGGTCGCGCCTGCTGGTACTCGCCGATCCGCACAGCCTGGCGTCCATCCCCGAATCGCGCTGGCCAGCGCTGGCCGCGCACCACGACGTCATCGTCCTGCTGCTGACCGATCCGCTGGAAACGTCGCCGCCATTGCAGCGTCTGCCGTTCGCGCTGGGCGGCCAGCGCGTCGAACTGGACCTGGCCAGCGACGCGCAGCGCGAGGCGTGGCGTGCCGAATTCCAGCAGCCCCTCGAACGCGCGCTCGATCGCCTGCCGGCACGCGGCGTGCAGGTGCGCACGCTGTCGACCGAGGCCTCCAGCGATGCCTGGCTGGTCGCGCTGGGTCGCGCCCAGCCGCAGGTGGCCTGAGCATGGCCTTGGCCACGCTGGTGTTGCGCGATGTGCACGTGCCTGCGTCGCCGCCGTGGTGGCCGCTCGCGCCGGGCTGGTGGCTGGTGGTGGCGGCCGTGCTGCTGGTGGTGGTTGGCGTGGTGGCCTGGCGCGTGCACCGGCATCGCCGGCGCCAGACGTGGCTGCGCTGGTTCGATGTGGCGAGCGAGGCCGGCACGCCTGCCGACCGGGTGGCTTCGATGTCCGAACGGCTGCGCCGGGCCGCACGTCGACTGGATCCTGCCGCCGACCGGCTGGAAGGCGAAGCGTGGCTCGCGTTCCTCGATGGCAGGCGAGGCGGCCACGCGTTCTCGCAGGGTCCCGGCCGGCTGTTGCTCGACGGTGGCTATCGCCGCGACGTCGCTCCTGCCGATCTTGCGTCGGCCACGGCGGTGGCGCGCGCGCGATTCCTCGAACTGATGGCGGGCACGCGATGAGCCTGTCGTTGCCCGCCCTGCAGTGGCTGCAGGATGGCTATGCCGGCTTCGCGTGGCCCTGGCTCTGGCTGGCGTTTCCGTTGCCGTGGCTGGTCGGCTGGCTGCTGCCGGCGCGACGCACCCAGACCGATGCGTTGAAGGTGCCTTACGGATCTTCGGTGCAGGCGATCGCCCGCCAGGGCGGGCGCGGATTGCCCAGGCGTGCCGCCGCGCTGGCGTGGCTGGCGTGGTTCCTGCTGTGCGCGGCCGCGGCGCGGCCCCAGCAGTTCGGCGAAGCAGTGACGCCGCCGGTGAGTGGGCGCGACCTGATGCTGGCGGTAGACCTGTCGGGCAGCATGACCGAACCCGACATGGAGCTGGGCGGCGCCGTGGTGGATCGGCTGACGGCTGCGAAGGCGGTGCTTGCCGACTTCCTCGACCGTCGCGATGGCGATCGCGTCGGCCTGCTGGTGTTCGGCCAGCGTGCGTACGCGATGACACCGCTGACGCGCGATCTGCAGACCGTGCGCGAGCAACTGCGCGACGCCGTCGCCGGCCTGGCCGGACGCGAGACCGCCATTGGCGACGCGATCGCCCTGGCCGTTCGCCGCCTGCGCATGCAGCAGGAAGGCCAGCGCGTACTGATCCTGCTCACCGACGGCGTCAATTCCGCCGGCGTGCTGACGCCGCAGAAGGCGGCGGAGCTGGCGAAGGAAGAACGCGTGCGCATCCACACCATCGCCTTCGGTGGCGATGGCGGCATCAGCGTGTTCGGCATTCCCCTGCCGATGCCGGCGAGCTCACCGGAGGCCATCGACGAGGCGACGCTGCGCGATGTCGCCGCGCAGACCGGCGGGCGTTTCTATCGCGCACGGGACACCCGCGAGCTGGCGGGCATCTATGCCGAACTGGACCAGTTGGAGCCGGTCGAACAACCCGGCAAGGCGGTGCGTCCGCGCATCGAGCGCTATGCTTGGCCGCTCGCGGCGGCGCTCTTGGTGGCGCTGCTTGCCGTCCTGCTGCCACGGAGGCGGGCATGACGTTCGACTTGACCGCGCTGCATTTCCTGCGTCCGCACTGGCTGTGGGCGCTGGCGGCATTGCCCGTGCTGGCCTGGGCATGGCGCGCGCAGCGGCAGCGGCGCAGCGCGTGGCGCGGCCATGTCGATGCACACCTGTTGCCGCATCTTCTGGTGACCGGCGGCAGCGGCGCGCGCGCAGGCGTGGTGGTCGCGGCGATGGCGTACGTGCTCGCGGTGCTGGCGCTGGCCGGTCCCAGCTGGCGGCAGGCCGATCAGCCGCTCTGGCAGACGCAGCGTCCGCTGGTCGTCGTGCTCGACCTCTCCAGCCGGATCACTGCTGCCGATCTGCCGCCGTCGCGGCTGCTGCAGGTGCGGGCGAAGTTGGCCCAGGTGCTGCAGGTGCGCGCGGGCAGTCCCGTCGCGCTGGTGGCGTATGCGGACGATGCCTTCACGGTGACGCCGCTCACCGAGGACACCGCCAACATCGGC
Source organism: Pseudoxanthomonas sp. LH2527 (assembly GCF_022539275.1). Classification (NCBI taxonomy): domain Bacteria; kingdom Pseudomonadati; phylum Pseudomonadota; class Gammaproteobacteria; order Lysobacterales; family Lysobacteraceae; genus Pseudoxanthomonas; species Pseudoxanthomonas sp. LH2527. Next base: position 38,516 of record NZ_JAKZBW010000003.1, on the reverse strand, counting down.
CTGTTCCTCGACGAACTGTCGCCCGAGATCATGCCGCGGGATGGGCAACATGCGGATCGTGGCATCGCATGGGCGGCGCGCTTGCTGGCGCAGGCGGACGCGCGTCGCGGCGACATCCTGATCCTGACCGACCGTGCGGACAGCGCGGCGGTGGCCGCGGCGGCGTCCGCCCGCGCGCAGGGCTACACCGTGTCTTCGCTGGGACTGGGTACCGCGTCCGGTGCCGCCTACCGCGGCAGTGATGGCGTGATCGGACGCGCGGCGCTGGATGCCGCGTCGCTGCGCGGACTGGCGACCGCAGGCGGCGGACGCTATCACGCACTGACCGCCGATGACGGCGACATCGCTGCGCTGGGTATGCGGTCGTCCGCGTTGGCGACCGAAGGCACCACGTCGAGCGGCGGCAAGGCGTGGCGCGACGAAGGCTACTGGCTGCTGATCCCGCTGATGGCGCTCGCGTTGCTGGGATTCCGTCGCGGCGCGGCACTCGCCCTGGTCGGCGTGTTGTGGCTGCCGATGGCGTCGCCCGCGTCTGCGGCCGGCATCGACTGGTGGCGGCGCGCCGACCAGGCGGAACACGCGCGCGTCGTGCAGGGCGTCGATGCGTACCGGCAGGGCGACTACGCCGCGGCCGAGCAGGCCTTCACCGGCGTCGACAGCGCCGAAGGCTGGTACAACCTCGGCAATGCGCTGGCGAAACAGCAGCGTTACGACGACGCCATCGCCGCGTACGACCGCGCGCTGCGTGCGCAACCCGGCATGCAGGATGCGGTGGCAAACCGCGCCGCCGTCGACGCCGCGCGCAAGCGACCCCCGTCATCGGGCGAAGGGCAGGGCAAGCCGGGACAGCAGGGAGCGGGCAATCAGGACGCCAAAGGATCGCAGGGCGACGCGACGTCCGATCCGGGTAGCAAGCAGGAGACGCCGCCCCCGCCGGCAGCGGACAAACCTGCATCGCAGCGTCCCGGAAAGACACCGCCTGCCCCGTCGCCTGCTTCCTCCCGCACGCCACCGGACGCCGCCACCCAGTCCGCCGCCGATGCGGCGCAGCGCGAGCGCATGCGCGACGCGATGGCGCGCGACTCCGCGCAGCGCGCAGGGCAGCCCGCACCGGGCGAGCCGGTCGTGCAGGCGGAAACGGCCGAACAACGCGAGCGCCGGCAGGCGGTCGATGCGTGGCTCAAGCGCGTGCCGGACGAGCCCGGTTCGCTGCTCAAGGCGAAGTTCCGGCTCGAACAGGAACGCCGGCAGAGGGAAGGACGATGAAGCATCGGGTGTGGTGGCTGGTGTGCGTGCTGCTGGCGTGGCCGCTGTCGTCGCTGGCCGCGACGCGTGCGTGGCTGGAACAGTCGCAGGTGACGCTGGGCCAGGCGGTGACGCTGAACGTGGAGACCGACGCGGTGTCCGCCACACCTGATCTCACGCCGCTGATGCGCGACTTCGAGGTGGAAGGCCAGTCCGACAGCCGCAGCGTGCGGTTGGTCAACGGGCGCGTGGGCAGCAGCACGACGTTCGCGCTGACCTTGCGTCCGCGTCGCGCGGGAACGCTGGCGATTCCCGCGTTGCAGGTGGGCAACGAGCGCACGGTGCCGCTGGTGCTGGAGGTCAGCGCGACGGCGACGGCGAGTGCCGCGTCCAACGGCCTGGTGTTCGTCGAAACCGAGGTCGACGATGCCCGTCCTTACGTGCAGCAGTCGGTCGGTGTCACCGTCCGGTTGTTCTACGCCACGCCGCTGGTCTCCGGCCAGCTGGACCTGGATCCGCCCGAAGGCGCGCTGCTGCAGCGGGTTGGCGAGATCGTGCAGTCGAGCCGCGAGATCGACGGGCGCCGCTACAACACGGCCGAGCGCCGCTTCCTGCTGGTGCCCGAGCGCAGCGGTCCGCTGACGCTGCCGGGCGCGCGCTTCAGTGGGCGTGGCGCGGGCGGCTGGATGGACGACCTGCTGGGGGGCAACAGCCGCGAGGTCAACATCACCGGAGCGCCACGCACGCTGCAGGTCCGACCGCAGCCGGCGGACGCGCCGCAGCCGTGGTTGCCGGTGCGCGACCTGCGGCTGCGCTACACCGCCGTGCCGGAACAGATGCGTACCGGCGAAGCGGCCACGTTCGCGGTCGAGACCACGGTCGTCGGCGCCACCCAGGCGCAGTTGCCGGAGCTGCCTGCGCCCACGGTGCCCGGCGCGCAGGTGTTCGCCGAGCCCCCGCAGTACGACGAGAGCTTCGTGGGTGGCACGCCGCAGGTGAAACTGACGCGCCGCTATTCCATCGTGCCGTCGCAGCCGGGCCCGCTGACCGTGCCCGGCGTGGCGATGGCCTGGTGGGACGTCCGCGCCGGCGCCGCCAGGCGTGCGACGTTGCCCCACATGACGATACCGGTGGTGGTCGGCAGCGGACCGGCTGCGCGTCCGGCCGCGACGGACCTGTCGTCCGCGACATCGCAGGACGCAGTGGAGGACGGCGTCATCGCGCTGGCCGGCGAGCGCCGCATCCCGGCACGGATCTGGCCATGGCTGGCGGCAGGGTTCGCCCTGCTCTGGCTGGCGACGTTGCTGTGGGGGCTGTCGCGCCGGCAGGGCGGTGCGCGCGTGGCGCGTCCCCGGGCGCCTGCGATGGAGGCTGCCCTGGTCACGGCGCCGCCTGCGACCCATACCGCCGCCGACCTGAAGCGCGTGCTCGATGCCGGCGATCTGGACGACATCGAGCACGTGCTCTCCGGCATGGCGCGGCCGGCGGCCACCGACCTGGACGACCTGCAGCGTCGCCTCGACGTGCCCGCACAGCGTGCTGCCGTGGATCTGTTGCGGCGTGCCCGCTGGGCCGGCGGCGATCCGGCGCAGGCCCGCCTGGCGCTGCGCGAAGCCTTCCGCGGCGGGCCGCAATGGCGGCGCGCGGGTGCGATCGCCGCGACCGAGCCCCTGCCGCCCCTGTATCCGCGTTGAGCCGGTCCGTCCGGCCGGGTTTGCTAAGCTCCGGCCTTTGTCTCCGCAGGACCGCCTGATGACCGACGCCACGCCCGCCACCCGCGCCAAGCTGCCGCTGCACTGGAAGATGGCCATCGGTTTCGCGGTCGGCCTGATCGTCGGGCTCATCGTGCACGCCACCGGGCAGGGCGACGCGGGCTGGGTGCAGGACGTCACCAAGTACGTCACCACGCCCTTCAGCAAGATCTTCCTCAACCTGATCTTCATGCTGATCGTGCCGCTGCTGTTCTCGGCGCTGGTCTGCGGCATCGCCGAGATGGGCGACATCCGCGCGCTGGGGCGGATCGGCTGGAAAACGCTGGCCTACACCATCCTGCTGTCGGCGGTGGCGGTGCTGCTGGGTCTGGTGCTGGTCAACGTGCTCAAGCCGGGCGTGGGCGTGGACCCGGCGATGGCGCAGCAGCTGATCGCGGAGAACGCCGAGCGGACGAAGGAGATCGTCGCCAGCGTCGGCACGCAGGCCACCGGCATGGACATGCTGCTGTCGATCGTGCCGGACAACGTGATCGGCGCGGCTTCCAGCAACGCGGCCATCCTGTCGCTGATGTTCTTCGCGGTGATGTTCGGCATCGGCCTGGTGCTGTCGCCGTCGGAGAACACCGGCATCCTCAAGCGCGGCATCGAGGGCGTGTTCGAGATCTCGATGACGCTGATCGGCCTGGTCATCCGCCTGGCGCCGTACGCGGTGGCCTGCTTCATGTTCAACCTGGCCGCGATCTTCGGCTTCGACCTGCTGGTGCGCTTGGGCGCCTACGTCGGTGTGGTCGTGCTGGCGCTGGCGCTGCACCTGCTGGTCAGCTATTCGGTCGCGCTGAAGCTGGCCGGCTACTCGCCGCTGGCGTTCTTCCGCGGCGCGCAGGAAGCCATGGTGATGGCGTTCTCCACCGCTTCCAGCAACGCCACGCTGCCGACCGCGCTGCGCGTGGCCGACGAGAAGCTGGGCCTGCCGCGCACGGTGTCGCGCTTCGTGCTGACCGTGGGCGCCACCGCCAACCAGAACGGCACCGCGCTGTTCGAGGGCGTGACGGTGATCTTCCTGGCCCAGTTCTTCGGCGTGGACCTGTCGCTGGGCCAGCAGGTCATGGTGATGCTGGTGTGCATCCTGGGCGGCATCGGCACGGCCGGCGTGCCGTCCGGCTCGCTGCCGGTAGTGGCGCTGATCTGCGCGATGGTCGGCGTGAACCCCATCGGCATCGGCCTGATCCTGGGCGTCAACCACTTCCTCGACATGTGCCGCACCACGCTGAATGTCACCGGTGACCTGACCCTGGCCTCGCTGGTCGCCAAGGGCGAGAAGGCGGACGTGAAGCTGCCGGCGTCGTCGGGCTAACACCCTCGCCGGGGTCCCGCAACCGCGACAGGGCGGGCGGGGGGTGGGACAATGGGCGGCCCGCAGCCCGCCGGGCGCCGCCCCCTCTGCCCCGACCGCCATGACGACGCCCACCCGCCGCCAGCTCGCCAACGCCATCCGTTTCCTCGCCGCCGACGCGGTGCAGGCCGCCAACTCCGGCCATCCCGGCATGCCCATGGGCATGGCGGACATCGCCGAAGTGCTGTGGAACGATTACTACCGCCACAGCCCGTCCAACCCGCACTGGCTGAACCGCGACCGCTTCATCCTGTCCAACGGCCACGGCTCGATGCTGCAGTACGCGTTGCTGCACCTGGCCGGCTACGACCTGCCGTTGCAGGAATTGAAGAACTTCCGCCAGCTGCACAGCAAGACCGCCGGCCACCCGGAGCGCCATGAAACCCCGGGCGTGGAGACCACCACCGGTCCGCTCGGCCAGGGCTTCGCCAATGCGGTCGGCTTCGCGCTGGCCGAGAAGCTGCTGGCCCAGCGCTTCAACCGCGAAGGCCACGCCATCGTCGACCACCGCACCTTCGTCTTCATGGGCGATGGCTGCCTGATGGAAGGCGTGTCCCACGAAGCCGCCTCGCTCGCCGGCACCTGGGGCCTGGGCAAGCTGGTCTGCTTCTGGGACGACAACAAGATTTCCATCGACGGCAACACCGACGGCTGGTTCACCGACGACACGCCGGCGCGCTTCGAGGCCTACGGCTGGCAGGTGGTGCGCAACGTCAACGGCCACGATCCGGTCGAGATCAAGACCGCCATCGACACCGCGCTGAAGGCGGTCGACAAACCCACGCTGATCTGCTGCCGCACCACCATCGGCTTCGGTTCGCCGAACAAGGCCGGCAAGGAATCCAGCCACGGTGCACCGCTGGGCAAGGACGAACTGGACGCCACCCGCGCGGCGCTGGAATGGCCGCATGGCGCGTTCGAGATTCCCGCCGACATCTACGCCGGCTGGAACAAGGTCGACGCCGGCAAGGCGCTGGAAGCCGACTGGAACGCGCTGTTCGACGCCTACGCTGCGCAGTACCCGGAACAGGCCGCCGAACTGAAGCGTCGCGCCGCCGGTGAACTGCCGGCCGACTTCGTCGCGCAGGCCGATGCGTACATCGCCAAGGTGCAGGCCGAAGGCCCGGTCATCGCCTCGCGCAAGGCCTCGCAGAACGCCATCGAAGCCTTCGCGCCGCTGCTGCCGGAACTGGTGGGCGGCTCGGCCGACCTGGCGCATTCCAACCTCACGCTGTGGAAGGCCAGCAAGTCGGTGTCCACCACCGACCCGAACGCCAACTACGTGTACTACGGCGTGCGCGAGTTCGGCATGACCGCCATCGCCAACGGCCTGGCGCTGCATGGCGGCTTCGTGCCGTTCGACGCCACCTTCCTGGTGTTCAGCGACTACGCACGCAACGGCGTGCGCATGAGCGCGCTGATCCCGGCGCACGCGATCCACGTGTACACGCACGACTCCATCGGCCTGGGCGAAGACGGCCCGACGCACCAGCCGGTCGAGCACCTCGCCTCGCTGCGCTACATTCCCAACAACGACGTGTGGCGTCCGTGCGATGCGGTCGAGTCGGCGGTGGCGTGGAAGCAGGCCATCGTGCGCCAGGACGGCCCCAGCTGCCTGGTGTTCTCGCGCCAGAACCTGCAGCACCAGCCGCGTACCGATGCACAGGTGGGCGAGATCGCGCGCGGCGGCTATGTGCTGGCCGATGCCGACGGCACGCCGGACGTCATCCTGATCGCCACCGGTTCGGAAGTCGGCCTGGCCACGCAGGCCAAGGCCACGCTCGACGCGCAAGGCGTCAAGACGCGCCTGGTGTCGATGCCCTCGACCGACGTGTTCGACCGCCAGGACGCCGCGTACCGCGAGTCCGTGCTGCCGAAGGCCGTACGCAAGCGCGTCGCCGTCGAGGCCGCGATCAGCGACTTCTGGGGTAAGTACGTGGGTCTGGACGGTGTGGTGGTCGGCATGACCACGTTCGGCGCCTCCGCGCCGGCCGACGCGCTGTACAAGCACTTCGGCATCACCGCCGAGGCGGTGGTCGAGGCGGCGAAGGCGCTGTAGGCGGGTCACGCCCGTGACGGTCACGCCCGCTTATACGCAGCAGGTCGACGGACGCCGCATCTCGGTGTTCGACGGCCTGCTGGAGGCGCCGCAGCTGGCGGAACTGCACCGCGTCCTGCTGCAGGCGGGTTACACGCGCTCGGAGATCGCGCGACCGGACACCGCCGAGTACCGCCATTGGGCCACCGAGATCCCGTTGGCCCGACTGCCCGCCATGCCGTTCACCGCGCCCACGCTGGCGGCGGTGGCGGTGCATGCGCCGGCCATGGCGTATCGGCCCTACCGCAGCTACGTCAACGTCGCGCACTACGGCGACATGCTGTTCAGTCATGTCGATTGCGTGGAAGGCGCGGGCGAACTGACCGCGTTGTGGTACGTGTGCGAGCACTGGGACCACGAATGGGGCGGCGAGACAGTCTTCTTCGATCAGCAACGCGATGTGCGTGCCGCGGTCAGCCCGCGGCCCGGACGGCTGGTGATATTCGACGGCGACATCCTGCACGCCGGTCGCCCACCCAACCGCAACTGTCACGCACCGCGCTTCACCCTGGCGGTGAAGCTGGAGCGCGCGGCGGGCTGATCGAAGTCCGCTGTGCCCGGCGCGTCACTGCGCCATGCCCTCACGCAAGCCCAGCGCGAGCAGCTTCGCTCCGATCCGCTCGTTGAGGCTTCCTGGTGCTGACAGTTCCATGCGCGCCATGGCTTCCTCGTCGTCGGTTCGCGCCCCCAGCGCGCGCAGCACGGTGCCGATCCTCTTCCACGGCATGGCGGTGTTCGCCTTCAGCCAGCCGAGCGCGCCGACGATGCGCTGCTCCACCTCGGTGAAGTCGCTGCCCAGCGGGTAGTCGGGGAGGGTGCCGTCGTGGCGGAACACGCGCAGCCGGGCGGACAGGTGCACGGGCGTGTTGTCGATCCAGTGGCCCGGAGCATGGAAGCCGCTGCGAAGTTTGCCGGCGCGTTGCGCCCTATCGACAAGGGCCTGCTGGAAGCGCGCATCGGTGATGCCACCCATGGCGATGATGCAGTCCTCGTCGTTCTTGCCGCGCACGTCGGCGATGCCGTACTCGCTGACGTACAGGTCGCGCAGGTGGCGCGGAATCGTCGTGTGGCCGTAGTTCCAGCGCACGTTCGACGCGGCGCTGCCGGCCTCCTCGCGCACTGCGCGGAACATCAGCACGCTGCGTGCGCCGTCCAGCGCATTCGACATGTCGACGAAGTTGTACTGGCCGCCGACGCCGGACACCACGCGGCCGTCTTCCAGGCCGTCGGACACCGCCGCGCCCAAGGCGGTGGCCATCATGCAGGAGTTGAAGAAGCGTGCGTCGCGGCGCTGCAGGCGGGCCAGCGACTCGCGTCCGCGCTCCAGTTCGTTGATCAGGCTGATGCGGCGCATGCCGATGGCGCGACGCTGGTCGTCCGGCAGCTTACGCAGCCAGTCGTAGAACGCGGGCGAACCCAGGTAGAACGCGCCGTGCAGATACTCGCCGTCGCGCTCCAGCCGCGCCTGGTCGCCCAGGTTGGCGGTGCCGTCGGCTATGCGTTGCATCAGCGCTTCGTCGTCCGCCACCTTGCGGCGGATCACGCCGGTCTCGACCAGCCGCTTGAAGCCCTCGTTGACCATCTCGCTGCAGCCGTACAGGCCTATGGCGAACGGGTCGAGTCCACCACAGGCGACCACGGCGGGGTGCCGTTCCAGTTCAGGGTCCAGCGCCGCCAGCGCGCGCCGATAGGTGGCATTGTCGGTATGGCGCAGCACCAGCGCGTGGCACAAGGCATCGGCCAACGCGCCGATGCCGATCTGCAGCGTGCCGCCATCGCGCACGAGGGCGCTGGCATACAGGCCGATGGCGTAGTCGACGTCGGACACCGGCTGTCGTGGCAGGCCGAACAGCGTGGGGTACGGGCCGGGCGGGGACAGCACGAGATCGAAGTAGTCCTCGTTCACGGCGGCGGTGCCACCGATCCACGGCAGGTGCGGATCGACTTCGGCCACCATCAGCGGACGCGGCAGCCCGCGCGCGACGATGGCGTCCACGGTGTCCAGGGTGAGGTCGTTATTGCACGAGAACGACAGCCGCGTGCCACCCGGCTCGCGCGCGACCTTCTGCACGATGACGTTGACCTCGCGATCCGCCAGTGCGCGGGCGACATGGGTGTAGTTGAGGCTGGCGTAATGACGTTGCGCGCTCGTCGAACGCAGCAGCGCGCCGCCCTGCATGTAGAACTCTTCCACTTCGATGTTCGGAGGCAGGGCGTCGCGCTTGATCGCCTGCACGTAGGCCAGTCGCGGGAAGTCCTCGCCGAAGTGGCGCGCGGCGAAGGGTTTCACGAAGCGCGCCTCCAGCCCCTTGCCGCCACCGGGCGGATCCAGCGACAGCGCGGTGTACAGCGTCCATCTGCGCGAGGGGTCGGCGGCGATGCGTGCGTACAAGGCATTCAGCAGCCGGTGCGGCTTGCCGATGCCCAGCGGTGCGCCCATCCGTAGCGGGCCGTGGATGCGCGACAGGATCAGTTCGACGGCGTCGTCGAGGTCGGTGAGGTGCTTGGCCATGCGCCCAGAATACGCAGGCCGGCGTTAACCGGCCATGGGCTGGATCACTGCTCCAGCATGTCCGGGCGGAACAGTCGCCGCCGTGAGACTTCATGGCCCGACACCATGAAACGGCCCTGGCCCCGGTAATGCACGGTGCGGGGCACACGGGGTGATGGCGCCACGTGGGCCGCCACGATGCGCCATACGAACAGCGGATAGTCGGCCGTGATGCGGGTTTCATGCAGTCTGCATTCAAAACGCGCATGGCACTCCGCGATGCCGGGCGCGTCCACCTCGCGCGACGGCAATGCGGTCAAGGCGAAGCGCTCGAACTTGTCCTGCTCGGTGCTGCTGCAGTTGCCGATCCGGACCACGGTATCCAGCAGCTCTTCGGTCGGCAGGTTGATCACGCATTCACGGCTGGCGCGGGCCAGCGCATGGCTGCGATTGGCCTGCCAGATGTACGTACCGACCAGGTCGTAGCCCAGCATCATGTGCCAGCCCAGCGTCATGATGGCGCGCTCGCCCTTTCCTGCCGTGCTGAGCAGTACGACCGGACCGGGTTCGAGATAATGCCGTGCCTGCTCGACCGGCAGGTCTTTCCAGCGCTTCGTCTTGCTCATCGGTTCGCTCCGGTATCCGGAAGCAGCGTACGCGTGGCTCAGTCGAGAGCATGTATGGAGTCGGCGACCCGCCGCACCTCGTCCGGATGATGGCTCACGTAGACGATGGGCAGGCGGATCTCGTCGCGCACGCGCTGCAGGTAGGGGATCAGTTCCTCCCTGCGCGCCTGGTCCAGCGCCGACAGCGGTTCGTCGAACAGCAGCAGCGAGGGTTGCGACAGCAGGGCGCGGCCGATCGCCACGCGCTGCGCTTCGCCACCGGACAGGTTGCGCGTGCGCCGCGCCAGCAGCGGCGCGATGCCGAGCAGCTCGACCACCGCATCAAAACCGAAGCGTGGCGCGCCGCGCCCACCATGCCGCCCGTACTGCAGGTTGCGCCGCACATCGAGGTGCGGAAACAGGCGCGCATCCTGGAACACGTACCCCACGCGCCGGCGATGCACGGGTTCGTCGATCCGCCGTGCGCTGTCGAACAGGCACTGGCCATCCACCTCGATCCGGCCCGCCACGGGCGTGATCAAACCGGCGATGGCGTTGAGCACGGAGGTCTTGCCAGCACCCGACGGCCCGACCAGCGCGATCACGCGTGCGTCGTCGTCGATACGCACGTGGCGATGGAAGTGGCCGCGCCGCAGTTCGATGTCCAGCTTCAACATCAGCTGTCCTCCCCGTGACGCGTGTAGTGGCGACGCACCAGCCATTCCGAAAACAGCAGCGCCGCCAGCGAGATCACCACGGCCACGGCGGCCAGGCGCCAGATGCCGGCCTCGCCGCCGGGGACCTGCATCAGGCCGTAGATGGCCGAGGACAGCGTCTGGGTTTCGCCGGGGATGTTCGACACGAAGGTGATGGTCGCGCCGAACTCGCCCAGCGCCTTCGCGAACGCCAGCACGCTGCCGGCGACCAGGCCCGGCCACGCCAGCGGCAGGGTGATGGTGAAGAACACGCGCCACGGCCCGGCGCCGAGCGTGGAGGCGGCCTGTTCCAGTCGCCGGTCCGTCGCTTCCAGCGACAGCCGGATGGAACGCACCATCAACGGGAACCCCATCACCGCACAGGCGAGCGCCGCACCGGTCCAGCGAAACGCGAACACGATGCCGAAGCGCTCCTGCAGGAAGGCGCCGACGGCGCCCTGCGTGCCCAGCGTCACCAGCAGCGCGTAGCCCATCACTACCGGCGGCAGCACCAGCGGCAGGTGCACAATGGCGTCGAGCAGCGCCTTGCCGGGGAAGCGCGTGCGCGCCAGCAGCCAGCCCACCAGCACGCCGAACGGCAGGCTGGCCAGCGCCGCCACCAGCGCCACCTTCAGGCTGAGGCGGATGGCGGTGAGTTCTTCCGGCGAGAAGGCGTCGAACATGCGTGGTTCACTTCTTCACGGCGAAGCCGCGGCGCTGGAAGACCGCCTCGGCAGCGGGCGACGCCAGCCACTGCACGAACCGCGTGGCCTGCACCGAGCGCGGACCGCGCAGTGCTGCCACCGGATAGACGATGGGCGGATGCGAATCCGTGGGGAACGTCGCCAGCACGCGCACGCCCGGCTCGGCCTTCGCATCCGACGCGTACACGATGCCCAGCGGCGTTTCGCCGCGCGCCACCAGCATCAGTGCCGCGCGCACGCTCTCGGATTCGGCCAGCCTGCTCCTGACGCCATTCCACAGCGACAGCGATTCCAGCGCTGCCCTGGCGTACTTGCCCGCAGGCACGGTCTGCGTCTGCCCCACGGCCAGGCGACCGCTGCCCAGCGCGGCCAGCAGTGTCGCCGGACGTTTTAGGTCGACTTGCGCCTTGCTGGTCTTCGGCGCCACCAGCACCAGCTGGTTGGCCAGCAGGTTGCGCCGCGTGGCGACCTCCAGCTTCTGCCGCTGTTGCAGGTAGTCCATCCACTCCAGGTCGGCGGAGAAGAACACGTCGGCCGGCGCGCCCTGTTCGATCTGGCGCGCGAGTGCGGAGCTGGCGGCGTACGACACGCGGACCGGAACGCCGCTCTGCGTCAGGTAGGCCGCCGCGGCTTCGTCCAGTGATTCCTTCAGGCTGGCGGCGGCGAACACCGTCAGTCCTGCATTGTTCTGCGCCTGCACGGCCGTGGTCGCCAGTGAGGCGAGCATCGCGATCAGTGCGCAGAGTACGTGGCGGAGCAGCGTGGGCAAGGTCATGCGAACGACTCCTGGGCTGGGCGATTCGATGAGGATGGCGTGCGGGCTCGCCGCTGCCGTAAGGCGCCCGTATCGCTTCAGCGCTGCGCCAGCGCCTTGTTCAACACCGCGGCCAGCGCCACGCCACCGGCGCGCAACTGGCGCTCGGCGATGGGCAGGTGCTTGTCCACGTAAGCCTGTTCGAGTTTCGCGCGGCGCGGATAGAAGTCGGGTTGGGTCACCACGCGGCACGACTGTTCAGCCCATGCCGCCGCCGGCGGCGGCAGGGTCATGGCGGCGATGGCGGGGCGCGGCAAGGTGCGCAGGTGCGCCAGGTAAGCCTGCTCGCTGCGGCCGGTGGACACCAGCATGCGGCTGTCCCACAGCGTGTGCATGTTGGTGCCGCGCCCGTTCCAGTTGATCTGCGCATCGTTGCCGCCCTTGTCGTGCGCGTAGCCCGCGTGCAACGGCTGGTGCGCGTCGCCGACGAAATGCACGACGAACTTCAGCGCCAGCAGCCGCTCGGCACGCGTGCGTCGCGGATCGGCCAGGATCGCGGTCTGCGTGCGGATCGCTTCCACCACGCAGTTGCCGCCCGGGCAGTCGCGGCGCTGCAGGTAGGTGCAATCGTGCTCGCCGAGGTTGACGAAGTGCCAGTTCGCGCTCTGCTTGCCCAGAACGGGATCGTTCCTGCGCAGGTCGTCCGCCCAGCCGGCGATGCCGGCCAGCGTGGGGTCCGGTTCGCCCTGCAGCAGCGCGTCGATCTGGCGGCGCGTGTCCGGCGTCAGGTCGTCCCAGGCCAGCAAGGCGACCAGGCGATGGCCGAGCAGGCCCCATGCCTGCGCCGGAACGGGCAGCAGGGCGAGCGCGAGCGCGGCGACGAGGGTGAGTACAGAAAGAAGGGGACGGACCATGCCGGTACTTTACCCGACACGGGCCGTCCCCGATTTTGCATCAGCCGACGGATCGTCCGCAGCTCAGAACGTCAGGACATAAGCCACGCCGTAGACCAGCGGGTCGATGTTGGCGGTGCCCAGGTCCGCGCCATCCACCTTGACGTCGGTGTCGATGTCGATCCAGCGCGCATCCACGCGCACCGCGCCGCGCTCGCTGACCTTGATGTCGAGGCCCGCATGCGCGGCCAGGCCCCAGGAGTCTTCCAGCTTCAGGTCCGTGCCGGCCAGCGCGCCCTGCGTGTCCTCGCTGAAGAAGGTGGTGTAGTTCAGGCCGGCACCGAGGAACGGCGACACCTTGCCCTGGCGGTTGAAGTGGTACTGCAGCGAGACCGTCGGCGGCAGGTGCTTGGTGCTGCCCACCGTGCCGACACCGTCGACGGCGATGTCGTGCTTGAACGGCAGTGCGGCCAGCACTTCCAGGCCCAGGTTGTCGCGCAGGAAGTACTCGAAGGTGATGGTCGGCTTGACGTCGCTGTCGATGTCCAGCGGCAAGGTGCCGCCCGCTAGCGAACCATTGCCGGAGGTCGGGTTGACCTGGTGCGCACCAATGCCCAGCGTCCAGTCGCCCTTGGACTGGGCGAGGGCGGGAACGGCGGCGCCCATGGCGAGGGCGATGGCGATCGGGATCAGCGTCTTCTTCATGGTGATGGGGCTCGTGGGAAAGTGGCGCCAGTCTCGGCCCCCGTTCCGGCCCCTGCCTTGATCCTGATCAATGCCCGCGGGGCTTCGCGGCGGGGGCGGCCTGTTAGAATGACGGCCCCCGTCAACCCCGCCGCGCCGCGCGCGTGGCCGCAGGAGTCCTGAGCAATGTCGATCAAGGTGGGTATCAACGGCTTCGGCCGCATCGGGCGCAACGTGCTGCGTTCCGCCGTGCAGAACTTCGGCAACGACATCGAGATCGTCGCCATCAACGATCTGCTGGAGCCGGACTACCTGGCCTACATGCTGCAGTACGACTCCGTGCACGGCCGCTTCGACGGCGACGTGAAGATCGAAGATGGCGCGCTGTTCGTCAACGGCAGCAAGATCCGCCTGACCCAGGAACGCGATCCCGCCAACCTGAAGTGGGACGAAGTGGGCGCCGAAGTCGTCATCGAGTCCACCGGCCTGTTCCTCGACAAGGCCACCGCGCAGAAGCATCTGGATGCCGGCGCGAAGAAGGTCATCCTGTCGGCGCCGTCGAAGGACGACACGCCGATGTTCGTCTACGGCGTCAACGACAAGACCTACAACGGCGAGGCGATCATCTCCAACGCCTCGTGCACCACCAACTGCCTGGCGCCGATCGCCAAGGTGCTTCACGACAAGTGGGGCATCAAGCGTGGCCTGATGACCACCGTGCATGCAGCCACGGCCACGCAGAAGACCGTCGACGGCCCGAGCAACAAGGACTGGCGCGGCGGCCGCGGCATCCTCGAGAACATCATTCCGTCCAGCACCGGTGCGGCCAAGGCCGTCGGCGTGGTGATCCCGTCGCTCAACAAGAAGCTCACCGGCATGTCGTTCCGCGTGCCGACCAGCGACGTGTCCGTGGTCGACCTGACCGCCGAGCTGGAAAACCCGGCCACCTACGAGGAAATCAAGGCCGAAATGAAGGCGCAGAGCCAGGGCGCGCTGAAGGGCATCCTGGGCTACACCGAAGACAAGGTGGTGGCGACCGATTTCCGTGGCGATACCCGCACCTCGATCTTCGACGCCGAGGCCGGCATTGCGCTGGACCCGACCTTCGTGAAGATCGTCAGCTGGTACGACAACGAGTGGGGCTATTCCAACAAGTGCCTGGAAATGGTCCGCGTGGTCGCCGGCAAGTAAGCCGCACGCTCCGGTGGTAGAGCACGGGCGCCCTGGGGGCGCCCGTGTCGTTTGCGGGTATCGCGAAGTGATACGGAGCGGGCGGGATGGCGCCACCGGCGCATCGAATCTTGCAAATCCGGCCGCCTTGGCCGAGGCTGCGGCGAGGCTGAATGGACGGCCGGGGAGCGGAGCGTCCGTTCCCGCACCGAACACGCAAACACGGGGTAGGCGATGGATGATCTGGCGGGAGTGCTGGTGCTGCTCGGCCTGGCGGTACTGGCCGTGCCGGTATTGCTGATCGTGGCGCTGGTCGCGATCAGCGGGCTGAAGCGCCGGGTGGGCGAGCTGGAGCGGCAGGTGGTGCAGCTGCGCAGCGCGCCGGTGGCGCCTGCCACGCCGCAGGCAGCGGCGGATGTCGCGATGTCCACGCCGGCCGATGCCGAGCCGACGTTGGCCGAACTCGTGCGCTCGCCGCCGGTGCGTGTGGAGACACCGCCTCCCGCGCCAGCGGCGGCGACGCCGCCACCGATTCCCCCGCAGCGCCCCGTGCCGGCGGCAACCCCTGCGGAACCCGCGCCGGCCGTGCCGCCGCGTCCGCCGCGCCCGGAAGCGCCGCCACGTCCCGCCAGGCCCGATGTGTTCACCGTCGCCCTGCGAGCGGTGCAACGCTGGTTCACGGTCGGCAACGTGCCGGTGAAGATCGGCGTGCTGGTGCTGTTCGCCGGCGTTGCGGCGCTGCTGAAGTACGGCGCTGACCAGGGCTGGTTCACCTTGCCGCCGGAACTGCGGCTGGCCGGCATCGCCGCGGCGGCGCTGGGCGCGCTGGTCTTCGCGTGGCGCAAGCGCGAGAGCAACCGTACCTTCGCGTTGAGCGTGCAGGGCGGTGCCATCGGCGTGCTGCTGCTGGTGGCGTTCGCGGCGTTCAAGATCTTCGGCGTGATGCCGGCCGGCGCGGCCTTCGCGCTGAGCATCGTGCTGATTGCCGGTGCTGGCATGCTGGCCGTGCTGCAGGATGCGAAGTCGCTGGCCGTGTTCGCGCTGCTGGCGGGCTTCCTGGCACCGATCTGGCTGTCGACCGGCAGCGGCAACCACGTGGCGCTGTTCTCGTACTACGCGGTGCTCAACGCGGCCATCGTCGGCATCGCCTGGTACAAGTCATGGCGCGTGCTGAACCTGCTCGGCTTCGTCTTCACCTTCGGCATCGGCACGGCGTGGGGCCTGTTCGACTATGCGCCGGAGAAGTACGCGAGCACGCAGCCGTTCCTGGCGCTGTTCTTCGCCTTCTACCTGCTGATCCCGCTGCTGTTCGCGCGCCGCCAGCCGGCCGGTCGCCGCGACTTCATCGATGGCTGCCTGGTGTTCGGCATGCCGCTGGTCGCGTTCTCGCTGCAGGCGGTGCTGATGCAGGGTGGTTCGTTCGAAGACAGCCGCCTGCCGCTGGCGTTGTGCGCGCTGGGACTCGGCGTGCTGTATGCCGCGCTGTCGTGGTGGCTGCGTCGTCGTCAGGGCTACGACGTGCTGATGCAGTCGTATGCGTTGCTGGCGGTGGGCTTCGCCACGCTGTCGGTGCCGCTGGCGCTGTCGGCGCAGGCGACGGCTTGCGTGTTCGCCCTGGAAGGTGCGGCGTTGGCCTGGCTGGGCCTGCGGCAGTCGCGGTTGTTGCCGCAGCTGACCGGTGCCGGCCTGCAGCTCGCGGCGGCGGTGGCGTTCTTCATCGCATCGAGCGATGTCGCGTCGTGGCAGACCACGGCGACGGCCGTGCCGATGTTCGCCAACGCCGCCTTCATGAGTGCGCTGCTGATCGCGGCCGCCGGGTTCGCCAGCGCATGGGCGTATCGCGGGCGTAGTGCAGGCGTGGCGCTGCTGTACTACCTGTGGGCACTCGCGTGGTGGCTGGGCAACGGCATCGCGGAGATCAATGCCCATCTCGGCCATCGCGACGAACCCGATGCAATGCTGGCCTTCATCGCGTTGACCGGGTGGCTGGCAGCGGAAGTGCATCGCCGGCGTCCGTCCACGGCGCTGGCCTGGACCACGCTGGCCGCGCTGGCATCCGCTGCGCCGCTGGCGCTGTGGCAGTCCGGGGCGCACCAGCAGCCCTTTGCCGGCAACGGCGTGTGGGCATGGCTCGCCTATGCGGCGCTGGGCGTGCGCAGCCTGATGTGCCTGCGCGACAGCGACCACCGCCTGGCCGGTGCGGCGCAGTTCGTCTGGTGGCTGGTGTGGCCGCTGGTGGCCAGCCTGCTGCTGGCCTGGCTGCCCGGGCATGTGCAGGGCATGGGCAGCGGTTGGCAGGCCGGCCTCATCGCGTTGCCGTGGCTGGTGGTGGTGGCGCTTGCGCTGTTCCGGTGGCACTGGCTGGCCGCGCCGCTGGGCGAGCGCTTCGCGGCATGGCGCACGCCGTTGTTGAGCGTGCTGTTCGTGGCGCTGGGCCTGTGGTGGCTGGTGTCGCTGTTCGTCTCCGGCGGCACCCGGCCGCTGCCGTGGATTCCGGTGGTCAATCCGATGGAACTGGCGCAGCTCGCCGTGCTGGTCCTGCTGCTGCGCTGGTGGATGCCGGACGCGCGCGTGCTGCCGCCGGCGCGCATCGTGCTGCTGTCGTCGCTGGCCTTCGTGTGGATCACCTCGGTGGTGCTGCATGCCGTGCATCACTGGGGCGGCGTGCCGTGGAACGAAAGCCTGCTGTCCGGCAGCCTGGCGCAGACCAGCCTGACCATCACCTGGAGCGTGCTGGGCGTGCTCGGCTGGGTGATCGGGTCGCGCCGTGGCCAGCGCATGCTGTGGCTGGGCGGTGCGGTGCTGATGGGCGTGGTGCTGGCCAAGCTGGTGTTCGTCGATCGCCAGCACCTGGGCAACCTGCTCGGCATCGGCTCGTTCATCGGCTACGGCCTGTTGTGCACCGTGGTGGGCTATCTGGCGCCGGCACCGCCGCGCCGTATCGACAACGAGGAAGCACCCGCATGAAGAAGTGGCTGATGGTCCTGTGCCTGCTGCCCGTGCTTGCCGGCGCGCAGGCGCCCGCACCGTATGCGAAGCGCTGGCCGCTGGTGTTGTCGGCCGAACAGGCGGGCGCGTACCGCGTGGTGCTCGACCGCGAGATCTACACCACCACGGCGTGGCCGGATCTTCGAGACATCGACGTGCTGGATGCGCAGGGCAAGCCGGTGGCCGCCGCGTTGTTCGGCCCGGAGCAACCGACGGCCCTGCCGGCGCGGCGCATCGTGGTGCCGTGGTTCCCGCTACCCGCCCAGCAACAGGATGCAGAAGGTCCGTCGCGCGTGTCGGCGCAGTTCGGCGAGAACGGACGCATCGTCCGCATCGAAGCCGATGGCGGCACGGCCGCCTCGGGCCCTGCGCGTGCCTTCCTGGTCGACCTGAGCGGTATCCGCGACAACGCCGAAGCGCTGGAATTCACTTGGGACACCGGCACGCCGCGCGAGTCGCGCTATCGGGTCGAAGGCAGTTCCGATCTGCAGCAGTGGGAGGTGGTGCAGGAGCGCGTGACGCTGGTAGAACTGCAACGCGGTTCGCAGCGCCTGTTGCGCGACGAGGCGCCGATCCGCGGCGGCCTTCGCTACATCCGCTTCGTGCCGCTCGATGCCTCGCCTGCCTTGCCGATCCGCGAAGTGCGCGTGCGCCTGGATGCCGTACACCAGCGGCAGGACGTGCAGTGGTCGGAACTCCAGGGCCGTCGCGTTTCCGCGCAGGGCGTGGACAGCTACACCTACGAAAGCGATGGACGCTATCCCGTGGCCTTCGCCGACCTGGCGATGGACGACTACGCCGTCGGCGAATGGACGCTCGAGAGTCGCGACAGCACGGATGCCCCGTGGCGGCTGCGCGCGGGGCCGTGGGTGGCGTACCGCGTGGCCGGCGAACAACCCAGCGCCTCGCCGGCGCAGCCGCTGTCGAGCGGACCGGCGCGCGACCGTTACTGGCGGCTGCGCAACAACGGCACGCTGCCGGACCAGGCGCCCACGTTGCGACTCGGTTACCGGCCGGAGGTGGTGGTGTTCGTGGCGCAGGGCACGCCGCCGTACGCCCTGGTCGCCGGCAGTGCGAGCGCGCGCCGCGCCGCCGTACCGATGCCGGCCCTGGTCGATGCGCTGCGCCGCGACCGTGGCGAAGACTGGCAGCCCGCGCCGGCCTACCTGTCCGCGTCTGCGGTACTGGCCGGCGACGCGGCGCTGGTCGCACCGCCCACGCCGCGCGACTGGAATACCTGGCTGCTGTGGGGCCTGCTGATCGCCGGCGCCGCGCTGGTGGCGGCCTTCGCCTTCAGCCTGTTGCGCAGCCGGCCGCCGGCATAGGCCACCGTCGTTTGCGGCATGCGGGGGCAGGCGGGACAATAGCGGTCTTTCCCGCTGCCCAGGACTTCCGATGCCCATCGTCCGCATGACCGACCTCGACCTCGCAGGCAAGCGCGTGCTGATCCGCCAGGACCTGAACGTGCCGATCGACGCGGGCCGCATCACCTCCGAGCAGCGCATCACCGCGTCCCTGCCGACGCTCAAGCTGGCGCTGCAGAAGGGCGCGGCGGTGATGGTGACCTCGCACCTGGGTCGTCCGAAGGAAGGCGTGTGGAGCGAAGCCGATTCGCTGGCGCCGGTCGCCGCGCGCCTGTCCGAACTGCTCGGTGTCGACGTACCGCTGGTGAAGGACTGGGTGGATGGCGTTGACGTCGCGCCGGGCCAGATCGTCCTGCTCGAGAACTGCCGCATGAACGTCGGCGAAGGCAAGGACGACGAAGCGCTGTCGAAGCAGTACGCCGCGCTGTGCGACGTGTTCGTCATGGATGCCTTCGGTACCGCGCACCGCGCGCAGGCCTCCACGCATGGCGTGATCCGCTTCGCGCCGGTCGCGGCCGGCGGACCGTTGCTGATGGCCGAACTGGATGCGCTGGACAAGGCGCTGGCCAATCCGGCCCGCCCGCTGCTGGCCATCGTCGCCGGCAGCAAGGTGTCCACCAAGCTGGAACTGCTGACCAGCCTGGTCGGCAAGGTCGACCAGCTGATCGTCGGCGGCGGCATCGCCAACACCTTCATCGCGGCGGAAGGCCATGCGGTGGGCAAGTCGCTGTACGAAGCCGACCTGATCGACACCGCCAAGAAGATCGACGCCGATGCGAAGGCGCGCGGCGCCGAGATCCCGCTGCCGACCGATGTCGTGGTCGCCACGGCGTTCGCCGCCGACGCCCCGGCCACGGTGAAAGCCGTCGATGCCGTCGCCGCCGACGAACTCATCCTCGATATCGGTCCGCAGACCGCGCAGCGCTATGCCGAACTGATCAAGTCGGCCGGTACGGTGGTGTGGAACGGCCCGGTGGGCGTGTTCGAGTTCGACGCCTTCGGCAAGGGCACGGAAACGCTGGCGCATGCGATCGCGCAGTCGTCGGCGTTCTCCATCGCCGGTGGCGGCGACACGCTGGCGGCCGTGGACAAATACGGCATCGCCGAAGAGGTCAGCTACATCTCCACCGGCGGCGGCGCCTTCCTCGAGTTCCTCGAAGGCAAGACCTTGCCGGCCGTCGCGGCACTGGAAGCGCGCGGCCAGTGAGCCGCGCCACGCTGTTCTTCGACCTCGACGGCACGCTGATCGATTCGGCCGTCGGCATCACCCGCTGCATCGCGCATGCGCTGACGCAGCTCGAGCATCCGATCCCGTCAGACGCCGCGCTGCGTGGCTGGATCGGTCCGTCGCTGCGCACCAGTTTCCTGCCGCTGCTGCGCGATCCGGCCAAGGTCGAGGCCGCCGTCGAGCACTACCGCGAGCGCTTCGAGTCGCACGGCTGGCGGGAGCACCAGGTCTATGCCGGCATCGGCGAGGCCATCGAAGCCTTGCATGCGGACGGGCACCGGCTCGCCGTGGTCACCGCGAAGAACGAGCCGCATGCGCGCAAGATCCTGGCGCACCTGCCGTTCGGGCCTCATTTCGAGGACATCATCGGCGCCACCGCCGATGGCCGCCTGAGCCACAAGAAGGACCTGATCGGCGAAGCCCTGCGGCGCCTCTCGCTGACGCCCGATGCGTGCTGGATGATCGGCGACCGCCACATGGACATCGACGGCGCGCGTCATCACGGCATGCGCTGCGTCGGCGTGCTGTGGGGATTCGGGGGAGAAGAGGAGTTGCGCGACGCAGGCGCGACCCGGCTTGCCGCGGCGCCCGACCAATTGCGGCCACTGTTCGCCTGAGTGGCGACACTGACGATCAAACGCGCGTTTCATCGCGATGGTTTTTTGCGCAGTCGGGTGTGCGTGCGCAGCATCCGGCGCATGGGCAGAGACCAAAAAAATACCAGTCGCACGGTCGCTGCGATGCTCATGAAAGCACTTGAAAACAGCGCTTTGCTTGCGTCCCGACAGGCATCCGCCATGCTGTCCCGGGACAGTGCCATGACATGAGGCAGGGCGGTCGCTACGCGTCCGTATCGCTGTGGTAGCGTTTGCGCGATCACAGGGAATCCGCACCATGACCGAACGCCAGCGCCGCACCAAGATCCTCGCCACCCTCGGACCGGCGACCGACCCGCCCGGCGTGCTGGAGGACCTGTTCCGCGCCGGCGTCAACGTGGTGCGCCTGAATTTCTCGCATGGCGATCCTTCGGGCCAGGCCAAGCGCGCCGCTGCCGTTCGTCTCGCCGCACAGCGCGTCGGTGCCGAGGTCGGCATCCTCGCGGATCTGCCGGGACCGAAGATCCGCGTCGAGCGTTTCGCCGAAGGCAAGGTGGTGCTGAAGACCGGCGACCGCTTCGACCTGGTCGCCCGTGTCGACGCGCCCCCGGGCGATGCCTCGCAGGTGGGCGTCAGCTACCTCGGCCTGCCGGGCGACGTGGAAGCCGGTGACGTCCTGCTGCTCGACGATGGCCTGATGCAGTTGCAGGTGGTGAAGGTCGACGGCGAGCGCATCATCTGCACCGTGCTCAACGACGGCGTGCTGTCCGACCGCAAGGGCCTGAACAAGCAGGGCGGCGGCCTGTCGCTGGGCGCGCTGACCGAGCGCGACCGCGAACTGATCGCCTACGTGGCGGAGAACATCGGCGTGGACTTCATCGCCGTGTCGTTCTGCCGCAACGCCGACGACATGAACGAAGCGCGCCGCATCGCCCGCGAGCACGGCTGCGACGCCGCGCTGGTGTCCAAGATCGAACGCACCGAGGCCATCGAGAACCTGGCCGAGATCGTCGACGCCAGCGATGTGGTGATGGTGGCGCGCGGCGACCTGGGCGTGGAGATCGGCGACGCCGAGTTGCCGGGCCTGCAGAAGAAGATCATCCGCGAGTCGCTGGCGCGCAACAAGGTGGTCATCACCGCCACGCAGATGCTGCAGTCGATGGTGGACAGCCCGATCCCCACCCGCGCCGAAGTGCTGGACGTGGCCAACGCCGTCATCGACGGCACCGATGCGGTGATGCTGTCGGCCGAAACCGCGGCCGGCAGCTACCCGGTGCGCGCGGTGGAAGCGATGGCGCGCATCTGCCTGGGCGCCGAGAAGCAGTTCGAGATGGACACCGACTTCGAGAAGGCGCCGCGCAACCTGGAGCGCGCCGACCAGGCCATCGCGATGGCGACGATGTTCCTGTCCGAGCACATCGGCGTGCGCGCGATCGTGGCGATGACCGAATCCGGCGGCACTGCGCGCTTCCTCTCGCGCTTCCGTTCCAGTGCGCCGATCTATGCGTTTTCGCGCCACGACGGCGCGCGCCGCAAGATGGCGATGATCCGCGACGTGTTCCCCATTGCCTTCGATAGCCGCGGCCTGGCGCCGCGCGAGGCCGCCCGCGATGCGATGCGCGTGCTGCACGACCGCGAACTGCTGGCCGAAGGCGACCGGGTGATCTTCACCAGCGGCGACCACATGGAACGGCACGGCGCCACCAACACCCTGCGCCTGCTGCAGATGGGCGAGCGTGGCAAGGCCGAGGGGCTGGGCGAGCTGTAACCGCTTTCCCCGGACCTCCCGCCGCGCCCGGATGCGGGCGCGCGGCGGCGCGTCCATCGACGTGGTTGCCCGCTGCCGGCGTGGCGCGGGCTACAATTGGTATCTTTCCCGCCGCTTCCCCAGGAACCCCATGAGCATCGAACAGCTTGCCGAAACCGCCCAGGCCATGGTGGCCGCCGGCAAGGGCATCATCGCGATCGACGAGTCCACCACCACCATCGCCAAGCGGTTCCAGGGCGTGGGCATCGAGAACACCGAAGAGAATCGCCGCGCCTACCGCGAGCTGCTGCTCACCACGCCGAAGCTGTCGGACTACATCTCCGGCGCCATCCTGTTCGACGAGACCCTGCGCCAGTCCACCAAGGACGGCGTGCCGTTCGCCAAGTACATGGCCGACCACGGCATCATCCCCGGCATCAAGGTCGACAAGGGCACGCACGCCCTGGCCGGCTGCCCGGGCGAAGTGGTCACCGAGGGCCTGGATGGCCTGCGCGACCGCCTGAAGGAGTACTACCGCCTGGGCGCGCGCTTCGCCAAGTGGCGTGCGGTCATCACCATCGGCGAGGACATTCCGTCCGGCACCTGCATCGAGGCCAATGCGCATGCGCTGGCCCGTTACGCCGCGCTGTGCCAGGAGTGCGGCCTGGTGCCGATGGTGGAGCCGGAAGTGCTGATGGATGGCGACCACAACATCGAGGTCTGCTACGAAGTGACCGAAGCCGTGCTGCGCTCGCTGTTCGGTGCGCTGTACGAGCAGAACGTGCTGCTGGAAGGCACCATCCTGAAGGCCTCGATGGTCATCGCCGGCAAGGACTGCGAAGAGCAGGCCGATGTCGACGAAGTGGCCGAGTCCACCGTGATGTGCCTGAAGAGCACCGTGCCGGCGATCCTGCCGGGCGTGGTGTTCCTGTCCGGCGGCCAGACCGACGAACAGTCCACCGCCCACCTCAACGCCATGAACCAGCTGGGCAGCCTGCCGTGGCCGCTGAGCTTCTCCTACGGCCGCGCCATGCAGCAGGCCGCGCTGAAGCTGTGGTCGCAGGACCTGGTGGGCAACTTCGCCAAGGCGCAGGCCGTGGTGTACGAGCGCGCCAAGGAAAACGGCCTGGCCGCGCTGGGCAAGTGGGAAGGCTGATCGCGCCACGCCACCCGTAGTGATTCCGACGCCGGCCTCGTGCCGGCGTCGTCGTTTCCGGGGTTCGCATCCGGAATCGAGGGGTTGCATCCGTCCCCCCGAACCGTCATTCCCGCGCAGGCGGGAACCCAGCGCCTTCCGCTTCGGCGATGAAAGTCGCTGGTTTCCCGCCTGCGCGGGGATGACGGCGCCATGCATACGTACTCCTCTGCGCTGGGCGTTGCAGCCCGCTATTCCTGCCCACCCTCTAGCCGTCACGCCTGCGGCTCCTGCCAAAAGCCCGCCTGAACAGAATTTCCTGCCTTGAACATTGATGCCTAAGCATCTATATCATAGGCACCCATGAGCGCAGCCAACGGCAAGAGCACCATCGGTTACCTGATCGCCGACCTCAGCCGGTTGTTCGGCCGCGTGTTCGACCGCCGTGCCGCGCACCTGGGCCTGACCCGCGTGCAGTGGCGCGCGCTCAAGCGCATCCATCAGAGCGAAGGCATCACCCAGTCCGCGCTGGCCGACCTGCTGGACATGGAGCCGATCGCGGTCGGCCGCGTGCTGGACCGCCTGCAGAAGGCCGGCTTCATCGAGCGCCGCAGCGATCCGGACGACCGCCGCGTCTGGCGACTGCACCTGCTGCCGCAATCGGACGCGGTGATGCATGACATCGAAGCCGTCGCGACCTCCGTGCGCGAGGACTGCCTGGCCGGTGTCGACGCCGACGAACTGGCGACGACGCTGAAAGTGCTCGGCCAGATCCGCGAAAACCTCTCCCTGCTCGACCGTGCCAGTCGCGGCGAGTCGTCCCTCCGCAAGAGCTGACCCCCACCATGACCAGCAAGATCAACGCCGCCGGCGAAAGCGCGGCACAACCCTCCGCTTCCAAGCGCCGCCGCGTGCCGGTGTGGCTGTGGATCGCCGGCCCGCTCGCCGTCGCCGGCTTCTTCGGCTGGGAATACGTCGCCTCGCAGCGCGAGGTCAGCACCGACAACGCCTACATCAAGGCCGAGCGCATCCTGATCGCGCCGCAGGTCGGCGGACGCGTGGTCGAAGTCGCCGTGCAGCAGAACCAGCCGGTGAAGAAAGGCGACCTGCTGTTCCGCATCGACGCCGATCCGCTGACGATCGCCGTGGCGCAGAACGAAGCGCTGGTCGCGCGCATGGCCAACAGCGCCAGCGCCAGCCGCGCCAAGGTGGTCGGCACCGGTACCTCGATCCAGGCCGCGCGCGAAACGCTGGCGTGGGCGCAGCGCGATTTCCAGCGCATGCAGCAGCTGGCCGGCCAGCAACTGGTCTCGCGCAAGATGCTGGACGACGCGCGCCACGCGGTCGCCGAAGCGCGTACCGACCTGGCCGACGCCATCGCCACCCAATCCGAAGCCACCGCCTCGCTGAGTGGCAGCCCGGGCACGCCGACCCAGGATCTGCCGGAATACCGTGCCGCCGCGGCCATGCTGGCGAAAGCCAGGCTCGACCTGGCGCATGCCGAGGTCCGCGCGCCGGTGGACGGTATCGTCGGCCTGCACGACCTGCAGGTCGGCGAATACATCAACGTCGGCCAGTCGGCGATGCCGCTGGTCGCCACCTCGCCGATCTGGGTGGAAGCCAACTTCAAGGAAACCGAGCTGGAAAAGATGCAGGTCGGCCAGCCCGCGACCATCGAAGTGGACAGCTATCCGGGCGTGACGTGGAAGGCGCACGTGGCCTCCATCGCGCCCGCGTCGGGTGCCGAGTTCAGCGTGCTGCCGCCGCAGAACGCCACCGGCAACTGGGTGAAGATCGTGCAGCGCATTCCCGTGCGTCTCGAAATCGATGCCGCCGCCGCCGATGCGCCGCCGTTGCGTGCCGGCATGAGCGCCGACGTGCATGTCGAACTTCGTGACGGCGGGGCCGCCGCCAGCCGCGCGACCGCCGCGCGCTGAGCGCCTGTTTCCATGTCATCCCGGGCGTGCGCGGACGCGGGCGAGGGCACTGTGGTGGGGCCCGGCCCCGCTGACGCCGCGCCCCGGGTGACCTCTGGATCGTCGCACGCCGCGTGCGCCGGTCCGTTCCGGAATTTCCCATGAGCACAACCGCCGTTCCCGCCGCTCCCGCGCAGGACGACACCGGCAAGCGCACGCTGCTGGTCGGCTCGGTGATGCTGGCCACGCTGATGCAGGCGCTGGACACCACCATCGCCAACGTCGCGCTGCCGGACATGCAGGGCTCGCTGTCGGCCACCCAGGACCAGGTGTCGTGGGTGCTGACCAGCTACATCGTCGCGGCCGCGATCCTGACCCCGGTCACCGGCTGGCTGGCCGGGCGGCTCGGGCGTCGCCGCCTGCTGATCATCGCGGTCAGCGGCTTCACTGTCGCATCGCTGCTGTGCGGCATCGCCAGCGGCATCGGCGAGATGGTGATGTTCCGCATCCTGCAGGGCGTGTTCGGCGCCTCGCTGGTGCCGATCTCGCAGTCGCTGCTGCTCGATGCGTTCCCCAAGGAAAAGCATGGCGCGGCGATGGCGATGTGGGGCATGGGCATCATGGTCGGCCCCATCCTCGGCCCGCCGCTGGGCGGCTTCCTGACCCAGAACTACAGCTGGCACTGGGTGTTCCTGATCAACCTGCCCATCGGCATCCTGGCGCTGGTCGGCATCATGGCCAGCGTGAAGAAGGACGTGGTGCAGGAGCGCAAGCTCGACGGCATCGGGCTGGGCCTGCTGGCGCTGGGCATCGGTGCGTTGCAGCTGTTCCTCGATCGCGGGCAGAGCGAGGACTGGTTCGGCAGCGTCGAGATCCAGATCGAAGCCGCACTCGCCTTCCTCGCCCTGTACATGTACGGGCTGTGGTGGTGGCGCAAGCGCGAGCACGCGCTGCTCGACCTCGGCCTGCTGAAGAACGCGAACTTCGCGGTCGGCTGCGCGCTGATCTTCGTGGTCGGCATCGTGCTGTTCGCCACGCTGGCGCTGCTGCCGCCGTACCTGAGCACGCTGATGAACTACCCGGTGCTGACCATCGGTCTGGTGCTGGCGCCGCGTGGCGTCGGCACGATGTTCAGCATGATGGTCGTGGGTCGTTTGCTGGGCCGGATCGACGCGCGCTGGCCGATCCTGGTGGGCATGGCGCTGATGGCGTTCTCGCTGCATGGCATGACCCAGTTTGGGCCGAATGCATCGATGGAATCCATCGTCTGGCTGGGCGTGGTGCAGGGCATGGGGCTGGGCCTGGTGTTCGTGCCGATCTCCACCGTTGCCTACGCCACGCTGGAGCCGCACCAGCGCACCGAGGCCGCCGGCCTCTTCAGCCTGGTGCGCAACATCGGGTCGTCGGTCGGCATCTCGGTGGTGATGACCATGCTCTCCCGCGCGATGCAGGTGAACCACGCCGAGATCGGTGCGCGCATTCCGGCGTTCGGTGCCGAAACCACGCTGCTGCCGGCGGCGATGGATCCGTCCACCGCCACCGGTCTGGCCCTGCTCAATGCCGAGGTCAACCGGCAGGCGGCCGCCATCGGCTACCTCAACGACTTCAAACTGATGATGCTGCTGACGCTGGTGTCGATGCCGCTGGTGCTGCTGATGCGGGGCGGCAAGGCGCCTTCGGGCGGCAACGCCGGTGCGGATGCCGCGGCGGCCCATTGAGTTCCGATGCCACAGGACTTGCGCGCATGAAGATCGAAGGCCTGCACCACGTCGCCATCATCGCGTCGGACTATGCGCGATCGAAGCGTTTCTACACCGAAGTGCTGGGCCTGCGCATGCTCGCCGAGCACTACCGCGCCGAACGCGATTCGTGGAAGCTCGATCTCGCCCTGCCGGACGGCACGCAGGTCGAGCTGTTCTCGTTCCCGTCGCCACCGCCGCGCGTGTCGCGGCCGGAAGCCTGCGGACTGCGCCACCTCGCGCTGCGCGTCGCCGACCTGGATGCCGCCGTCGCACACCTGCACGCGCATGGCGTGGCGACCGAAGCGGTACGCGTGGACGAATACACCACCCGCCGCTTCACCTTCTTCGCCGATCCGGATGACCTGCCGCTGGAGCTCTACGAGCCGTGATCCGGCTTCTGTAGGAGCGACGTGAGTCGCGACCGCTCGCTCTCGCGCGCACGCATCTACCGGGAATCCATGGAAGGGAGTCGCTTGTCGTCTTCTGCCGACTCCGTGGCAGACTGGATTCACGGTCGCGACTCACGTCGCTCCTACAGAGGCACCGGGATCGCGGGTTTGACTCGGGCCTGCTAACTTCGCGTACCGACAGCGAAGCGAGTCGAACCCATGAAACACTTGGCGATGTTTTTCTTGGCCGTGTCCACGGCATTGATGGTCAGCCCCGCACTGGCCAACGATCTCGACTGGCTTGCCGGCCACTGGTGCGGCCAGCGCGGCAAGACGTTCAGTGAGGAAACCTGGATGGCGCCGCGGGGTGGGCTGCTGGTCGGCATGCACCGTGACACGCGCGACGGCAGGGCGGCCGGCTTCGAGTTCATGCGCATCGCGCAGCAGGACGGACGCTGGGTGCTGCTCGCGCAGCCCGGGGGTGGGGCGGTGACCGCGTTTCCCGCGCAGAGCGTGGCGCAGGATCGCGTGGTGTTCGCCAATCCGGCGCATGACTTCCCGAAGCGCGTGATCTATTCGCGCTCCGACGCCGACACGCTGCACGCGCGTGTCGATGATGGCCGCGATGACGGCAAGGCACTGGAATGGACCTGGCGGCGCGACTGCGTGGCGCCGCCGTTGCCTTGAATCGCGTTACGGCAGCTCGGCCTCGCCCAGCGAGGCCAGCCATTCGTCGTCCGAGCCTTCGTTGACGCCTTCGAACAGCGGCGTGGAGAAATAGCGCTCGCCGGTGTCCGGCAGCATCGCCAGCAGCACGTCGCCGGGCTTGGCCTTCTGCGCGACCTGCAGGGCCGCCGCGACGGTGGCACCGCCGGAAATGCCGACGAAGATGCCTTCCTCCGCCGCCAGCCGGCGCGCGGTGGCGATGGACTCCACGTCGTTGACCGGCAGGATCTCGTCGGCGACCTCGCGGTTCAGTACGTCCGGCACGAAGTCCGGCGTCCAGCCCTGGATCTTGTGCGGCTGCCATTCCTTGCCCTGCAGCAGCGAGGCGCCGGCGGGCTCGGACGCGGTGATGCGCACGTCCGGACGCGCGACCTTGAGCACTTCACCCACCCCGGTCAGCGTGCCGCCCGTGCCCCAGCCGGTGACGAAGTGGTCGAGCCGCTGGCCGGCGAAATCGCGCAGGATTTCCGCCGCCGTGGTCTGCCGGTGGTAGGCCGGGTTGGCGGGATTGGCGAACTGGCGGGCGAGGAACCAGCCGTGCTGCTTGGCCAGTTCCTCCGCGCGGCGCACCATGCCGCTGCCACGCTCGGCGGCCGGCGTCAGGATCACCTTGGCGCCGTACGCGCGCATCAGCTTGCGGCGCTCGATGGAGAAGGTTTCCACCATCGTGGCGACGAACTTGTAGCCGCGCGCGGCGGCCACCATCGCCAGTGCCACGCCGGTGTTGCCGGAGGTCGCTTCGACGATGGTGTCGCCCGGCTTCAGCAGGCCCTTGGCCTCGGCATCCAGGACGATCGCCAGCGCCAGGCGGTCCTTCACCGAGCCGCCCGGGTTGAACGACTCCACCTTGGCATAGAGCGTCACGTGCTCGGGCGCGATGCGGTGCAGTTTCACGACCGGGGTGCGGCCGATGGTGTCCAGGATGCTGTCGTAGAGGGCCATGGGATGTCCTAGGGGAGCGAAGGGTCAGGCGGCCTGCAGTGTGGGCACGGGCAGGTTGCGGGAATGTGTGGGAGCGCCGACGGGCGGCGCGCCGAACCAGTGCAGCGTGTCGGCCAATGCGGCGACGTCGCCCAGGATCAGCAGCGCGGGCGAGCGTACCTGGTGGAAACGCGCGGTTTCCGCCAGATCGGCCAGCGTGCCGCCGATCACGCGCTGGTCGCGGCGCGATCCGTTCTCCACCAGCGCGAACGGGGTCGACGGCGCGCGGCCATGCTGGAGCAGCCGGTTGCTCAGGCCTTCCAGCCCGGCCACGCCCATGTACACGGCCAGCGTCTGCCGTTCCTGCGCCAGCGCCTGCCAGTCGAGGGTGTCGAAGGAGTCCTTGCAGTGTGCGGTCACCAGCTTCAACGACTGTGCATGGTCGCGATGGGTGAGCGGAATGCCGGCATAGGCCGCGCACGCCACGGCCGCGGTGATGCCGGGGACGACTTCGTACGGAATGCCATGGGCGCGCAGGAACTCCAGCTCTTCGCCGCCGCGACCGAACACGAACGGATCGCCGCCCTTCAGCCGCACCACGCGATGGCCGGCCCGGGCGTGTTCCAGCATCAGCGCATGGATGTCGTCCTGGCGCGTGCTGTGGCCGCTGGCCGACTTGCCTACTTCGATGTAGGTCGCATCGCGCCGGCCCAGGCGCAGCACGTCCTCGCTGACCAGGCGGTCGTGCAGGACCACG
This sequence comes from Pseudoxanthomonas sp. LH2527, assembly GCF_022539275.1. Lineage (NCBI taxonomy): Bacteria > Pseudomonadati > Pseudomonadota > Gammaproteobacteria > Lysobacterales > Lysobacteraceae > Pseudoxanthomonas > Pseudoxanthomonas sp. LH2527. The sequence continues at coordinate 8,563 of NZ_JAKZBW010000003.1, read as the reverse complement.
TCGGCTTCGTTCATCGCCCGCAAGGCGTTGAGCGTCAGCAGGCCGGCGTCGCCCGGGCCGGCGCCGACCACGGCGACCGAGCCGCTGCGCACGACCGTGACGTGTTCATCCAGCATCGCCTGGAAATGCTGTTCGGCCTGCACGTGCAGCTGCTGGCGGAACAGGCGGGGCAGGGGGCCGGCCAGCAGCTTCTCGAAGAAGCGGCGACGCTCGGCCGGCTGCGGGAAGCGCTGTCGGATGCGCTGGCGCTGGCGGGTGAACAGGTGCGCCAGCGACGCCCAAGAATCATCCAGCAGGGTTTCCAGCTGGCGGCGCAGGTGACGGGCCAGCATCGGTGCGCCGCCGCCGCTGGAGATGGCCACCTGCAACGGGCCACGCTCGACGATGGCGGGCACCTGGAAGGTGGACAGTTCTGCATCGTCCACGACATTGGCGAACAGATGGCGCGCCTCGGCGGCGGCGGCGACGGCCTGATTGACGTGGCTGTCGTCGGTAGCGGCGACCACCAGCCAGGCATCGGCCAGCCAGGCGACATCGAAGCGTCCGGCGATCCAGTCGATCCGGCCCTGCTCGTGCCAGGCCCGCAGGCGCGGGGTCAGTTCCGGCGCGCCGACGCGCGGGCGGGCGCCGGCATGCAGCAGCGCCTCGGTCTTCCGCTCCGCCACCGGGCCACCGCCCACGACCAGTACCCGGCGGCCTTGCAGGTCGGCGAACAGGGGAAACAGCGGAGCGCTCACGGGCGTGTGGGGGTGGTGGCTGGGCTGTCGACCGTACTGCTGGCCCAGGACGGTCGGAAATGACATCCCACCAACACCATATAGCTTGCGGTTATAAGTGGTGCCGGCTACGGTCCGGGCAAATCCTCTACAGTCCAAGGCCCCTCCCGGTGGGCCCCCACGCCCCACGCCGATGACGCTGACCCAACTCCGCTACCTGGTGGCGATTGCCGATGCCGACCTCAACATCACGCTGGCGGCGGCCCGCGTGCACGCCACCCAGCCCGGTTTGTCCAAACAGCTGAAGCAACTGGAAGACGAACTGGGCTTCCTGCTGTTCGTGCGCAAGGGACGCAGCCTGGAAGCGGTGACGCCGGCCGGCCACGAAGTGATCGACCGCGCCCGGCTGGTGCTGGCCGAGGCCAACAACATCCGCACCTACGCCGCCAACCAGCGCCGCGAAAGCCAGGGCCAGCTGGTGCTGGTGACCACCCACACGCAGGCGCGGTTCGTACTGCCGCCGGCCATCGCGCAGATCAAGCGCGATTTCCCGCAGGTCAGCGTGCATCTCCAGCAGGCCCCGGAAAGCCAGGCACTGGACCTGCTGACCCAGGGCGACGCCGACATGGCGGTGGTCAGCACCGCCGGCGATCCGCCGCAGGCCGGCATCGCCGTGCCGCTGTACCGCTGGCGGCGACTGGTGCTGGTGCCGCGCGCCCATGCGCTGGAACAGCTCGGTCGCGTGCCTACCATGGCGGACCTGGCCGACCAGCCGCTGATCAGCTACGAATCGTCGACGCGCCCGGGTTCGTCATTGCAGCGCGCCTTCGCCAAGGTGGGGCTGGAACCGAACATCGCCCTGACCGCGCTCGATGCCGACCTCATCAAGACCTATGTGCGCGCCGGCCTCGGCGTGGGCCTGCTGGCCGAGATGGCGGTGAATGCATCCGACACCGACCTGCGCGCCTGGCCGGCACCGCCGGAGGTGAAGGAGTGCATCGCCTGGGCGGTGCTGCCGCGCGAGCGGGTATTGCGCGACTACGCGCTGGACCTGGTGCGCGCGCTGGCCCCGCAGATCGACCGCCGCGACCTGCGCCGGGTGATCGACGGCAACCAGGATCCGGACTGGCCCGAGCCGCCGACGTGGCAGTCGCTGACCCAGACGATCACCAGCTGAGGCTCCCCCGTTGGCGTGATTGACGCGGCCTGCCTGCACGGGCGAGCCTGCATCCCTCCTCCCGATCCCCGATCCCGATGAACCGCATCTCCCGCATGGTTGCCCGCATGTATGCCCCGGCCGTGGTCATCGCGGTGGGCGGCTTCGCCACGGCGGAAGTGGTGACGCGGACCGAGCGCGCCTTCGGCGACATCACGCCGCAACGGCTGGCCTCGCTGTCGTTCCTGCTGGCCATCCTGCTGGGCACGGCGTGGGCGCTGCATTCCAGCTGGCGGCTCTACCGCTGGGCGCGCGGCCGGGAACTGCGCTGCGCCTGCGGCGGCATGATGTCGCGCATCCGCTACAACCGGCAGCGGCAGAAGTACCGCAAGTGCCTGGCCTGCGGCAGCAAGAGCCTGGAAGGCGCGCATTGCGGCAGCGCATGAGGTGGCGGTTCGACCTGGCGGCGGCCGGGTGCGCGCTGGTCCTGTTCGTACTGCTTGTCCTGCTGGCGACCGCCGGCGCGGGGCTGGGCTGGATACGCAGCTTCGCCGGCGATGTCGTCGCGGTTGTCTGGGTGTATTGCCTGCTGGCTGCCGGGGTGTGGCTGCGTCCGCCCATACGGCCGTTGCTGGCGCTGGCCGTGGGACTGACGGTCGAGGCGGCGCAGTACGTCAGCCAGCAGGCGGGCTGGCAGGTTTCCTCGCCGGTGCTGCGCATCGTGCTGGGCAGCACGCCGGACCTGCTGGACGTGGTTGCCTATCTGATCGGCTTCGTGTTGGCCTGCGCGGTCGAGCGTCGCGACAACGTCCGTGCCGCGCGTGGTTGAGGTGCGCGCGTCGAGGTCGTCGGACCTGACGGCGTGATGCAGGGCTTGCGGCCCGCCGCACGGCTTGTGAGGGCGTGAGTGATACTGTAGTGTCACTTCATGCGCACCGAACTCGTCACCACGCTGAAGCGACAGGCCACCGACTTGCTGGCTGACATCGAGCGGAAGCGCGAGCCCATCCTCATCACTCAGCACGGGCTGCCCAGCGCCTACCTGGTGGATGTGGAAACCTACGAAGCGATGGTGGCGCGCATGTCCCTGCTGGAAGGCATCGCGCGTGGTGAACAGGCCGTCGCCGAAGGGCGCGCCGTCTCCCATGAACAAGCCAGGGAACGGCTTGCCAGATGGTTGAAGTAGTCTGGTCCGAACCCGCGCTGAGTGATCTCGACGCCATCGCGGATTACATCGCGCTGGAGGATCCGGGCGCGGCGGCGGAACTGGTGCGTCGGGTGTTCGCCCATGTCGAACAACTCGCCGACCACCCGGACAGCGGCAGCCGCCCCGCCGAGTTGAAGCGCGGACGCTACCGCCAGGTCGTCGAGCCGCCGTGCCGCGTGATCTATCGCCATGAAGGTGGGCAGGTGGTGATCCTGCACGTCATGCGCAGCGAGCGGCTGCTGCGGCCGGGCATGCTGAAGCCGCGCGCACCAGGTAAAGCGCGCTGACGCCATTGCGATTGAAGCGGCGTGGCATGCAGTGGCCCCTCAGCTGCCGCAACGGCGACCGGCATCGGCCTCCTTCGCCACGCATTGCCGGAAATCCTCCGGCAAGCCACGGATCTCATGCGTCTTGCCGGGTGCCAGCGCAAAGTCCTCCAGCGTGGTGCGGGTGCAGTCCGCGGGATTCGCGCCGGTCGCGGCAACTGCGCAGCGCTCGGTGTAGACGCGGTAGTGGCACTGGCCGCTCTCGCTGGCGAAACACTCGAAGGTGGCCACGCCTTCCTTCAGCGTGCTCTTGCTGAAAAGCGTATCCACGCCGTTGGCGCTGCTGTGGTGGATGGTGGTGACGCTGGGCTTGTCGTCGCATCCTGCCAGGGCCAGCAGGCAGGACATCAGGGACGTGATGATGCGCATGGCGATTCCTTTGTCGTTTCGATGGGCAATGACATGCCCTCCACGACGCGTGTGCGTCGTGCCGGCGATGCCACGTTGGATGCCGCGCGGGGCGGACGGGTTTAGAGCGGTGCTACATGTTGCGGAACAGCGTCATGAAGGGCTGGCTGACGGTCAGCACTTCCGGTCGCGTCTTCAGTTTCAGGCGGCCGCGACCGGCGTCGTCGCGACTGACCGAGGCGACCGCCTTCATGTTGACGATGGTGGAGCGGTGGATCTGCTTGAAGGTGGTCTGGTCCAGCGAATCGAGCAGCTCGCGCAACGGCGTGCGCAGCAGCGATTCGCCCTCGGCCGTCATCACCGTGGTGTACTTGTTGTCGGCCTGGAAGTAGGCCACGTCGTCCACCAGGATCAGCCTGGTGTCCTTGCCGACGCTGGCGGTGAGCCATACCAGCGCCGGTTTCGCCGGTGCCGACGACACCGCGGACAGGCGGCGCAGTAACGCGTCCAGCGTGGCGCCGTCGGGATGGCCGGCGGTGGCGCGCGCCTGGATGCGTTGCACGGTGGCCAACAGGCGCTCGCGCGTGATCGGCTTGAGCAGGTAGTCGATGGCGCCCTGCTCGAATGCATCGATCGCGTACTGGTCGTAAGCGGTGACGAACACCACCTGCGTGCGCGGGCAGGCATCGGCCATGCCGCGCGCGACCTCGATGCCGGTCAGGCCGGGCATGCGGATGTCGAGGAAGGCCACGTCCGGCTGCAGCTCGACGATGGACTCCAGCGCGCTGGCGCCGTCCTCGCATTCGGCCACGATGTCCAGCTGCGGCCAGGTTTCCTTGAGCAGCGAGGACAGCGCGGTGCGCAGCAGTTCCTCGTCTTCGGCGATCACGCCCCGGAAGTTCATGCGGCACCTGCCTTGCCGGGAAGCGGCAACGTCAGCGTGGCGGCCACGCCGCTGGGGAAGTTGGAGACGATGGCGAACGAGGCGTCGCCGCCGAAGGTCAGGCGCAGGCGCTCGCGCAGGTTCTTCAGGCCGATGCCGGTGCCGCTGCTCTGGCCGCCGAAGCCCTGGCCGTCGTCGGCGACGGTCAGCGTCGCGTGGTCGTCGTGCTGGCGGGCCAGGATCCAGACGGTACCGCCGCCGGTCTTCGGCTCCAGGCCGTGCTTGATGGCGTTCTCGACCAGCGTCTGCAGCATCATCGACGGCATCGGCACCGGCTTGAGCGCGTCCGGCACTTCGATCTGCAGCGACAGGCGGCTGCCCATGCGGATCTTCAGGATCTCCAGGTAGGCCAGCGTGCGTTCCAGTTCCTCGCCCAGCGTCGACAGCGCGTCGTCGGTGCGCGGCAGCGAACTGCGCAGGTAGTGGATCAGGTGGCCCAGCATGATGTCGGCGCGCGGCGGATCGGTGCGCGTCAGCACCTGCGCGCTGGCCAGCGTGTTGTAGAGGAAGTGCGGCTCGACCTGCGCGTTGAGCAGGTTCAGGCGCGCGACCGTCAGTTCCTTCTCGCTGACGGTCTTCACCACATCGGCCTGTTCCTGCCGGCGCTGGTCGGCGACGCGACGGGTGATGGCGCGGGTGACGGCCTCGACGTTCTCGACGTTGACGCCATCGTCCAGCACGAACAGGTCCAGCCATGCGCTCGCGTCCGGGCCGACCATCAGGGTGATGCTGCTGGTGCCGTTGCCGGGCGTGACCGTGGCCTGGACGAGGTCACGCTTCACCGCGAAGCGCGCCATGATGTTGAAGCGCGACGGCTGGCTGGGGCCGTCGAAGCTGTCGATACGGCGCACCTTGACCCGTACCTGCAGGCTGTCGGGCGCGCTTTCCGCCTCCTCGGCGCGCGGCAGTTCGCGCAGCGCACCTTCGATCAGGGCGAAGGCGTCGGCGGTGTCCAGCGGTACTTCGATCTGCCGGCGCTGGCGGCTGGCCAGCGTGGTGCTGTCGAGCCGCCCCGTGATCAGCCAGATCCGCCGCAGGTGGCTGATCAGGCCGATCAGTACCGACAGCATCACCAGCGTCGAGGCGAGGTTGAACAGCCACTCGGCCGCACCCGACAGCATGGTCCGTTCGAAGATGCCGTTCCAGATGAAGCCCGCCATGAGGATCGCGCCGAACCAGGCGACGAGGATGCGGATGATCAGCAGCAGGCTGGGGAACACGTTGGATACCACGGCTTGGGAAGTGCCGTGGAGGATAGCCCGCCGATCCGGGGAGGGAAGGGGGCGGGCGATGGAAGCGGTCTTCGGGCGATGGAAGACCCCTCGACCGGCGCGAATTTCCGCGGGGCGCGGCTACCGGCCGTCGAGGGCGTGGACGCCCGCGCGGCGCGTCAGACGTCGATGTGGATGCCGCACTCGCGCTTGAGCCCGTTGAAGCGGGTGTCCTCCTCGCGCATGCCGGGTTCCCAGCGGCGGGTGGTGTGGAAGTCGCCGATCGACACGTAGCCCTGCTCCCACAGCGGGTGGTAGGGCAGGTCGTGCTGCTTCATGTACTGCCACACGTCGCGGTCGGTCCAGTCGACGATGGGGTTGATCTTCCAGCGCTCCTCGCGCTGCTGCAGCACCGGGGCGTTGGCGCGGCTGGTGGCCTGGACGCGGCGCAGGCCGGTGAACCAGGTGCCCACGCCCAGTTCCTTGAGCGCGCGCTTCATCGGCTCGACCTTGCGCAGGCTGTTGTACTGCTCGATGCCGACCAGGCCCTGCTCCCACAGGCGGCCGTGGCGCGCCTCCATCCAGGCGCGGCTGACCAGCGGGCGGAACACCTGCAGGTTGAGCTGCAGGCGCTCGGTCAGTTCGTCGGCGAAGCGGTAGGTCTCGGGGAACAGGTAGCCCGTGTCGATCAGCACCACCGGGACGTCCGGCTTCTGCCGGGTGACCATGTGCAGCAGCACCGCCGCCTGCGCGCCGAAGCTGGACGACATCGCGGCTTCGGCAGGCCCGTGCTTCAGCGCCCAGGCGATGCGCTGCTCGGCGGTCTGCGTTTCCAGCCACGCGTTGTGCTCGGCGATCCGGTCCGTGTCCAGTGAAAGGGCGAGGGCGCTCATGCGTGCAGTTCCAGGGCGATCTGTCGGTGGGTGGGATAGGCGGGCAGGGCGACCACGCCGCTGCGATGCAGGAAGTCGCCGAAGCCTTCATCGCCGTCGCGACCGGCCGCATAGCGCGCGAACAACTCGTCCAGCGTGGCGAGGATGGCGGCTTCGTCGATGTTCTCGCGGTACAGCGTGTTGAGCCGCTGGCCGCGCGCGTCGCCGCCGAGCATCAGGTTGTAGCGGCCCGGCGCCTTGCCGACCAGGGCGATCTCCGCCAGGTACGGCCGCGAGCACCCGTTCGGGCAGCCGGAGATGCGCAGCACGATGGGCGCATCGCGCAGGCCGTGCTTGTCCAGCAATGGCTGCAGCTTGTCGGTGAAGTCTGGCAGGTAGCGCTCCGCTTCGGCCATCGCCAGCCCGCAGGTCGGCAGCGCCACGCAGGCCACGGCCGCGCGCTGGAGGGCGGTGCCGAGCCGTTCGCCGGCATCCAGCCCGTGCGCCTTCACCAGCGCATCGATACGCGCGCGCTCGCCGGCCGGCACGCCGGCGATCACCAGGTTCTGGTTCGCGGTCATCCGGAACTCGCCGCGATGGACGTTGGCGATCTCGCGCAGGCCGGTGAGGTGGGTGGCCTGCGCGGTGTCGGCGATGCGGCCCGCATACAGATGCAGGGTCAGGTGCCAGTGGCCGTCTTCGCCCTCGACCCAGCCGTAGCGATCGCCGTTGTGCTGGAAATGGAAGGGACGAACCGGCTGCAGCGCCACGCCGCTGCGGCGCTCGATCTCCGCCACGACCGTGTCCAGGCCATGGTCGTCGATGGTGTACTTGAAACGCGCACGCTTGCGCTGCTCGCGGTTGCCCAGGTCGCGCTGGGTGGTGACCACGGCCGTGGCCACCTCCAGCAACTGTTCCGGCGTGATGAAGCCGACCACGTTGCCGACACGCGGATAGGTTTCGGCATCGCCATGGGTCGCACCCATGCCGCCGCCGATCACCAGGTTGAAGCCGGCCAGCGCGCCGTCGTCCAGCACGGCGATGAAGCCCAGGTCGTTGGCGAACACGTCCACGTCGTTGACCGGCGGCACCGCGAAGCCGATCTTGAACTTGCGGGGCAGGTAGGTGGCGCCGTAGATCGGTTCTTCTTCCTCGCCGCTGCCGGCCACGCGCTCCTCGTCCAGCCAGATCTCGTAGTACGCGCGGGTGTTGGGCAGCAGGTGCTCGGACAGCTTCGCCGCCCACGCCTGCACGTCGGCGTGCGCGCGCGATTCCAGCGGGTTGGCCGCCACCAGCACGTTGCGGTTGACGTCGCCGCAGGCCGCCAGCGTGTCGATCAATGCGGCGTTGATGGCCTGCATGGTCGCCTTCAGTTCGCGCTTGATGACGCCGTGGAACTGGAAGGCCTGCCGCGTGGTGATGCGCAGCGAATGATTGGCGTACTGCGTGGCGATGGCGTCCAGCTTCAGCCACTGCGCCGGCGTGACCACGCCGCCCGGCGTGCGCGTGCGGATCATGAACTGGTAGGCAGGCTCCAGCTTCTGCCGGCGGCGCTCGTCGCGCAGGTCGCGGTCGTCCTGCTGGTAGCTGCCGTGGTACTTGATCAGGGTCTGGTCCGATTCGCGCAGCGCCCCGGTGACCGGATCGGCCAGGCTGTCGAGCAGGCTGCCACGCAGGCGGTGGCTCTCGGATTTGATGTCTTCGACGGAGTGGTTGGACATGTTGGTGTGATGGCTTCGGGGTGTGCTCCCTCCCCCGCTTGCGGGGGAGGGAGCACACCCCGA
>NZ_JAKZBW010000039.1:0-29201 GCF_022539275.1 Pseudoxanthomonas sp. LH2527 | reverse complement strand
AGGTAAACCCGCCAAGGTGGCCCTGGTGGCATCCATGCGCAAACTGCTGGTCATCCTCAACGCCCGCATGCGGGACCATCTCAACGCCTCCCAAACAGCCTGAATCAAGACAGTTGCTCTCCCCGCAGGCGGGGAGAAGGAACAGCGGCATTGTGCGGCTGCGGATGTTCTCCCCTCCCCGCTTGCGGGGAGAAGGATTCAATACCTCAGGCGATCCGTTCCGCACCACCCATGTACGGCCGCAGCACGTCAGGCACGGTGATCGAGCCGTCTTCGTTCTGGTAGTTCTCCATCACCGCGATCAGGGCGCGGCCGACGGCGGTGCCGGAGCCATTGAGCGTGTGCACGGGTTCGGGCTTGCCGGTGGCGGGGTTGCGCCAGCGGGCCTGCATGCGGCGGGCCTGGAAGTCCTCGCAGTTGGAGCACGAGGAGATCTCGCGGTACATGGCCTGCGACGGCAGCCAGACTTCCAGGTCGAAGGTCTTGGTGGCGCCGAAGCCCATGTCGCCGGTGCACAGCAGCATGCGGCGGTAAGGCAGGCCCAGCTTCTCCAGCACGGTTTCGGCGGCGCGGGTCATACGCTCCTGCTCGTCGTAGCTTTCGGACGGGCGGGCGATGGAGACCAGTTCCACTTTCTCGAACTGGTGCTGGCGGATCATGCCGCGCACGTCGCGGCCACCGCTGCCGGCTTCGGAGCGGAAGCACATGGAATGCGCGGTCATGCGCAGCGGCAGGCGGGCGTCGTCGAGGATCTCGTCGCGGACGATATTGGTCAGCGGCACTTCGGACGTCGGGATCAAATAGCGCTTGTGCTCGCCGAGCTGGGTGGCGAACAGGTCTTCCTCGAACTTCGGTAGCTGGCCGGTGCCGCGCATCGAGTCGGCGTTGACAATCACTGGCACGCTGGTCTCTTCGTAACCGTGCTCGTTGGTGTGCAGGTCCAGCATGAACTGCGCGAGCGCGCGATGCAGGCGGGCCAGCTGGCCGCGCAGCACGGTGAAGCGGGCGCCGGAGAGCTTGGCGGCGGTGTCGGCGTCGAGCCAGCCGTGGCGGGCGCCGAGTTCCACATGGTCCTTGACCGCGAAGTCGAACGTGCGCGGCGTGCCCCAGCGGTGCTGTTCGACGTTGTCGGCTTCGTCCTGGCCGACCGGCACGCTGGCATGCGGCAGGTTGGGAATGCCCAGGGCGAGGGCTTCGATCTCGCTGCGGATCTCGTCCAGCTTCACTTCCGAGGCTTTCAGCTCGTCGCCGAAGCCGGCCACTTCGGCCATCAGCGCGGACACGTCCTCGCCTTTGGCCTTGGCCTGGCCGATCGCCTTGGAACGGGTGTTGCGCAGGTTCTGCAACTCCTCGGTGCGCTTCTGCAACTGCTTGCGGGCAGCCTCCAGCTCGGCGATGCGGGACACGTCCAGGTCGAAGTTGCGGGCCTGCTTGAGGCGCTGGGCGAGTTCGGCGGGCTGGGTGCGGAGCAGGACAGGATCGAGCATGGAAACAGCAGTCTGGCGTGGGAGGCCGGCATTATCGCCCATCTGCGACCGACTGCCCGCGCGGTTAACCCCCGCTGTGCAAGAATCGGCGCGATTCCACCGGTGATCCCCATGTCGGCCCAGCAACCGCACGACCCGCACTTCACCTTCCGCCTGCCCCGCACTGCCCTGCGCAACGCCGCCATCGCCTTCGGCATCGGCCTGCTGCTGTTCCTGATCGTGTGGTGGGTCGGCCGCGACGACGGCTTCTATACCCCCGAGGCCGCCGCGCCGGGCAAGGCGCTGCCGATCGAAGCGCTGCCCGAACCGCTGTCCACCGGCACCGGCGCCAGCGGCATGGACGAACCGGCGCCGCGCCCCGCGCCCGAGGAGCGCCCGCAACTGGTGGAAGAAAAGCCGATGCCGGTACCGGTCTCCGAAACCCCGCTGCCCGCCACGCCCGGCGATGCCCCGGCGCCGACCGCCACCGTTCCGCTGGCCCCGGGCGATGTGCCGGTGCCGATCCCCGGGCAGACCCCCGCCCCCGAATATCCGGCCGCCGCGATGCGCAATGGCGACCAAGGCACGGTGATGGTGCGCGTGGAAGTGGGCGCCGATGGCGTGCCCACTTCCGTCGACGTCGCCCAGCGCAGCGGCTCGCGCGATCTGGACCGCGCCGCGGTCACCGCCGTGCGCCAGTGGCGCTTCCAGCCGGCGCAGCGCGATGGCCAGCCGGTCCCAGGCGCGGTGACGGTGCCGATCGATTTCAAGATGCGGTGATGCGACGTCGGCGTCGCGCGCGATGCTGCGTTGGCGCCGCAACGACGCCAACCGACTTTAAGCGCCGCTAGAGATCCGTTCGTGGTGAGCCTGTCGAACCACGCTCTTCGCGGAAGATCCAAAAGCTACGACGGCACACATCAGCGCCAGAAGCGTGGTTCGACAAGCTCACCACGAACGGGGCCTTGTTTCGGAGCTTCCGATACGCGACATGTCCGGCCGCAGTGCGGAAAGGCTGCGCCCATGCACGCGCCCTGCACACCGATGAACGCGGATTCCGGTACCTGAACTCAAACCGGCGCGCTTCATCACTCGATCACGCATCGCAAACATCGTCGCGCAAAGACTGGGCACCGTTCCAACGCGGAACCCACAACGCGAAACGGAGGTTCATATGTCGATGCCCACGAACAACGAATACCGCGCCCCGGACACCGTCGAAGACAGCACGGTCGAATCGCGCCGCACCACGTCCCCCGTCCTGCTGACGCTGCTCGCCTTCGCGGTCACCGCCGGCGGCCTGATCTGGTGGAGCCAGTCGCGTGCGCCGGCCGAGGCCCCAGTGGCTACCGTGCCGGGAGCCGTGATCGGTGATACGGCACCCGCCGCGCCGGCAGGCGAACGCGCTGCCGCCAACCGCGAACGCACCGAGCGTGTCGCCACGCGCCCGGCGCCGATCAGCCGCGATGCACGCCCGCTCGCGACCAACACCGAGCCGAAGTACCCGGCCTCGATGCTGCGGGCCGGCGTGGGTGGCACGGTGGTCGTGCTGGCCGAGGTGGACGCCAACGGCAATCCGGTCGAGGTTCGCGTGGTCGAGCGCAGCGGCGAACGCGATCTGGACCGTGCCGCGCTGACCGCCGTGCGCCAGTGGCGCTTCGAGCCGGCCATGCGCAACGGCAAGGCCGTCGCCACCAGCGTGAAGGTGCCGGTGGACTTCACGCCGATCTAAGCACGGCACCGCTCCCGACACGGAGCTGACGAGGAAAGGAAAGGGGGCGCGGGCAGGCGCCCCCTTTTTCATGCATGCGTCGTGGTTGTGAGCGGCTGTTGTGGGAGCGACGTAAGTCGCGATGATGCATTCAGGACCCTTCATCGCGACTTACGTCGCTCCCACACCCAGTTTCGTGAGGCCTCAGGCGTTGCGCAGCCCGAACCCCGCCCCCGTGGCCAGCCCGTCGTAGTTCGGGAACGAGGTGGCCACGTTGGCGACGTCGCCGATGCGCACCTCGCCCTTCGCGAGCTGGCCGGCAATCGAGAACGCCATGGCGATGCGATGGTCGCCATGGGAGTCGACGGTGCCGGCTTGCAGCTCGCCGGGGAAGATCGTCGCGCCATCCGGGGTTTCGTCGATGCGCAGACCCAAGGCGCGCAGACCGTTCGCCATCGCAGCGAGACGGTCGGATTCCTTCACCCGCAACTCGGCGGCACCACTGACGACGGTTGGGCCCTCTGCGGCGGCGGCCGCGACGAACAACGCCGGGAACTCGTCGATCATGTCCGGCACCAGTGCCTCGGGCACGGCGATGCCGCGCAGCGGTGCATGGCGCACCACAAGGTCGGCGACCGGTTCGCCGCCATGCTCACTGGCGTTTTCCTCGCTGATGTCGGCCCCCATCAGGCGCAGTGCCTGCAACAGGCCGGTGCGGCGGGGATTGAGGCCGACCGCGCGCAGGCGCAGCTCGGAGCCCGGGATGATGCTGGCCGCGACCAGGAAGAACGCCGCCGAGGAGAAGTCCGCCGGCACCGCGATGTCCGCCGCTTTCAACCGCTGGCCGCCACGCAGGCGCGCGAAGCCGGGCGAGAAATCGATGTCCACGCCGAAGGCCTTGAGCATGCGCTCGGTGTAATCGCGGGTGGGATGCGGCTCGCGCACGACGGTTTCGCCATCGGCGTACAGGCCGGCCAGCAGCACAGCGGACTTCACCTGGGCGCTGGCGACTTCCAGCGTGTAGTCGATGCCGGTGAGCGCCTGCCCGCCGTGGATGCGCAATGGCGGCAGCCCGCCCTCTTCGGTGTCGATGCGCGCGCCCATCGTCGACAGCGGCCCGGTGACGCGACGCATGGGGCGCCTGGACAGGGATTCGTCGCCGACCAGCACGCTGTCGAACCGCTGCGCCGCGAGCAGGCCGGCCAGCAAGCGCATGCCGGTGCCGGCGTTGCCGCAATCAAGCTCGCCATCCGCGGCCTTCAGGCCATCCACGCCGACGCCGTGCACGATGCGGCGCGACGGCGACGGGGTTTCGATACGCACGCCCAGGCGCGAGAAGATCGCCGCCGTGGCACGCGTGTCCTCGCCTTCGAGAAAGCCGTCGATGGTCGATACGCCATCGGCCAGCGCGGCGAACATCACCGCGCGGTGCGAGACCGACTTGTCGCCGGGGATGTCGAGGGTGCCGCGCAAGGCGCGGCCGGTGGAGGCGATCCAGTGTTGGGTCATGGGAGCTCGTTGCGTCTTACGAGGATAGAAGGAAGCGGACGTCTGGACGGATGACGGGAGGTTGCCGTCATCCCGGCGCAAGCCGGGATCCATCTTGATCTTGCTGGTCCGGCAAAAGGCAACGTCAACGGGGATCCCGGCTTTCGCCGGGATGACGAACAACGCGATACCAAGACCGGACGGGGTTCGTGACGGCTTTCAAGGCACCGCAACCGGATACGACCCCAGCACCTTGATCTGCGCCGAATGCTGCTTCAGCTCGGCCAGTGCCTGTTTCATCGACTCGTCGTCGATATGGCCGGCCAGGTCGATGAAGAAGCCGTACTCCCACTTGGCGTGGTGCGACGGGCGCGATTCGATGCGGTTCATGCTGATGCCGTGGCGCGCGAACGGGCTGAGCACGTCGAACAGCGCGCCGGGCTTGTCATGGATGAAGACCAGCACCGAGGTGCGGTCGTGGCCGGACGGCGGGAACAGGCTGCGGCCGATCACCAGGAAGCGGGTGGTGTTGTCCTTGTCATCCTGGATCTGGCTCATGACGACCTTCTTCAGGCCGTACACGTGCGCTGCGCTCTCGCCGCCGATGGCCGCCGCGTCGTCGTTGCCGCGCGCGCGGCGTGCGCCTTCGGCATTGCTGGACACCGGCACCTTCTCCACCTTCGGCAGGTTGGCGCGCAGCCAGCCGGCCGTCTGCGCGAAGGACTGCGGGTGCGCGTAGATGCGCTCGATGTCGTCGATGCGGCCGCTGCGCGACATCAGGAACTGGTGCACGCGCAGTTCGACTTCGCCGCAGATCTTCAGGTCCGAGGTCAGGAACATGTCCAGGGTGATCTGGATGGTGCCCTGCCCCGAGTTCTCCACCGGCACCACGCCGAAATCGGCGTTGCCGCTGGCCACTTCCTGGAACACTTCCTCGATGCTGGCCAGCGGCAGCCCGTGCGCCGAGCGACCGAAGTGCTTTAGCACGGCCTGCTGGCTGAAGGTGCCTTCCGGGCCGAGGTAGCCGATCTTCAGCGGCTCCTGCTGGGCCAGACAGGCGGACATGATTTCGCGGAAGACGTGCACCAGTACTTCGTCGGACAGCGGCCCCTCGTTGCGGTCCACCACCATCCGCAGCACCTGCGCCTCGCGCTCGGGCCGGTAATAGTCCACCGCGGCGGCGAGCTTGCCCTTGGCCTTGCCGACCTGGTGGGCGAAGCGCGCGCGCTCGGCGATCAGCGACTGGATCTGGCGGTCGATGCCGTCGATCTTGGCGCGGACGTCGGAGAGCGCGGGCGCGGGGGTGGTCGTGGCGTCGGTTTTCTTGCCTTTCGCAGGCTTGGCGGAGGGTTTGCTGGGCTTGGAAGCCATTGTTGTTGTGTCCTGTGTTGCCTTCTGTAGGAGCGACGTAAGTCGCGACCTGGATGTTGACGGTCGCGACTTACGTCGCTCCTACAACAACGACCCGAATCATCCGTTGCGCTGCTGGAAATCGCGCATGAACTCCACCAGCGCCTGCGCGCCTTCCACCGGCATCGCGTTGTACAGCGAGGCGCGGATGCCGCCGACGGCCTTGTGGCCTTTCAGCGCCAGCAGGCCGGCCGCCTTCGATTCGGCCACGAAGCGCGCGGTCAGGGTGTCGTCCGGCAGGAAGAACGGGATGTTCATCCGCGACCGCGCGGCCGCCGCCACGTCGTTGCGGTAGAAACCGCCAGAGGCGTCGATGGCGCTGTAGACCAGCGACGACTTCACCGCATTGCGGCGGGCGAACTCGGCCACCCCGCCTTCGGCCAGCATCCACTTGAACACCAGACCGGCCAGGTACCAGTTCCAGGTCGGCGGTGTGTTGAGCATGGAGTCGCGCTCGGCATGCGAGCGGTAGTCGAAGATGTCCGCGCGCGGCTGGCCGCTGCGCGCGAACAGGTCCTTGCGGATGATGACCACCGCCACGCCCACCGGGCCCAGGTTCTTCTGCGCGCCGGCGTAGATCACGCCGTACTTGGACACGTCCAGCGGCTCGGAGGCGATGGAGGAACTGAAATCGGCGAACAGCGGCACGTCGCCCACGTCCGGCGTGTCGCGGAACTCCACGCCGTGGATGGTCTCGTTGGCGGTGATGTGGACGTAGGCCGCGCCCGGCGTGAGCCGCCAGCTGTCGCGCGCGGGAATGTCGTGGAAGCCGCCGGCTTCGCCGTCGGCGGCGATGTTGACGGTGCAGTAGGGCTTGGCCTGCTTGATCGCGGTCTTGCCCCAGTGGCCGGTCACCACGTAGTCGACCACCTGGCCGGGCGCGGCGAAATTCAGCGCCAGCAGCGCCTGGTGGGTGGTGGCGCCGCCGGACAGGAACAGCACCGCGTAGTCGTCGGGAATGCCGACCAGCGCGCGCAGGTCGGCTTCGGCCTGCGCCGCCACCGCAATGAAGTCCTGGCTGCGGTGGCTGATCTCCACGATGGACGCGCCGATGCCGTTCCAGTCGAGCATCTCGGCCTGGGCCTGCCGCAGGACGGATTCGGGCAACGTCGCCGGGCCGGCACTGAAGTTGAACGCGCGCGTCATGGGGCACCTGAACAGGAAGGGCCGTAGTATGCCGCAGCGCATCAGTTGCAGGGGCAACCAGCGCCGAGCGCATCCTTTTCTTCATCACGGGCGTACTACCTTGTATGCGCCCGGCCGGTGAACCAATGCCGCATGCCCGGGTCGAACCACAGCCCTCCGAGGAAACCCTCCCATGTCCTTGCGCGATGCCCTGCGGATTCCTGCCTCCCACGTCACCGACGAGCGTGTCTATCTGGAGCGTCGCCGCCTGCTGCAGGCCTTCGCCGCCGCACCCGCACTGGCCCTGGCCGGCTGCGCCGAGGCCGAACCCCCGCCGCCGCCGAAGATCACGGTGACGCCGGAACAGGCGCGGTCCGGCTTCCGCACCACCGAGACGCTGACCCGGTTCGAGGATGTCAGCACCTACAACAACTTCTACGAGTTCGGCACCGGCAAGGCCGACCCGTCCAATGCCCGCAAGACCCTGAAGACCTCGCCGTGGTCGGTGGTGGTGGGCGGCGAATGCGCCAAGCCCGGGAAGATCGCGCTGGAGGATCTCATCAAGGGGCCCACGCCCGAGGAGCGCATCTACCGCCTGCGCTGCGTGGAGGGCTGGTCGATGGTGATCCCGTGGCTGGGCGTCCCGCTGGGCGAGGTGCTGAAGAAGTTCCAGCCCACCTCCAAGGCGAAGTACGTGGCCTTCACCACACTGGCCGATCCGGTGCAGATGCCCGGCGTGCGTTACCGCTCGATCAACTGGCCCTACCGCGAAGGCCTGCGCATCGACGAGGCCATGCATCCGCTCACCCTGCTGGCCACCGGCCTGTACGGCAAGCCGCTGCCGCAGCAGAACGGCGCGCCGCTGCGGCTGGTGGTGCCGTGGAAGTACGGCTTCAAGAGCATCAAGTCGATCGTCGAGATCAAGTTCGTCGAGAAGATGCCCGAAACCGCCTGGCACGACCTGCAGCCCTCGGAGTACGGGTTCTTCTCCAACGTCAATCCGAACGTCGACCATCCGCGCTGGAGCCAGAAGACCGAGCGCCGCATCGCCGGCACGCAGAGCAAGCTGTTCGCCGAGCGCATCCCCACCCGCGCGTTCAACGGCTATGCCGACCAGGTGGCGTCGCTGTACGCCGGCATGGACCTGAAGAAGTGGTATTGAGCGCACGTCCGGAGACCGCTTACTGCGGCTGTCCGGGGGCTGGCATGGCAACGTCGTTCGCGGTTTGCGTGTGGTGCGATGCCACCCGGGTCCGGCAGGAGTGAACTCACACTCCGTTTCTGGTGAGCTTCCACTCACTTCGTGATGCGTTGCCATTCCGTTCGTGGTGAGCCTGTCGAACCACGCTTTTCGAGGCCGACGCTCAGGCTTTTCGCCAACAGCGTGGTTCGACAGGCTCACCACGAACGGGACCTCGACAAGCTCACCACGAAGGCGACCTCGACAGGCTCACCCGGCACGGAGCCTCGACAGGTTCACCACGAACGGCCCCGCGACGGGCTCACCACGAACGGCCTCTCGACGGGTTTTGCACGAAGGGCGCTGGGACGGGGTCGCCTCCCTCGGCGCTACGACCCGCAGCCGCTGACGTCGCCCGCCTCCCGACATCGTCGCGCACCTGACATCATCGCCTTCCGACACCGACACCGGCCCCATCCCGCATGCCCAAGACCTCCCCGCGCCTCATCGCCGCCAAGACCCTGGTCCATGCGCTTGCGCTGACCCCGCTGGCCATCTTGGCCTGGCAGTTCTACGACGTCTGGCAGCACGGCAGCGATGCGCTGGGTGCCGATCCGGTGGCGGAAATCGAGCATCGCACCGGGCTGTGGGCGCTGCGGATGCTGATGATCGCGCTGGCCCTCACGCCGCTGCGCCAGCTGACCGGACAGTCCGTGCTGCTGCGCTTCCGGCGCATGCTGGGGCTGTATGCGTTTTTCTACGCCAGCCTGCACCTGGCCGTGTATCTGGGCCTGGACCTGCGCGGCTACTGGACGCAGATCTTCGAGGAGATCGTCAAGCGGCCCTACATCACCGTCGGCTTCGCCGCCTGGCTGCTGCTGGTGCCGCTGGCCATCACCTCGACCCAGGGCTGGATGCGCCGGCTCGGCCGTCGCTGGGGCCAGTTGCACAAGCTCGTCTACGCCATCGGCGTGCTGGCGGTGCTGCACTTCTGGTGGCTGGTGAAGTCGGACATCCGCGAGCCGCTGCTGTATGCCGCCATCCTGGCGGTGTTGCTCGGCTGGCGTGTCTGGAAGAAGTTCAGCCCGCGCCGAACAGCAGCAGCGCGCTGAGCGCGCCCGCCATCAGCAGCGCCGCGAGCAGCAGCCACGGCCAGCGCAGCATCGACGAGGCCTGCCGGACCGGCGTGTCGCCATCCGTGGGTACGATGCCGGCGTCGTCCATCGGGGCGGCATCCTCCAGTTTCGCGCTGGGCGCCCACGGCACTTCCAGCACGAAGCGATGCTGGGCATCGAACACGATCTGGTCACCGGCCACCAGCAGCGCATCACGTACCGTCACGCCATTGACGCGCGTGCCTTCGGACGATCCCAGATCGCGCAGCAGCACGCGTTCGCCGCGCAGTTCCAGGCGGGCATGCCGTTCGGCGAAGCCAGGGTCATCGATGCGGATGTGGGCATCGCGGGCGCGGCCCACCACGCGCGGCTGTTCCAGCGACACGCTCTTGCCGTGGTACTTGCCGCCCAGGCCACGCAGCACCACCCGCATGTCGCCCTGGCCGGCATCGCTGTCGCGCAGGTCGGCCGCCGACGCGTAGCCGGATTGCAGCAGCAACTCCACGCCTTCCACGAACACCGCATCGCCGGGCCGCAACACCGCCATGCGCCTGACCGGACGGCCATTGATGTGCACGCCGCGCATGCCGTTGGCCACCTGCAGCCACAGGCCACGCCGGTCCACGCAGATCTGCGCCAGCAGCGCGCCCTGCAGGGCATCGCCGACGCCGATCGTGCCGGTGGCCTCGCGCACGATGCGGTGCACACCGGTGGTGAGCGGCCGGTCCGGCGCGGGGCGGTTGCTGAAATGAAGTCTGAGGTTCTGCACGCGACGGGAGCCTAGCAGGTTGGCGTGGGACCGGCAGCCCCGGCTTGGCATCTTCACGCGTCGCCGCGCAGAATGGCGGCCCGTCACCGGAGCCCGCGCATGGCCAGTATCGATATCCAGCACCCGCATTCCAAGTCGCCCGCGCAGGCGCGCAAGGCCGTCGAAGGCGTGGCCAAGAAACTGGCCGAGCGCTTCGACATGGACTACGGCTGGGACGGCGACACGCTGAAATTCAGCCGCTCCGGCGTGGACGGCACCATCGCCCTGCTCGCCGACAAGCTGCGGGTCACCGCCAACCTGGGCTTCCTGCTGTCGGCGATGAAGGGCCCGATCGAAGCCGAGATCCGCCGGGTGCTGAGCGAGAAGTTCGACTGACCGTCAGTCGCGGAATGGATCCGGCTCGGCGTCGAACAGCCGGCGCGATACCGCACGTTCCGCACGCTCGATATCGCGCACGAACGCCTTGCCGTCGCCGAGGGCGGCGAACGCGGCGAAACCCCGTTCCAGGAACCCCTGCAGTTCGCCCAGCCCGGTCGCCTTGGCCGGTCCGCGCGACAGCTTGAGCAGCGTGGCCACGCCCGGGGTCTTCACCGCCCGCGCCAGGCCCACGCCCACTTCCGCGATCAGGTCGATCTGGTGCCCGCGCAGGCGCGGCAGGCCCACCTCACGATAGGCCTTGCCGTAGAGGTCGGCATCCAGCTTGCGGCGGTTCGGCGCCAGCCGGTGCAGCGCCTCGGCCATGCGCATGTCCAGGGCATGGGTCAGTACGCCCAGTTCGATGCCGTGGGCCACGGTTTCCAGGACCGCGCCGGGCAGCAGGCGCTGCATCATCGGCATCACTTTGGCCACGTTGGCATCGCGCCCGCTGAAATCGTGGTCGCCGTAGACGTCGGTGAGGAAGAACATCGCCGCCGCGCGCCGCTTCGGGTCGTTCAGGAAATGCGCGAAGCTGGCTTCCAGCCGCGCCGCCTGCCAGCGCCGGACCTCGGGCAGCCAGCGCAGCCGGTTGCGCGGCTCGTGGTCGGGGTCGTGCGCGGCCTGGTGCCAGGCCAGGCGCCTGCCCACGCGTTCGATCAACGGATTCGTTCGGGCCATGGTCGCCATGATCCGGACCGGGCGCGACCACCGCAACCCGGCGACCGGTCGGCTACACTCGGGCGGCAAGGTCACCACGGGTAGTACATGCTTTCGATCCACAGCGCGCGGCAACGGGGCCACAACGGCAAGATCGGGCTGGCCATCGCCGGCGGCGGCCCCATCGGCGGGATGTACGAACTGGGCGCGCTGCGTGCGCTGGACGAAGGGCTGGACGGCCTGGACCTGACCCGGATGGACTGCTACGTGGGCGTCAGCTCGGGCGCCTTCCTCGCTGCGGGATTGGCCAACCGGATGGGCACGGCCGAGATGTGCCGCATCTTCATCACAGGCACCAGCGACGATGCCGAATTCCGTCCCGAGACCTTCCTGCGACCCAATGTGGGCGAGTACCTGCGACGGGCGGCCACCCTGCCGGGGCTGTATGCGGACTGGCTGTCGCGGCTGATGCGCAATCCTCGCCGCGCCACGCGCTGGTCGGACCTGTTCCTGCGCTTCGGCGGCCTGGTGCCCACCGGCATCTTCGACAACGAGGAAGTGGAACGCTTCCTGCGCGACATCTTCAGCCGGCGCGGCCGCAGCAACGATTTCCGCACGCTGGACGCCGACCTCTTCGTGGTGGCGGTAGACCTGGACAGCGGCGAGGCGGTGCGCTTCGGCGAAGAAGGCTGGGACGACATCCCGATCTCGCGCGCCGTGCAGGCCAGTTCCGCACTGCCTGGCCTGTACCCGCCGGTGGAGATCGGTGGCCGGCATTTCCTCGACGGCGCCCTGCGCCGCACCATGCATGCGAGCACGGTGCTCGACCGCGGCATCGACCTGATGATCGGCATCAACCCGCTGGTGCCGTTCGATGCCAACCAGGCCACGCCGCAGGCAGACGAGGCCGAACAGGTGGGGCTGGCCAGCGGCGGCCTGCCGGCCGTGCTGTCGCAGACGCTGCGCACGCTGCTGCAGTCGCGCATGCAGATCGGCATGGAAAAGTATCCGCACCGCTACCCGGACATCGACCAGCTGGTGTTCGAGCCCAACGCCGACGACAGCGAGCTGTTCTTCACCAACCTCTTCAGCTTCTCCTCGCGCCACCGCGTCTGCCAACTGGCCTACCGCAACACGCTGGCGGACCTGCGCAAGCGCGCCGCCGTGCTCAAGCCGATGCTGGCCGCGCACGGCATCCGCTACAACGAGGACATCGTCAACGACCGCCACCGTTCCATCCTCGATGGGCTGGACGTGATGCCGCGCATGACCGAGACCACCGCCCGCCTGCGCCGCGCGCTGGACGACGTGGACCAACTGGTATCGCGCCGCCGGGCCGCCCGCCGCACCTGACCTGCTCACGGCGGCCTCACCGGCTGGTGTGAAAACTCTAGACGCGGCGTCGATTCTGGCCCGCACTCACCCTTCCATCCAACGACGGAACGCCATGGCCACGCTGAAGAAATCCGCACGCAAGAAGACCGCTTCCGCTTCCAAGAACGAGGACCTGCAGGCGCAGGCCGAACAGATGTCCAAGCGCCTGGGCGAATCGGCGCAGCAGGTGTGGCTGGCCGGCGTGGGTGCCTTCGGGCGCGCGCAGGCCGAGGGCACCAAGCTGTTCGAGACGCTGGTGAAGGAAGGCCTGTCGCTGGAACACCTCACGCGCAAGGCCGCCGGCGGCAAGGCCCAGGCCATGCGTGACGCGGTCGAGACCACGGTCGGCCAGGCGCGCGAGCGCGCCTCGGATACCTGGGACCGGCTGGAAAAGGTCTTCGAGGAGCGCGTGCACCGCGCCCTGCGCCGCCTGGAAGTCCCCAGCCGCGAGGATCTCTCCGCACTGATCGACCGTGTGGATGCGCTGAATGCCGAACTGCGCAAGCTCGGCGGTGCGCCGGCGGCCAAGACGGCCCGCGCCGCGCGTCCGCGCAAGGCCGCCAGCGTCAAGAAATCGACGCCCGCGGCGAAGAAAACGCCCGCGAAACGTGCACCGCGCAAGAAGACTGCACCATAAGGTTGCACACGGTTTTTCAAGCGCTTTTCTGAATAAAAATTTGTTGCGCGGCAACATCGAATGACGTAACAATCATTCCGCCCGCCAGTCCATCGAAGTTCGTTTGCTCCCCTCCCCTTACGGCTTCGGACTGGCGGGCGCTTCCTCGGCCTGCCGCCCGACCTGTCGCCATCGAGCACAGACACGCACAGGGCCGGCCCGGTAGAATCGCGGGTCTAATAACAACAACGCATCCGCGACGCATGTCCATCTGGCTCATCGGCTTGGCCGTCACCCTTGTGAGCGGCACCGCCGTCACGGTTTATCTCTGGCTGATCCGCCGCCCCCACGACGAAATGTCGTATGGACTGCACGCACTGTCCGGACTGCGCTGGCGCGAGTTTTCCAAGCTCGTGCTGGCCGCGATGGAACGCCGCGGCCTGGTGGAGGCGACGCCGGACCAGCAGGACTCGCGCGAACCGCAGTCGACCTTCGTGCTTGCCCGCGGCGAGGAACGCTGGTTGCTGTCCTGCAAGCATGGTTCGGCCTACCGCATCGCCGCGGCCCCGGTGCAGGAACTGGCGGCCAGCATCCGCCTGGGCGCCGCGCGTGGCGGCATCCTCGCCACCGAGGGCAAGGTCGAGAAGGAAGGTCGCGACGCCGCGCAGGGCACCAGCATCGAACTGCTCGACGGCCCCCGACTGTGGCCGGAAGTGCGTTATCTGATCGAACCCGCCCTGCGTGAGCAGATCGCCCAGTACGCCACCAGCCGCGCCAAGCGCCACACGGGCATCTCATGGCTGGGCGCGGTGACCCTGGGCGCGCTGGCCATGGCCGTCTGGTCGAACGCCTACCCGACGGTCCGCGAGGATGCAGAAGCCGCGCCCCCCGCCAGCGTGGCGCGCCCCGCCCCGGCGGCGGCACCGGCGACGCCCGCCGTCACGCAGGAAAGTTTCCGCGAACCCACCCAGGAAGAGCTGGAAGCGCAGATGCGCGACGTCCTCAAGGCGCTGTCGAAGACGCCAGGCATCACCCGCGGCGTCTGGCAGACCAAGCTGACGCTGAGCGTCGACCGCACGGCCAGCGAGAAGGACATCTGGCCGTGGATCTGCCTGGAACTGGAGCGCTACCCCGCCCTCCGCGCGAGCCGCGTGCAGCTCAATCCGCCGCCGGGCAGCAGCGAGCCGGTGCGCTGGCGCCAGTGCAAGACCATGTGATTCCGCCGCGACACTTCGTCGCTGTGCGCCAGGGCCGCGCTGCAGGATGATCCTGCGTCCATCGACCCGCCTCCCGATCCGATGAACGATCCTGCTGCTCCCACGCCTTACGACCGCATTGGCGGCGAAGCCGGCCTGCGCCGGATGACGCAGCGCATGTATGCGCTGATGGACACGTTGCCGGAAGCCGCCGCGGTGCGTGCGCAGCATCCGGCCTCACTCGCCGGCAGCGAGCAGAAGCTGTTCGAGTTCCTCAGTGGCTGGCTCGGCGGGCCCCCGTTGTTCACCCAGAAGCACGGCGCCCCGATGCTGCGCGCACGCCACCTGCCCTTCCGGATCGGCATGGAGGAAGCCAGCGGCTGGCTGGCCTGCTTCCACGGCGCCATGACCGAGACCGTCGAAGACGCGGAACTGCGCGAGTTCCTGTGGTCGCGGATCGAGCCGCTGGCGCTGCACATGCGGAACATGCAGGCGGTGCCTTTGCGGTGGGCGGACGAAGGCTAACGTCTCCTGTCACAGTAACGTCATCGCTTACATGCAAATGAAGTAGTCATCAGGGTCAAGCTCTGTCTTCACCTGTAGAATCGCCAAGGCATCCGGCCAAAGTTCGTCACCCGGTTCCTTGCGATCCTCCGCGGTGACTCGCTCGGGTGGACCATAAGCCGACCGCCAGTTACCGTCGACGCAAGCAGCGAATCCGGATTGCAGGCAGGGAACTCCTGTGCAGCCTGCCCTGTAAGCGTCAGGTAGCGCCAACGCACGCGCCGCCAGTTCGCGGAAGCGCGCGGACTGCTGCTGACTCAGCACCATGTCGATATCACGATGGAATTCACCCTTCCAACGATACCCGGCGCCTTTCGACGGCCTCAGCCGGGCCTCGCCACCGTCCTTCGACGATCTCGCGTGGATGACGCTCTCCGAGCATGCACCACCCGCTAGGACGACAACCCACTCCCGCGCACCGCACGACATTGCCTGCTGAGGTATCAACTTACCTTCCAAGTGCGCATCGATTTCATATCGCGCGGCCGCACGCGCACCCTCGGCGGTCCACGCCACCAGCCAAGCATCGCGCTCGTCCAAGGCGCGGGACAAAAACAACCACATGCCGACCCCGACACCCGCCAGGAGCAAGGAGCCCAGTCCGAGTGTCCTAGCCCAGGAGATCCGCATCGCTGCCTACCAGTGCACACCCCGCATCAGCGACGCAAACGCGATCTGCTCCTGGCTGGGCGCCGCTTCCTTCAGCGCCTTGCGGTCGCCCTTGGCGGCGGCCGAATCCGGGAACAGCTCGAAGGCGGTGTTCATCACCACTTCGTAGGCCTTCGGCGCGAGCGCATTGATCAGCGCGGCGAAGATGCCCAAGCGGGTTGCGATGCGGCTGGGCTTCTCGATGATCGCCTTGACCAGCAGGTCGGCCGCTTCCTCCGGCGACAGCGTCGGCACACTGTCGTACATCTTGGTGGGCGCGATCATCGGTGTCTTCACCAGCGGCATGTTGATGGTGGTGAAGCTGATGCCCTTGCCCGACAGTTCGCCCTGCGCGCAGCGGCTGAACGCATCCAGCGCCGCCTTCGACGCCACATACGCCGAGAAACGCGGCGAATTGGCCAGCACACCGATCGAGCTGATGTTGATGATGTGGCCCTTGCGGCGCTCGGTCATCTTCGGCAGGAAGCCCATGATCAGGCGGATGCTGCCGAAATAATTCAGCTGCATCGTGCGCTCGAAATCGTGGAAGCGGTCGTAGCTGGCCTCGATCGAACGACGGATCGAGCGGCCGGCATTGTTGATGAGGATGTCGACGTGACCGTGCTCGTCCAGCACCGTCTTCACCAGCCGGTCGCAGTCCGCCATGTCGGCCAGGTCGGCGGTATAGGCGAACACCTTGCCACCCGCCTTCTTCATGTCGTCGCGGGCCTTGAACAGTTCTTCCTCGCCACGCGCCACGATGATGGTGGTCGCGCCGGCTTCCGCCACGCGCTGCGCGGTGGACAGGCCGATGCCGGACGAACCGCCGGTGATCACCACGACCTTGTTGCGTACCTTGCCCTTCAGCGTGCGGTCGACGAACAGGTCCGGATCGAGGTGGCGCTCCCAGTAGTCCCACAGGCGCCAGGCGTAGTCTTCCAGGCGCGGCACCGCGATGCCGCTTCCCTTCAGCGCACGCTCGGTCTCACGGCTGTCGAAGCGCGTGGGATAGGTGATGAACTTCAGCACCTCCTTCGGGATCTTGAAATCGCGCAGCAGCATGCCGATGAAGCGCCGCACCGGCGGCAGGTTGCCGACCGCCGTGCGGATGCCGCCGGGCACGAAGGCGAACATGCGCGCGTCCAGGCGCATGGTCATCTCGGGCGCATGGCCGGCGCGGGCGAAGGTGTTCAGCACTTCACCCACGCGCATCGGTTCCGGATCGGTCAGGTGGAAGGTGTGGCCGTCCAGCTTGGGCTTGTGCGCGATGTGGTCCATCGCGTCGGCCACGAAATCCACCGGCACGATATTGATGCGTCCGCCCTCGATGCCGAGCACCGGCATCCATGGCGGCAGCAGTTCGCGCAGTTTCTTGATCAGGGTGAAGAAGTAATACGGGCCGTCGATCTTGTCGATCTCGCCGGTCTTCGAGTGACCCACCACCATGCCCGGACGGTAGATGCGCCACTTGATGCGCTTCTCGGCGCGGACCAGGCCTTCGGAATCGTGCTTGGTGCGCAGGTAGGGATCGTCCAGGCCCTCGGCTTCCTCGAACATGTCCTCGCGGAAGATGCCCGGATACAGGCCGGCGGCGGCGATGGAGCTGGTGTGATGGAAGCAGCCGGCCTTCAGCGCGGCGGCCAGGTCCAGCGCATGCTGGGTGCCGTCGATGTTGGCGGCCTGCTGCGCTTCGCGGGTGGCGGTCAGGTCGTAGACGGCGGCGAGGTGGAAGAAATGCTTCACCTTGCCGCCCAGTGCGCGCAGCTGCGCCGGTGTCAGGCCGCACTTGGGCTTGGTCATGTCGCCATGCACCACGGACACGCGCTTCATGTCCCAGCCGGCCTTCCTGGCGATGGCGTCGAACTTCTTCTGCGAGTCCTTGCGGACCAGAACGTAGACCGTCCCGCTGCGCTTGAGGAGGTTGCCGACCAGATAGCGGCCAATGAATCCCGTGGCGCCCGTGACGAAATAGCTCATGACGACCCAATCCTCGAGTTGTGTGGGCAAGCCCCTCCGACCGCCCTGCGGGCTAACTTGCCAGAGCCGCCCAGATTCGACAATCCCGTCACGGATTGACCGCCCCCACCACCCGTGGTGTGATGGCCCCGATCACTGGGAGGGATCATCCATGGCAGATCTGAAGAACGCGTTCGAGCAGGCATCCAGGGACATCCAGACGCTGTCGGAGCGTCCGGACAACGACACCCTGCTGCGCCTGTACGGGCTGTACAAACAGGGCGCGGAAGGTGACGTGAAGGGCGACAAGCCCGGCTTCTTCGACTTCGTCGGCACCGCCAAGTACGAAGCCTGGGCCAAGCTCAAGGGCACCGCCCAGGAGGATGCGCAGAAGAAGTACGTGGACCTGGTGAAGAAGTTGCTGGCCTGAGACGCACGTGGCGCGCGACACCCGCCAGCGTATCCTCGACGCCGCCCTGGCGATGTTCAACTCACAGGGCGAGCCTCATGTAACCACCAACCACATCGCCGACGAGCTGGAGATCAGCCCCGGCAACCTGTACTACCACTTCCGCAACAAGGACGACATCATCGAGCAGCTCTTCGCGCGGTACGAAGAGCGCATGGACGCGGCCCTCACGCCGCCCACCGACCGGCTGCCGGGGCTGGAGGACATCTGGCTGCAGCTGCACCTGGTGTTCGAGTGCATCTGGGACTACCGTTTCCTGTATCGCGACCTGGTCGAGATCCTCAGTCGCAACCGTCGCCTGCGACTGCGCTTTGCCCGCATCCTCAAGCGCGCCGACGACAGTGCGCACGCGGTGATGCGCGGGATGGGCCACGCCGGCGTGATGCGCGCCTCGGCGGCGGAACTGGCCGCCACCGCCACCAACGTGCTGGTGATTTCCACGTTCTGGCTGAACTACGCGGCCACGCGCGGCGAAAAGGACGAACAGGCCGCCATCCGCCAGGGGATCGTGCAGGTGATGATGCTGGTGGCGCCGTTCCTGCGCGACGCCGAACGCGTGCACCTGAATACGCTGACGCAGGCGTATACCGTCTGAAGCCGCCTCATCGTTGCCTGTGCCCTGCGGCGTAGCGTCGAGCTTGCTCGACGCCGGACGGCATCGGTGTCTCGGGAAACGGACAGCAGCGGAGCAAGCTCCGCTCTACGCGGACCGATGGATGCCTGGCGGGCGGAACTCAGGCGGCCAGCGTATCGCCCAGCCGCGCCGAGGCCGCACGCAATTCCGGCAGCAGGCCGCGATCGTCGACGATCTCGAAGTCCGGGCCGATCAGCGCCATCAGCGCCAGCAGGGCATCGATGGATTCGGCGCCCAGTTCCAGCAGGCAATGGTGCGCATCGCCGGCTTCGAGGATGCCGCACCACGTGGGCACGCGCGTGGCCTGTTCTTCGATGGATCCGGACAGTCGCAGCCTGACCTGGTAGCGGGTGAATGGCTGCGTGATCGACTTGGCCACGTAATCGGCCACGTCGCCGGGAAACTCACGCGGCGGGAACTGCGTGCCGGTATCGTGCAGCGATTGCACGCGATCCACGCGGAACGTCCGCCAGTCTTCGCGCTTGAGGTCCCAGGCCACCAGGTACCAGCGGCTGCCGGTATGCACCAGGCGCAGCGGTTCGATCAGTCGCTCGCTGGCACGCTGGCTGCGGTCGCGGTACTGCATGCGCAGGCGGAAACCATCACGGCAGGCGCCGGCGATGCGTAGCAGCGCGTCCACGTCGGAGGTGGGCACGCCGCCGGCCAGCGACAGCGTGACCGAATACAGCGCACTGGCGCGCTTGCGCAGCCGTGCCGGCAACCATTGGTCGAGCTTGGACAGCAGCCGCAGCGCGGTGTCCTCCATCCGGCCGACGCTGGCCGCCGCCGTGCGCAGCGCCACCGCCACGGCGACCGCCTCATCGTCTTCCAGCAACACCGGCGGCATGGCCGAGCCGGCACCGAGCCGATAGCCACCGCCCAGTCCGGGCGAGGCATCGATGGGATAGCCGAGTTCGCGCAGCCGCTCGACATCGCGGCGCAGGGTGCGACGGTCGACCTCGAGCCGCTGGCTCAGTTCGGCGCCGGTCCAGTGGCGACGCGACTGCATCAGCGAGAGCAGGCGGAGAAGACGGTTGGAGGTGCTGAGCATGGGGCCAGTATGCACGCCTATTGAGGACTGATTCTGTCCTCGATAAGCACCACACTGACGCCATCATCCAGCCGGGAGCCAGGCCTCATGACCGTCCAGACCTACCAGGGAAGCTGCCATTGCGGGGCCGTGCGCTACGAGGTCGATCTCGACCTGGCTTCCGGCAGCGGCCGCTGCAACTGTTCGATCTGCGCGAAGACGCGCTACTGGGGCACGGTGGTGAAGCCGGACGCCTTCCGCCTGCAGCAGGGCGAAGACGCGCTGACCCGCTACCCGTTCGGCAGCGGCGTGGTCGAACACCTGTTCTGCAGGCACTGCGGTGTGAAGTCGTTCGGCCGCGGCGAACTGGAGGTGCTGGGCGGCCGCTATTACTCGGTTAACCTGGCCTGCCTGGACGACATCGAGCCCGCCACGCTGGCCGAGATCCCGATCCGCTACGCCAACGGGCGCGACAACGACTGGTTCTCGGAGCCCGCCATCACCCGGCATCTCTGAGAGAGCGTCACATAACAGAACGCCCCGGCAAGCCGGGGCGTTCTGTTTGATGGGTACGCGGCGTGAGCGCTCAGGCGCGGCTGCGACGGGCCGGACGCTTGGCCGCAACCTTGCGCGGTGCGGCGGCGCGCGTGCGCTTGGCGGCCGTCTTCTTGCGGGTGCGGGTCGCCGCCTTGCGGGCCGGCGTCTTCAGGCCCAGCTTGACCAGCACCGGCTGCAGGCGGGCTTCGACATCGGCGCTGAAGCGCTCCACGCCGGCTTCGCCCTGCTCGCGGATGCCGGCCAGGCGGTCCAGCACGTCACGCTGGGCCTGGCTGGCCAGGGTCTCCGCCTGCTGGCGGGCGGCGTGAAGGCTGCCAGCGACGTCGTTGGCGGCGGTCAGCGCTCCGCGGCGTGCGACGGCGATCAAGCCAAGGCCGGCGAGCCAGACGTGGCGGAGGGTGGGTTCGGGGGTCTTGCGGGAGGTCTTCCTGGCGGCCATGGGGGCGGTCCACATGCCGGCCACGGTGGCCGGCTTCCATGACGCGATGCTGTCTGGCCTGCGTCGAGCAATCACACTATTGGCCGCTGGCGCGACGGATTGCGTAGGGGTTGCCTGCGGACCGCGTTCGCGGCGATGCTCGCCGCTTCCTGGGAGGGACGATCGATGGCAGCAAAATCATCCAAGTGGGCGCCGTTTCCGCATGACGCAAAAGCCTATGCCTACACCGGCGATGCACTGAAGAAAGCCTGGCCTGCCCTGCACGCTGGCGACCAAGAACCCTGGCCGGACGACAAGCGCGCCAAGGCACTGATCGCCGCCGCCGGCAAGGCCGCCAAGGGCATCGAGCCCGCCGATCTGGCGCAGCGCCTGCAGGACGCGTGGCGCGCGTTCCATCGCGGCGACTTCCAGGCCGCGTACGAAGCCGGTGAAGCGCTCGGTCCGCTGGGTGCCTCCGTGGCGGTGAAGGCCATCGGCATCCACGCCACCTATCTGGTGGACGACGAAGCCGAGCAGTTGAAGTGCTTCGAGCAGGCCGCCAAGCTGGCCGAGGCCGCGATCAAGGCGCTGCCGGACGAAGCCAACAGCCATTACCGCCACGCCTTCGCGCTGGGCCGCTACAGCCAGGGCCTGAGCATCGCCAAGGCGCTCAAGCAGGGCATCGCCGGCAAGGTGCGGGCGGCGCTGGACGCCACGCTGCAACGCGAACCCAAGCATGCCGAGGCGCATACCGCGCTGGCGCTCTACCACGCCGAGATCATCGACAAGATCGGCGCGATGATCGGCGGCCTGACCTACGGCGCCAAGGCCGGCGAAGCCGAATCGCACATCAAGACCGCCCTCAAGCTGACGCCGGACTCCCCCATCGCGCACGTCGAGTACGGCAACGTGCTGCTGCTCCTGCATGGCGACAAGAAGGAAGACGCCGCGGCCGCCTCGTTCGAGAAGGCCGGCAAGCTCAAGCCGCGCAACGCCATGGAAGCGCTGGATGCCGCCCACGCGAATGCGCAGATCGAGTAAGTCCCTGCCCGTCGTGCTGGCCGCGCTGTCGCTGGCCGGCACGACGTTAGCGTTGTCCGCGCAGCCGGCTGTCGTCGCCGTCCCCGCGCCGGCCGCCGGCCCCGCGGACACGCTGCTCGATGCGCTCACCTGCCGCACGTCGATCGCCCACCTGCCGGCCCTGTTGCCGCGCCTGCGGCGCGAGCGCCCGACGGAGTTCGTCCAGACCGAACGCCAGTACAGTGCGCCGATGATGGACCTCTATCGCTTGCAGGATCCGGTGCAGGCGTGGGGGCATCGCAGCGACGCGGTCATCATCACCGACAACCGCGTGCTGTTACTGGTGAATAGTCCGATCGAACAGGCCACTGCCCAGCTGGAGCGTGCGCTGGAAGAAAGCAAAGACGCACCGCTGGCCGGCGCACTGGACGACGCGCATGCGCTGGTCGTCTACCCCGCCGAACATCCCAGCCTAAAGGGACGCACCCTGGTCGGTTGCGAGTACCGCATGAGCGATGTGTCGCTGCTCGCCGATCCCGCCGACGCCTGGCGCACGGTCAGCCCCAGGCCCTGATCGCCCGCGTGCGCGTCACGCGCGTGCCCGCTCCCTCATCCCACCGATAGCGCCGCACGCGGACGTTCGCCCGCGCCTGCGCTCACATTTGCGCGCCGCGCCGCCCTGAAAGGCGGGCTTAACGGCAGCGTCCGCGCCTTCTTTAGGGCCTTCGTCACGCTTTTCGTCATCCGGGGAAATGCCTGTCACATAGGCGTTTCGGCGACTTACCACATTTTTTCGAACACCCCCTAAAGGTTTTTTTGGCAGCGCCGTTATTCATTTCGCAACACGAAGACGACTAGCCCAACAAAACAAACCGGCAGCGTCTTTTCCCTTCAACGCCGTGAATCCAAATAAGAGGAGACGAACATGGCACAGGTAATCAACACGAATACGATGTCGCTCAACGCTCAGCGCAACCTGAGCACCAGCGGCGCCTCTCTGGCCACCACCATCCAGCGCCTGTCGTCGGGCCTGCGCATCAACAGTGCGAAGGACGACGCCGCCGGTCTGGCCATTTCCGAACGCTTCAGCACGCAGATCCGCGGCCTTGATGTGGCCGTGCGCAATGCCAACGACGGCATCTCGCTGGCCCAGGTCGCCGAAGGCTCGCTGACCGAGATCGGCAACAACCTGCAGCGCATCCGCGAACTGGCCGTGCAGTCGTCCAACGCCAGCAACTCCGCTTCCGACCGCGCGGCGCTGAACGCCGAGGTCAAGCAGTTGACGGCGGAAATCGACCGCGTCGCCAAGCAGGCCGACTTCAACGGCACCAAGCTGCTGGACGGCTCGTTCACCAGCCAGCTGTTCCAGGTCGGCGCCAACGCCGGCCAGGCCATCGCCATCGACAAGGTGGTCGACGCCCGCGCGCAGACGCTGGGCGGCGTGACCTTCGCCAACACCTACATCGGTACGGCGCTGGGCGTCGATGCCGCCGCGGCCGACACCACCTTCTCGCAGCTGCAGGTCACGGTCACGCCGACCGGCGGCACCGCGACGACCTTCGACATCGGCGCCTTCGAAGTGAAGGCCGGCCAGTCGATCACCCAGGGCGCGGCCGCTGCGCTGAACGCCCGACTGGGCGAGACCGGCGTCTACGCCGAGGTCAAGGCCGGCGTCATCAACCTGACCGGCATCAAGGGTGGGCAGGAATTCGCCCTCGCCTTCGGCGGCCCGGTTGTCGCCGGCGCCACCGCCTCGACGGCCGCCAACCTCGGCCTGACCGAAACCAGCACCAACGGTGGCGACCTGGCCACGACCAACAGCTTCGTCCAGGGCCTGGACATCACCACCTTCGCCGGCTCGCAGCGCGCCCTGGAAGTGGTCGACAAGGCCCTGACCTCGGTCAACGGCGCCCGCGCCGACCTGGGTGCCATCCAGAACCGCTTCACCTCGGTGGTCGCCAACCTGCAGACCAGCTCCGAGAACCTGGCCGCTTCGCGCAGCCGCATCCGCGATACCGACTTCGCCAAGGAAACCGCCGAACTGACCCGCACCCAGATCCTGCAGCAGGCCGGTACGGCCATGCTGGCCCAGGCCAACCAGGTGCCCCAGAACGTGATGTCCCTGCTGCGTAACTAAGCCTTTGCGTCCCGGGTTGCACGGCCGGGAAGCGTTGGAACCTCCATCCCCCCGTGCGACAAACGCCTAAGGAAAACTTCTCATGGCACAGGTAATCAACACCAACACGATGTCGTTGAATGCTCAGCGAAACCTGAGCACCAGCGGCGCCTCGCTGGCCACGACCATCCAGCGTCTGTCGTCGGGTCTCCGCATCAACAGCGCCAAGGACGACGCCGCCGGTCTGGCGATCTCGGAACGCTTCAGCACGCAGATCCGCGGCCTGGACGTGGCCGTGCGCAACGCCAACGACGGCATTTCGCTGGCCCAGGTCGCCGAAGGTTCGCTGACCGAGATCGGCAACAACCTGCAGCGCATCCGTGAGCTGTCGGTGCAGTCGGCCAACGCCACCAACTCGTCGTCCGACCGCGCCGCGCTGAACGCCGAAGTCAAGCAGCTGACCGCCGAAATCGACCGCGTCGCCAAGCAGGCCGATTTCAACGGCACCAAGCTGCTGGATGGTTCGTTCTCCAGCCAGCTGTTCCAGGTCGGCGCCAACGCCGGCCAGGCCATCGCCATCGACAAGGTGGTCGATGCCAAGTCGAATGCACTGGGCGGCGCCCAGTTCGCGACGGGCACGATCGCCGCGGTCACCGGCGTCGACAACACCGACGTCGCGATCGCTGCGTTCACCATCACCGACAGCAAGGGCACGGCCGTCAGCTTCGACGCCCTGACCGTGAAGAGCGTCGGCCTGGCCGCCGCCAATGCCAGCGAAGCCGGCAAGCAGCTGGCCGCGCACATCAACGGCAAGGTCGGCGAAACCGGCGTCTACGCCGAAGCCAACGCGGCCGGCGCGGTCACCCTGACCTCGGTCAAGGACAGCGTCAACAGCAGCGGCGCGTTCACCGCCTTCGCCACTACGGCGGCCGGTTACACCGCCGGTGCGGCGCCGACCCGCCAGTACGCCAGCAACCTGGACATCAGCTCGGTCAAGGGTGCGCAGCAGGCGCTGGAAATCGTCGACAAGGCGCTGACCTCGGTCAACGGCGCCCGCGCCGACCTGGGTGCGGTGCAGAACCGCTTCACCTCGGTCGTTGCCAACCTGCAGACCAGCTCGGAAAACCTCGCCGCCTCGCGTAGCCGCATCCGCGATACCGACTTCGCCAAGGAAACCGCCGAACTGACCCGCACCCAGATCCTGCAGCAGGCCGGTACGGCCATGCTGGCCCAGGCCAACCAGGTGCCGCAGAACGTGATGTCCCTGCTCCGCTAAACCGCTGAAGGGCATCGGGTGGGCGTTTCTCTCCCCACCCACCTGATGCCTGCCCTTTTCAACGCCTTGAGGAACCCTCCATGGCCCAAGTGATCAACACCAACACCATGTCGTTGAACGCTCAGCGCAATCTGAGCACCAGCGGCGCCTCGCTCGCCACCACCATCCAGCGCCTGTCGTCGGGCCTGCGCATCAACAGCGCCAAGGACGACGCCGCCGGCCTGGCCATCTCCGAGCGTTTCTCCACCCAGATCCGTGGCCTCGATGTCGCCGTGCGCAACGCCAACGACGGCATTTCGCTGGCCCAGGTCGCCGAAGGTTCGCTGACCGAAATCGGCAACAACCTGCAGCGCATCCGCGAACTGTCGGTGCAGTCGGCCAACGCCACCAATTCGTCGTCCGACCGCGCGGCGCTGAATGCCGAAGTCAAGCAGCTGGCCTCTGAAATCGACCGCGTCGCCAAGCAGGCCGACTTCAACGGCACCAAGCTGCTGGATGGCTCGTTCTCCAGCCAGCTGTTCCAGGTCGGCGCCAACGCCGGCCAGGCCATCGCCATCGACAAGGTGGTGGACGCCAAGGCCAATGCGCTGGGCGGCGCGATGTTCGCCACCGCCACTTTCACCACCGCCACCCCGGCCGACGGCGTCACCGCGCTGAAGATCGAAGGCCTGCAGCTGACCAACGCCGACGGCGCCACGGTCACCATCGACACCGTCGACGTGGCCGCACAGGGCACCGCCGCTGGCACCCGCGACGCCGCCGCCAAGGCGATGGTCACCGCGATCAACGCCAAGATCGGCGAGAGCGGCGTGTATGCCGAACTCGGCGCGGCGGGCGCGATCAACCTGACCTCGGTCAAGGACAGCGTCGGCACCAACGGCGCGTTCAAGGGCATCGCCATCGAGACCGGCACGTGGACCGGCGGCACCGCCCCGGCCGACGTCGTCGCCAGCACCGTCGCCACCACCAAGCAGTACGCCTCCAACCTGGACATCAGCTCGGTCAAGGGCGCGCAGCAGGCGCTGGAAATCGTCGACAAGGCACTGACCGCCGTGAACGGCGCCCGCGCCGACCTGGGTGCGGTGCAGAACCGCTTCACCTCGGTGGTCGCCAACCTGCAGACCAGCTCGGAAAACCTGGCCGCCTCGCGCAGCCGCATCCGCGATACCGACTTCGCCAAGGAAACCGCCGAACTGACCCGCACCCAGATCCTGCAGCAGGCCGGTACGGCCATGCTGGCCCAGGCCAACCAGGTGCCGCAGAACGTGATGTCGCTGCTCCGCTAATCCGCTTCACAGGAATCGTCGCCTGGCGCAGGCGTCCCGGAAGGATTCGTCTCCCTCCGATTGACGCCGGGATGGATGGCCCTGCCATCTATCCGCCTTCCACCGGCTTGGTGGCGGGCGCCGGGCATTCCTCCCCGCTCCTCTCTCACGCACCACGCCTCACCCTCCCTTTCTCCAGGACCCCGTCATGGCACAGGTCATCAACACCAACACGATGTCGCTCAACGCTCAGCGCAACCTGAGCACAAGCGGCGCCTCGCTCGCTACCACCATCCAGCGCCTGTCGTCGGGCCTGCGCATCAACAGCGCGAAGGACGACGCCGCCGGCCTGGCCATTTCCGAGCGTTTCTCCACCCAGATCCGTGGCCTCGACGTCGCCGTCCGCAACGCCAACGACGGCATCTCGCTGGCCCAGGTGGCCGAAGGCTCGCTGACCGAAATCGGCAACAACCTGCAGCGCGTCCGTGAACTGTCGGTGCAGGCCGCCAACGCGACCAACTCCGCGTCCGACCGCGCCGCGCTGAACGCCGAAGTCAAGCAGCTGGCCTCGGAAATCGACCGCGTCGCCAAGCAGTCCGAGTTCAACGGCACCAAGCTGCTGGACGGCTCGTTCTCCAGCCAGCTGTTCCAGGTCGGCGCCAACGCCGGCCAGGCCATCGCCATCGACAAGGTGGTGGATGCGCGTTCGCAGTCGCTGGGCAACATCAAGTTCGCCGCCGATGTCACCGGCACGGCGATCGCCGACGCGGGCGCCGACGGCAGCATCACCGGCCTGACGATCAACGCGGTCGCGATCGACACCGTCGCCTACACCAACGGCACCACCGGCGACGACATCGCCAAGACGCTGGCCACCGCGATCAACGCGAAGATGGGCGAAACCGGCGTGTACGCGTCGGTGACCGCCGACCAGGTGACCCTGAACTCGGTGAAGGCCGGCAAGGATCTGGTGGTGGGTGGCACGGTCGCCGGCTCGGGCCTGACGGCCGCCACGACCACCGCCGCCGCGACCGCCACGGCCTCGTTCGTCAAGGACCTGGACATCACCTCGGTGGAAGGCGCACAGAAGGCGCTGGAAATCGTCGACGCCGCGCTGACCTCGGTCAACGGTGCCCGCGCCGACCTGGGTGCGGTGCAGAACCGCTTCACCTCGGTGGTCGCCAACCTGCAGACCAGTTCGGAAAACCTGGCCGCCTCGCGCAGCCGCATCCGCGACACCGACTTCGCCAAGGAAACCGCCGAACTGACCCGCACCCAGATCCTGCAGCAGGCCGGTACGGCCATGCTGGCCCAGGCCAACCAGGTGCCGCAGAACGTGATGTCCCTGCTCCGCTAAACCGCTTCACAGGAATCGTCGCCTGGCGCAGGCTTCCCGGAAGGATTCGTCTCCCTCCGTTTCGCGCCGGGAGGGGTGGTATCGCCACCCCTCCGCCTTCCACCGGTTTGGTGGCGGGCGCCGGGCCTTCCTTCTCCGCCGTAATCCCTCTCTTCGTCTCTCCAGGTCCGCGCCATGGCACAGGTCATCAACACCAACACGATGTCGTTGAATGCCCAGCGCAACCTGAGCACCAGTGGCGCCTCGCTCGCCACCACCATCCAGCGTCTCTCGTCCGGCCTGCGCATCAACAGCGCCAAGGACGACGCCGCCGGCCTGGCCATTTCCGAACGTTTCAGCACCCAGATCCGCGGCCTTGATGTGGCCGTGCGCAATGCCAACGACGGCATCTCGCTGGCCCAGGTGGCCGAAGGTTCGCTGACCGAAATCGGCAACAACCTGCAACGCATCCGCGAACTGGCCGTGCAATCGTCCAACGCGACCAATTCCTCCTCCGACCGCGCCGCGCTGAACGCCGAGGTCAAGCAGCTGACCGCCGAGATTGATCGCGTCGCCAAGCAGTCGGAGTTCAACGGCACCAAACTGCTGGATGGCTCCTTCTCCAGCCAGCTGTTCCAGGTCGGCGCCAACGCCGGCCAGGCCATCGCCATCGACAAGGTGGTCGATGCCAAGTCCACAGCGCTGGGCAAGGCCCAGTTCGGCTCGACCGGCGGCGTCAACGTCATGACCGGCACGGCCACCGCCGATGGCAAGATCACGGCCATCTCGGTCACCAATGCCGCCGGCAAGACGGTCGCCATCGACGACGTCGATGTGAAGGCCGGCGACACCGGCGCGCAGGTCACCGCCAAGGTGATGGGGGCGATCAACGCCAAGGTCGGCGAGCACGGCATCTATGCCGAGTCCACCGGCACCACCGGTTCGTTCTACACCGTCGGTGAGTCCGTCAACGCCAGCGGCGCCGCAGCCGCGATCAGCATCGTCTACGGCACCAGCGGTACGGCCGGCATCACCTCAGGTACCGGCGTGAACGGCGGTGTGCCGGGCGCCGGCGAGGTCAAGGGCCTGTCGGACCTCGATGTCACCACCTACCTCAACGCCTCGCGCGCGGTCACCATCGTCGACAAGGCGTTGACGGCCGTGAACGGCGCGCGCGCCGACCTGGGCGCGGTGCAGAACCGCTTCACCTCGGTCGTTGCCAACCTGCAGACCAGCTCGGAAAACCTGGCCGCCTCGCGTAGCCGCATCCGCGATACCGACTTCGCCAAGGAAACCGCCGAACTGACCCGCACCCAGATCCTGCAGCAGGCCGGTACGGCCATGCTGGCCCAGGCCAACCAGGTGCCCCAGAACGTGATGTCCCTGC
>NZ_JAKZBW010000038.1:0-31764 GCF_022539275.1 Pseudoxanthomonas sp. LH2527 | reverse complement strand
GACGCGGGAGGCGCTAGTGCACGGTGGTGCGGTTACCGCGTGATGACAGCGGGCCGCCCCTGTGGACGGCCCGCGGATGGCGCCGGGATCAGAGCTTGATCTCGGTGCTCCAGTACTGCTCGATCTGGCCCACCAGTTCCGGCGGCAGCGGCACGTAGTCCAGTTCGTTGGCCTGTGCCTGGCCCTGTTCGTAGGCCCACTTGAAGAAGTCCAGCGTGTGCTTGGCCTTGGCCGCGTCCTTGGGCTGCTTGTAGACCAGGATGAAGTTGGTCGCGGTGATCGGCCACGCCGTCTCGCCCGGGGCGTTGGTGATGACCAGGTTGAAGTCTTTGGTGTTCGCCCAGTCGGCGCTGGCCGCCGCAGCGGCGAAGCTTTCGGGGGTGGGCTGCACGAACTGGCCGGCCGCGTTCTGCAGCGACGCGTACGACATGTTGTTCTGCTCGGCGTAGGCCAGTTCGACATAGCCGATCGAGCCCTTCAGCTGGCGCACGTAGGCGGCGACGCCTTCGTTGCCCTTGCCGCCCACGCCACCCGGCCAGTTGACCGAGGTGCCTTCGCCGACCTTGGACTTCCACTCCGGGCTGACCTTGGACAGGTAGTTGACGAAGTTGAAGGTGGTGCCCGAACCATCGGAGCGGTGCACGGTGTTGATCTTGCCGGTGGGCAGGGTCACGCCCGGGTTCAGCGCGGCGATGGCCGGGTCGTTCCAGGTGGTGATCTTGTGCAGGAAGATGTCGGCCAGCACGGTGCCGCTGAGCTTCAGCTGGCCCGGCTGCAGGCCTTCGACGTTGATGACCGGCACCACGCCACCGATCACCGACGGGAACTGGGCCAGACCGGCCTGGGCCAGTTCTTCCGACGACAGCGGCTTGTCGGAGGAGCCGAAATCGACCGTGGCGGCCTTGATCTGCGCGATGCCGCCGCCCGAACCGATGGACTGGTAGTTGATCTTGGCGCCGGTGGACTTGTTGTAGTCGGTCGACCAGCGCGCCATCAGCGGATAGATGAACGAGGCGCCGGCGCCGGTCAGCTCGGCGGAGATCTGCTGGGCGCCGGCCGCGGCGGGCGCTGCGGCGTCACCGGTGGTCGCGGTAGCCGGGGCGTCGGTCTTGCCGCCGCAGGCAGCGGCGAAGAAAGCGGTGGCCACGGCCAGCGTGGCCAGGCGGGCGGTGCGGATGCGCATGGAGTCTCCAGACGGGTCGTTTGTGATCCGCGCTATGAAATGATGTTTTTGTTACAACGTGATGACATCGCCGTCTCGCGCTGTCATGCGACGACGGTCATCGCCCCCGCCAAACAAAAAGGGCGGGCCCGAAGGCCCGCCCGGTGATGTCGGCGCGGGAGGAACGCCGCATCGGTGCCGGCACGGGGAGAGACCGTGCCGGCGGGTGCGATCAGTACTTCAGGTTGGCCTTCCAGTAGGTCTCGATCTGCTGCACCAGCGCCGGCGGCAGCGGCACGTAGTCGAGCGACTTGGCCTGGGCGTCGCCATTGGCGTAGACCCAGCGGAAGAAGTCGCGCGCGTCCTTGTTGCCCTTCTTCGGCGCCTTGTACATCAGGATGAAGTTGGTGGCGGTGATCGGCCAGGAGTTGGCGCCCGGCGCGTTGGTCATGACCAGGTAGAAGTCCTTGGACTTGCCCCACTCGGCGCTGGCGGCGGCGGCGGCGAAGGTCTCATCGCTGGGCTGCACGTAGGCGCCGGCGGCGTTCTTCAGGCTGGCATAGGACATCTTGTTCTGCAGCGCGTAGGACAGTTCGACATAGCCGATGCCGCCCTTGATCTGCTTCACGTAGGCGGCCACGCCCTCGTTGCCCTTGCCGCCCACGCCGGTCGGCCACTGCACGGTGGTGCCTTCACCGACCTTGGCCTTCCACTCCGGGCTGACCTTGGACAGGTAGTTGACGAAATTGAAGGTGGTGCCCGAGCCGTCCGAGCGGCGGACCACGGTGATGCGCTGCGACGGCAGGGTCACGCCCGGGTTGAGCGCGGCGATGGCCGGGTCGTTCCAGGTCTTGATGGTGCCTAGGAAGATGTTGGCCAGGGTCGGGCCGTCCAGCTTCAGCTGGCCCGGCTTCAGGCCGGCCACGTTCAGCACCGGCACCACGCCGCCGATCACCGACGGGAACTGGGCCAGGCCGTACTTGGCCAGTTCTTCCGGCTTCAGCGGGGCGTCGGACGAACCGAAGTCCACCGTGCCGGCCTTGATCTGCGCGATACCGCCGCCCGAACCGATCGACTGGTAGTTGACGCGGTTGTTGGTGGCCTTGGCGTAGTCGGCGGACCACTTGGTCATCACCGGATACACGAACGACGCGCCGGCGCCGGTCACGTCGGCGGCGAAGGCCTGCGCCGAGAAGGCCGAGGCGAGCGCCAGCAGCGCCACGCGGGATTTGATCGAGTTCAACACGGAAATCTCCTGGGAGAAGGCAGGGTGGAAGGCACGGGCGTGCCCGTTGGGTGGCCATTCCACGACGTTTGTGTGACAGCCCCGTGTCGGCATTGCGACAGTCCGGTGACGTCGAGGTGCGCGTGCGCGACCGGCTTGCCGTGTCGGCGGCGCTGGCCGCGGCGCCGTTTCCTCATCGCGCGGGCAAGCGCGGATCGCGCTCCGCACATATATATGGTGTTGCCCCGTGGACGCGCCGGGAGCAGAGGCATGTCGCCCAGCCCTGTCACACATCGGTCATGAAACTCACATGTGACTGCAAGATTTCACTCCCATCCTTTAGCGCATCTTTGACGGGCGCTTAATGATTTCCGAAGGGTTTTCGGGATCGAAGCAAGGCGCCCACGAAGCTCGCGCTCTTACTTCCAATTCCACTCGGAGAGTCACCATGCGTTATTCCCTCCTGGCTGCCGCGCTTGCCGTCGCCATGGGCAGCACCAGCTTTTCGGCCGCCGCCGCCGACAACCGTGACCAGCAGATCGCCGAACTGAGGGCGCAGCTGGAAGCCATGCAGACCAAACTGATGGAACTGGAAGAGCGCACCGACGCGCAGTCCGACGTCAACCTGGACACGGCCGCGCAGTTGGACAAGCTCAACACGGGCTCGCCGAAGATCGACACCAAGGGCGGCATCAAGGTGACCTCGGCTGACGGCAAGTTCGAGGCGACCGTGGGTGGCCGCATCCACTTCGACACCTACGCCTTCGACCGCGACATCGCCAGCACCACCGGCACCACCGAATTCCGCCGCGCCCGCCTGACCCTGGGCGGCAAGGCCTACGGCTGGGAATACAAGCTGGAGCAGGACTTCGGCGCCGGCACCAACCTCGACGGCCTGCGTGATGCCTACATCGCCAAGTCGGCGCTGGGCGGCAAGTTCACCATCGGTCACTTCAAGCCCTACCGCGCGATGGAAGAGCTGACCAGCTCCAACGAACTGCTGATGATGGAGCGTCCGTTCGCCTCGGCGACCGGCCTGTTCTCCAACCGCCAGTTCCAGCAGGGCGTGGGCTACCAGCGTGCGGGCGAGAACTACACCGCCGGCCTGAGCGTGTTCAACTTGCGCGGCGCCGCTGCGGCCCGCAACGAAGGCATGGGCTACGCCGGTCGCGTCACCTGGGCGCCGATCAACACCGACAACAGCACGCTGCACCTCGGCGGCTGGTACAGCTACGAGAACGCCAATCAGGGTTCGGCGGACCTGGTCGCCTCCTCCAACTACGCCGGCCGTCGCGGTCCGTCGCAGACCATCGCCACCACCACCGGTGCCAGCCGCAACGAAGTCAGCGTGTACGCGCTGGAAGCCGCCGGCTCGTTCGGCCCGGCCTTCTTCCAGGCCGAGTACGCCGACGCCACCTTCGGCCAGCCGCTCGGCCGCGACCAGGACGTGACCAGCTACTACGTGCAGGGCAGCTTCATGCTCAATGGCGGCCACAAGGGCTACAAGGCGGCGACCGGCGTGTTCGCCTCGCCGAAGTACGTGGACAAGGGCCTGTGGGAACTGACTGCGCGCTACGACTACGCCGAAAACGAAACGCTGAACCGCGAAGTCACCAGCTGGATCCTCGGCATGAACTACTACGTCAACCCCAACCTGCGCTTCATGTTCAACTACACGCAGGGCGACAACGAAGTCACCGGCGACGAGACCGCCCAGTACGCGCTGCGCACGCAGTTCAACTGGTAAGCCACGCCGCGGCCCGGAGGTGACGGGCACGGATCGCAGGGGGACATGCCACGGCATGTCCTTCTGCGTTTCGGGGGCTTACTCGTCCTCGTCGAACGGCATCAGCCGGAACGCCACGCGCGGCGCGGTGTCGGGCTGCTTCCAGCGGGCGTACACCGGACGTCCCTGGCGGGCGAAGAACCAGTGCCGGCGCAGCAAGGCCTTCTCCTCATCGAGCAGGCAGCCTTCCAGCGAAATCGAGCGACAGCCCAGCCGATACGCGCTGTCCGCCAGCACGGCCAGGCTGCGTGACGCATCGCCTGCCGGATCGATCCTGAAGTCGACGATGCGCAGCGTCTCGCCATCCTGCTGGCAGACGAACCACGCGCAGGGCAGCGCGTCGCCGTCGCGCTGCACGTAGAGGAAGCGGAAGCTCGCCAGCGGACAGCGGGCGAAGCGCCATGCCAATGCTTCGCGATCGTGCACGCCTTCCAGCGTGCCGGGGCGGGTCCAGGCCTGTGCGTGCACGGTCTCGTGTGGCGCATCACGCCAGTCGGCGCGCAGACGGAGGCCGGTCAGCCGATGCAGTCGGTCGCGCAGCCGCACCACGCGGTCGATGCACCCGCCCAGCAGGCGGGCGAGGCTGGCAGGCAACCGGCGCGCGACATAAGGCGCGTGCCGCACCGCGCGCACGTAGGTGGTCATGTCGCCGACGTGGACATAGCCCAGCCGCTTCACCACCGGCACGGCATTGGCGTTGGGAAACCCGTAGACCAGATCGCCCTGCTGCAGGGCGGTCTCGCAGGCGGTGCGCTGCAGCAGCAGTGCCGGTCCCAGCATGCGATGACCTGCCATGACCGCCATGTCGGCAAGCAGGCCACCCTGCAGTTCTTTGCCATCCAACTGCATCCGTCGCCAGCCGACCCCAGCGGTGCCGACGATGCTCTGGCTGGGCTGGTGCACCAGCACCTGCAGCAGCGCCGCATGCGGCGCCTCCCGGTAGAACCATTCCAGCTTCAGCGCGCGCGCCTGGCCTTCATGCAGGCTGGCGCGCCAGACCTCGATCACGGCATCACGATCACGCACGAAATCGGCGGGCGCGACGGCATACGGACTGTCGTCGGCGACCGGGGCCGTCATGCGGCGCGTTCACCCGCCGTATCGCCGACCGAGACCGTGCCCAGCAGGACGGGCCGCAGGTGCAGGGGCGCCGTGCTGCGGCGCTTCCTCAGGATGTCGGCATAGACGGCTTCGGCCTGTTCCACCGTCGTCTCCAGCGCCTGCGCGAGGTCCGCTGCCGGCACCTCGTGTTCCAGCGCCCACAGCGCCAGGTCCATCGCGCGGTAGGGCAGGGCGAAGTAGAACTCGTCCTGGCCCTGTTCCAGGCTGTAGGTGTCGGTGGTCGGCTGCGCGTTGCACAACCGTTCCGGCAGGCCGAGGTGGCGCGCCATGCCGTAGACCTGCGACTTGTAGAGATGCGCGATCGGCTTGATGTCGGCCGAGCCGTCGCCGTTCTTGACGAAGAAACCCTGGTCGTACTCCAGCCGGTTCGGCGTACCCAGCACCGCGTAGTGCAGGCGGTCGGCATGGAAATACTCGATGGTCTTGCGCAACCGCTGCTTGTAGCTGGTGGCCGCCACGATGGTCAGGTACTCGTGCAGGCGCAGTTCGTGCTCATGCAGCACGCCATCGGGCGACTGCGCGATCAGCCGGAAGCGGTTGATCGCACCCTCACTGCCGCCGGCGATGGCCAGCTTCATCTTCCAGTCGTCGCGGTAGTCGGGCAGCACGGTGCGCACGGCGTTGTCGCGCGCGGCGTAGGCACCGATCGCCTCCAGCGCGGGTGCGATGTCGAACGTGTCCACGCCCACGCCCAGGGTCGCGGCCAGCAGGCCGGCCCGC
The DNA here is from genome assembly GCF_022539275.1 of Pseudoxanthomonas sp. LH2527. Taxonomy (NCBI): domain Bacteria; kingdom Pseudomonadati; phylum Pseudomonadota; class Gammaproteobacteria; order Lysobacterales; family Lysobacteraceae; genus Pseudoxanthomonas; species Pseudoxanthomonas sp. LH2527. The sequence continues at coordinate 25,749 of NZ_JAKZBW010000038.1, read as the reverse complement.
GCGGCGCTGTCCGGGTCGGAGTCGCGCTCGGGCAGGATGAGGCAATGCACGCGCTCGCTGCCGAGGGCGCGCACCGCCAGCGCGGCACAGACCGAACTGTCGATGCCGCCGGAAATGGCGACCACCAGCCCACGCCTGCGCAGCGATTGCGCGACGGTCTCGCGCAGGCGCGCGCAGATGCGTTCGGCTTCCTGTTCGTAGTCGATGTCCAGCGCTTCCCAGCCGAATCCGCTCATCCGTTGTCTCCGGTTACATGGTCCGAGCGTCGCGCCAGCACTGCGCGCACCGCGCCCTCGTCATCCGCAAGTTCGCGCACCTCGTCCCAGGCGTCGTCGTTGCGCAGGCGGCGGGCCATCGCCGGTCCCTGGCCCAGCCCGACCTCGAACGCGAGCCAGCCGTCGGTGCGCACGAAGCGCCGGCTGTCCTGCATCAGCCGCGCCAGCAGCGACACGCCCAGCGGTCCGCCGTCGAACGCCAGCCGCGGCTCATGCGCGGAGATCGCGTCCGGCATCGCTTCCACCTTGCTGCTGCTGATGTACGGAGGATTGCAGAGCAACAGGTCAACGGTGCCATGGAAGGCGGCCTCGTCGTACGGAGCGAGCAGGTCGCCGGCGCGGAACGTCACCCGATCCGCCAGCGCCAGCCGTTCGGCGTTGCGGCGGGCCAGCGCCACGGCGTCCTCGCTGAGATCGGCAGCGAACACGCGCAGTCCCGGCACATGATGGGCCAGCGCCACCGCCAGGTTGCCGGAGCCGGTACAGACGTCGACCGCGATGGCGGCCCGCCCCTGCGCGCAGGCGATGCGCGCGAGTTCGATCGCCGCGTGCCCCAGCAGTTCGGTTTCGCGACGCGGGATGAGGGCTTCCGGGCCGGCCAGCAGGTCGAGGCCGAGGAAATGCTGGCGGCCGGTGAGGTGCGCCAGCGGTATGCCGGCCAGCCGCTGCGCCAACAGCGCGTCAAGCCGTCGCAGTGCATCGGCGTCCAGCGCGGGCAACGCGATGCCGTCCGCGGCGACGGCCGACAGCGGGGTACCCGCCGCCAGCGACCACAGGGCACGCAAGGTGTTGTCCGGCGTTTCTTCCGGCTTGTCGTGGGCGGCCTGCCAGTGCGCTTGGATCGCCCGCAGTCGTTGCTCGACCGTTGTGGTCATGCCGCCTTCGAGCGCATGACGAACGACACGATCCTGTCCACCGAGTCGAAGTTCTCCGGCACCATCGCGGAGTCCTTCACCTGCATGGCGAAGTTCTCCTCGATGACCAGCACCAGCTCCAGCACGCCGGTCGAATCGATCACGCCCAGGTCCAGCAGCGAGGCGTCGTCGGCCAGCCTGGACTGGTCGTTGGTGAACATCAGGTTGTTGAGGATGTGGCCGCGGATCTTTTCGCGGATGGCGACGTCGGTCATGGTCATACCGTTTCGGTGGCAGGCAGGAGAGTGGTCTGGGGGACGCGATGGCGGATGAAGCCGTCATGCAGCAGCATCGTCGACAGGATGCCGACGAAGGCCTGGTTGTCGGCGAATCCGACGGCGCGTCCGCTACGGCACTTGTCGAACAGCAGGCGGACCTTGCCGGCGTCGAAGCAGCCGGCGTCGCGGATGCGCTCGCTCGACAGCAGTTCTTCCACGTAGTCCGCCGGTCGGCCGTCGCTGAAGAAGCTGCTGGCGTCCGGCGCACGGTAAGGCTGCTTGGGACGCGTCGCGATCTCCACCGGCAGCAGCGGCGCCAGCGCCTTGCGCAGGATGTGCTTCTCGGTCAGGCCACGCAGCTTCCACTGCGCCGGCAAGCGGTTGGCGAATTCGATCAGACGATGGTCGAGGAACGGGAAGCGGCCTTCGATGGAGTTGGCCATCGCCACGCGGTCTCCCTGCGAGGAGAGCAGGTAGGCGGCCATCAGCGACTTCGCCTCCACGTACTGGTCGCGCGCCAGCGGCGACCACGTGTTGATAGCGGCAGGCAGTCGCTGTTCGTAGAACCCGAACGGATCGAACCCCGCGGTACGCGCCTGCAGGTCCGGCGCGAGGAAGGCGAGCGCGCGCCGCGATGTGGTCCAGCGCGGCGCGTGCGCGAACACCGGTCGCGCCAGATGCTCCATGCCCTGGCCGAAGAACGTGCGCGCGAATCCCGGCGCGCCCACCGGCGAATGCTTGAGGTAGCCGTACAGTCGACCGAGCAGCAGGTGGCGCCATTGCGAATCGGGATTGCGTGCGCAGAAGCGGCGCACCTTGGCTTCCTTGAACAGGTCGTAGCCGCCGAACACTTCGTCGGCGCCCTCGCCGGTCAGCACCACCTTGTAGCCGGACCGGCGCACCTGCGCGGACAGCAGCATCAGCGGTACCGGCGCGGTGCGCAGCACGGGTGCCTCGGTATGCCGGATCAGGGTAGGAAAGGCGTCGGCGATGTCGCGGCGCGTGCAGTGCAGGGTGGTGTGGTCGGTGCCGAGATGGCGCACCATCGCCTGCTGCTGCTCGCGTTCGTCGAATTCGGCGTCCTCGAACGTCACCGAGAACGTGCGCACGGCGGCAATGCCGGCCTGCTTGACCAGCGCAACGATGCCGGACGAATCCAGGCCGCCGCTCAGGTAGGCGCCGACCGGCACGTCCGCACGCAGCTGCAGGCGCACCGCATCGCCGAGCAGGTCGCGCAACTCGTGCACGGCGTCGTCGAAGGAGGCGAACAGCGGCGCGTCGCCGGCGCAGGGGAAGGTCCAGTCCCAGTACTGCGTGAGGGTCCGTGTGCCGTCGGCTTCCACCGTCATCAGATGGCCGGGAGGCAGGCTGTCGACACCGGCGAACAGGGTGTCGGGATCGCACGGTCCCCAGAAGGTGAAGGCCTGCGCCAGGCCGTCCGGATTGATCGTGGCGCATTCCGGCAACACCGCCAGCAGCGCCTTCACTTCGGAGCCGAACCAGACGCGACCGCGTGCCGTCGCGTGGTACAGCGGACGGATACCGGCGCGGTCGCGCGCCAGCAGCAGGCGGCGGCGCTGCGCGTCCCACAGCGCGATCGCGAACTGGCCGTTGAGCTTTTCGACGAAGCGGTCGCCGTCGCGGTGGTACAGGTGGACGATGACCTCGGTGTCGGACCGGGTGCGGAAGTGGTAACCCTGCCTCTCCAGCTCGTCGCGCAGTTCGACGTAGTTGAAGATCTCGCCGTTGAAGACAGTCCAGACGGTTTCATGGCCATCGTGCAGCGGCTGCTGGCCGGTGGCCAGGTCAATGATGGCCAGGCGCGCATGCGCCAGCCCCACGCCCGGCGCCACATGGATCCCGTGGCCATCCGGCCCGCGGTGATGCAGCGTGCCGATCATGCGCTGCAGCGCCGCGCGGTCTTCAAGCGCGCCCTGTCCTGCACCGGCAAAGCCTGCGATTCCGCACATCGGTCAGGTCCGGTCGTTGGCCGAGACGGCAGGGGCCATCCGGGGCAGGCGCGGGTGCGCGTGCGGTCGAGGCAATGGCATGGCGTCGTGCGCTCTCCGGGCGCGCCATCGGCGACGTCCCAAGATCAAAGGGGGAAGTGTCCAAGCAGTGCGTGCGCCCCGTGCCACGTCTGCTTTCAGGAGTTTCAACGGATGTCGGCTCACATTCCGGACAGCGATGCACGCCCCATGATGGTCTGCGTGCAGGGATCGAAGCGCGCCTCGCTCGTCGCACGCACTTGGCCGATGCGGTGCCCGTTCTACGTCGCGGGCTTTCCGGTACTTGCGGGAGCGGAGTAGCCACCATGCAGGATCAACCGGCCCGCAACCGCCAATAGGCGCCCGACGAAACGAGGCCGCGCCGGCGGCAGGTGATGTTGCCGCGTCAGGCGGTGGTCTTGTCCTTGAACCGGCACAGGTCGCGGATCACGCATTGCGGGCAGTCCGGTTTGCGCGCCTTGCAAACATACCGGCCGTGCAGGATCAGCCAGTGATGCGCATCCAGCAGAAACTCCGCCGGCACCACCTTCAGCAGCCGGTCCTCCACTGCGCGCACATCCTTGCCCGGCGCCAGCCCGGTACGGTTGGAGACGCGGAAGATATGCGTGTCCACCGCGATGGTCGGTTCGCCGAAGGCGGTGTTCATCACCACGTTCGCCGTCTTGCGGCCCACGCCCGGCAGGGCTTCGAGCGCGTCGCGCGAACGCGGCACTTCGCCGCCATGCTCGTCGATCAGGATGCGGCAGGTGGCGATGACGTTCTTCGCCTTCGCGTTGAACAGGCCGATGGTCGAGATGTAGTGCTTCAGCCCGTCCTCGCCCAGCGCCAGCAGGGCCGCCGGCGTGTTGGCCACCGGGAACAGGCGCCGCGTCGCCTTGTTGACGCCCACATCGGTGGCCTGCGCCGACAGCGTCACCGCGACCAGCAGTTCGAACGGCGTGCGGTACTCCAGTTCGGTGGTCGGCTTCGGGTTGAGTTCGCGCAGCCGGGAGAACAGTTCGACGACCTCGGCACGCGTCAGCGTGGCGCTGCGTCGTGGCGCAGGCGTCATCGCTTCATCCTCTCGGCCGCCTTGGCCTTGGCGCGCGCCAGGATGGCCGCGGCGCCCGTGGGCAGCGCAGGGCGCGCTGCCGCCGTGGCGCCGGTCGCCTCGGCGACTTTCAGTCTGCGCGCTTCGCGCTCGGCGGCGCGGCGTGCCAGCCGCACCTGGCGCTGCCGGTAGCGCTCGCGTGCATCCCAGGCGATGCGCAGGCGCTGCCGGGCCTGCATCACCAGGACGGTGTCGTCTCCCGCACACGTGCACGGCTGGAATGCCATCAGGCCCGCCGCGATCGCCGCGTCGATGTCGTCGGCCACGAGGTGCGCACGCAGCGAACGCGCGTGGTCGCAGCAGGGGCAGGGAGAGGCATGCATGCCGATGGCCGGCCGTCAGCGGCCGGTGAACGCGGGCTTGCGGCGTTCGACGAAGGCGCGCGTGCCTTCGCGCATGTCGTCGGTCGCGAACATCAGGCCGAACTGTGCGCTTTCGTACTGCAGGCCTTCCTCGATGCCGCACTCGCCGCCGATGTTGACCACGTCGAGCGTGGCACGCAGGGCGAGCGGGGCCGAGGCGGCCAGTTGCGCGGCGATCTTCAGCGTCTCGGCTTCCAGGTCTACCGCCGGCACCACGCGGGTGACGATGCCGAGCTGCAGCGCACGTTCGGCCGTGACCGGCGCACCGAGCAGGCACAGCTCCAGCGTGGCCGACCGCCCCGCCAGCCGCAGCAGGCGCTGGCTGCCACCGAAGCCGGGGATCAGCCCCAGGTTGATCTCCGGCTGGCCGACCTTGGCGGTGTCCGCGGCGATGCGCAGGTGGCAGCCCATCGCCAGTTCCAGACCGCCGCCCAAGGCGAAGCCGTTGACCATCGCGATCACCGGCTTGGGCAGCGTCTCGATGGTGCGCATCAGCTTCTGCCCACGCAGCGAGAAGTCGCGGCCCTCGGTGGCGCGCAGGTCGGCCATCTCGGCGATGTCCGCGCCCGCGACGAAGGCCTTCGGCCCCGCACCGGTCAGCACCACGACCCGCACGGCCGCATCGCGTGCCGCGTCGTCGAAGGCGACCTGCAGCGCATCCAGCGTCGCTGCGTTGAGGGCATTCAGTTTGTCGGGACGATTGACCGTCAGGCGACGGATGCCGGCGTCATCGGCGATCAGGACGAGGGGTTCGGACATGGGTTTTCCGCAGGAATTTGTAAAATTTGAGTGAAAGTGGAACTCCGCCCGCGAGGCCCGGTCAGACCAGCCTGTCGTCAGTGGCGGTTAAGCGCCCCGGCGGCTATCCTAGCGCGTCCATTCCAGGCGGTATGCTGCCGCCGCCATATCTCGGAGAGTGTGTTGATGAAGTTGCGTTCGATTGCGGTCGCTGTTGCGGCATTCGCCATGGCCGGTAGCGCCCTGGCCCAGGACGTCTCGTCCGAGAAAGGCAAGCTGAGCTACTACTTCGGTTACGACTATGGCAACAACCTTGCCGAGTTGACCGGCCGTGGCGAGCAGCTCGACATCAACGCGGTGGTGAAGGGTCTGCAGGACGCCTACGCCAAGAAGCAGCCCGCACTGACGGCCGACCAGCTGAAGCCCGCCCTGGAAGCCTTCCAGAAGCGCGAGCAGACCCGCGCCCAGCAGGCCAAGGCCGAGTACGACAAGGTCGCCGGCGAGAACAAGACCAAGAGCGACCAGTTCATCGCCACGTTCAAGGGCCAGCCCGGCGCGAAGACGCTGGCCAGCGGCGTCGCCTACAAGGTGCTCGAGAACGGTACCGGCGCCAAGCCGACCCAGGCGAGCACGGTGGAACTGCTGGTCTCCGGCCCGTATCCGTTCGGCCAGCGTCCGGCCGAAGCCCGTCCGCCGCAGCCGATGAAGGACCTGAAGGTCAGCGCCGTCGAAATGCCGGCGATGCGCGAAGCGCTGCTGCAGATGCCGGCCGGCGCCAAGTGGGAAGTCGCCCTGCCGCCGGACAAGGCCTACGGCGCCGATCCGCGCACCGGTTTCCCGCCCAACGTCGCCGTCGTGTTCGAAATCAAACTCGTCAGCGTCAAGTGACGCAATGACCCGTCCGCGCACCGCGCGGACGGCTTTGTCATTGCGTCATCCCCGCGAAAGCGGGGATCCAGCGACTTAGCTCTTGCGTCATTCCGCGAAAGCAGGGATCCAGCAACACTCAACGACGTTCCCTCTGCGCCGGCCTCGTGCCGGCGCAGTGCTTTTCCGCGCAGGGCGCGCTTCCGCGCTACCCTCCGCAGGTGCCAGAAGACATGAACACCGCATTCCGCGCCGTGCTCAGCCCGTGCATCGGCGTCTGTACGCTGGACGACGACGGGCTGTGCGAGGGCTGCCTCCGCACCACCTCCGAGATCGCGCGCTGGTCGCAGATGAACGATGACGAACGCCTGCGTCTGATGGAACACGTGCTGCCTGCGCGCGAACGCACGCGCTCGCCGTTGGAGCAGCGCTTGCGCGAAGGCGGCACGCTGCGTCGCGCCCTGCATCCCCTGGATGCCGCACCGGGCGCGGCCGGATGGAACCACGACGACCTGATCGACCTGCTGCCGCCGGGGCCGCTGGCCGAGGCGGCGGTGCTGGCCGGCCTTGTGCCGCGGGAGCAGGGCACGCAGGTGCTGCTGACCCGCCGCACCGACGGCCTGCGTCACCATGGCGGGCAGGTGAGTTTTCCCGGCGGTCGCATCGAACCGTCCGATGCCGATGCGGTCGCGGCTGCCTTGCGCGAGAGTCACGAGGAAATCGCATTGCCGGCGTCGCAGGTCACGCCCCTGGGCTTCCTTGATCCGTTCACCACCATCAGCGGCTTCCGCGTGATGCCGGTGGTGGCGCTGATCGACCCGAGCTTCGTGCCCGTGCCCGAGCCGAACGAAGTGGCGGACGTGTTCGAGGTTCCGCTCGACTATCTGTTGTCGCCGGACAACCTGCGTCGCGTCGAGGTCGATTACCGCGGGCGTCGACGGGTGGTACTCGAGTACGCGTGGCCGGGACAGCGCATCTGGGGCGCGACGGCCGCCATCCTGTTCAACCTGCGGCAACGTCTGGAGCAACTCGGATGAACTGGACCACCCTGGTCGATGCGAGCGCATTGTCTGCCGCCCTGGGCGACCCGGGGTTGCGGCTGGTCGATGCGCGCTTCGTGATGCTCAACGCAGCGCCGGACGCGGGTCGCCAAGCCTATTCGGAAGGCCACCTGCCAGGGGCCGTGTATGCCGACCTCAATCGCGATCTGTCGGACCTGTCGAAGGTCGGCGAGGGTCGGCATCCCATGCCGGACAGCGACGCGTTCGTTCGCAAACTGGGCGAGTGGGGCATCGGACCCTCGCATCAGGTGGTGGTGTACGACGCCGGCGACGGCAGCATGGCCGCCGCGCGCCTGTGGTGGCTGCTGAAACTGCTGGGACATGCGCGCGTGGCCGTGCTCGATGGTGGCCTGGCGACCTGGCGTGCCGCAGGCGGCGCGGAGACCGCGGAGGCTTCCGTGCCGGCGCCCATGACGGCGTATCCGTCGCATTTCGATGCCGCACAACTCGTCAGTGCCGAGGACATCCTCCGTCGGCAGTACGAAGGCAGCGGCTGGCTGTTCGACGCGCGCGCCGCCGAGCGCTTCCGCGGCGAGGTCGAGCCGATCGATCCGGTTGCGGGCCATGTGCCGGGTGCGCTCAATCGTCCGTTCGCGCAGAACCTGCACGATGGCCGCTTCAAGCCCGCCGGCGAACTGCATGCCGCACTGTCGCCGTTGCTGGGCACGCATGCGCCGACGGATGTGGTGCTGATGTGCGGCTCGGGCGTGACCGCCTGCCATCTGTTGCTGGCGTTCGAACACGCCGGCCTGCATGGCGCACGCGTGTATCCCGGTTCCTGGAGCGGCTGGATCAGCGATCCGTCGCGTCCGGTCGTGCGCGGCGACTGACCCGAGCCGGGTCTACTTCCTCAGCTTGTCCACCAGCGCCCGCAACGCGACCTGCGTATCCGGCGCATGCCAGGCATCGACGAAGCGTTCCAGCTGGATCAGCGCCGGCTCGAGCGCTTCGACCAGATCGCGCCGGGCGAGGGTGCGTGTCTGCAGCATCGGCGTATGCGGCAGGCGCAGCAGCTGCTGCAGCCAAGCGACTGCGCGCGCGGTGACATCGGTCTGGTCGACCAGTTCGTCCACCAGCCCGATCTCCAGCGCGCGCTCGGCGGGCACCATCTCGCCGGCCACCAGCAGGCGTTCGGCGCGATAAGCGCCCACCACCCGACGCATCAGACGCTGGATGCCCTCCGGCACCACCAGCCCCACCTGCGTCTCGTTGAGGCCCAGCGCGAACGGCCGTGCCGGGTCCGGGCTGCGTGCCATCACCCGGTAGTCGCAGCACAGCGCCAGCACGCAGCCACCCGCGGGCGCGTGGCCGGTGATCGCGGCCACCACCGGCACGCGCGACTCGGCCAGCGAGCGTGCCGCCCCAAAGAACGCCTGCCATGCATCGAGCAGCGCATGGCGGTCGTCGCCGAGCGACAACAGGTAGGGCACGTCCATGCCGGCGGAGAAGATCTTCGGGTTGCCGGCCAGCACGATGCCGCGCACGCCCTGGTCCAGCGCGGTGTTGAGCGCGTCGATCAGCGCCCGGCACAGCTCGGTATTGAGGGCATTGACCGGCGGGCGCGCCAACCGGATCTCGCGGATGTCGCCATGGTCGATGGTGTCGATGAGTCCGGTCATTCATCCGCTCCCTGAAGTCAGGCCGGTATCATAGGCGCATGAACCGCCGCATCGAAATGCTCTGCCTGTCCGCCCTGTTGGGGTCGTCCGTGGGCGCCGCGCAGGCCGCCGAGTGCCTGCCCGTCGCCAAGGCGGCGTGGGTGCGCCTGCCGCCGGTCGCGATGCCGATGATGGCCGGCTTCGCCCGCATCGAGAATCCGTGCAGGGCGCCGGTCAGCATCGTCGGTGCGGAGAGCCTCGCCTTCGAGGACGTCTCCCTGCATGAAACGCGCGAAGCGAACGGCGTCAGCCGCATGCGCGAAGTGACGGCGCTGCCCATCGCACCCGGCAAGGCCGCCGAGCTGAAGCCGGGTGGCCTGCATCTGATGCTGCACGGCCCTTACCAGCCGTTGGCCATCGGCGAAAAAATCGTGATCACGCTGAAGCTGGCCGATGGTCGCGCGTTGCCGGTGCAGTTCGAAGCGCGCAAGTCGGCGCCCTGAGATCCGTCGGCTTGCTGTAGGAGCGACGTGAGTCGCGACCGCAGATCCCCAGCGACAGGGCAGCAGGGCATGGAGAAGTGTGGCCGAAGTGGGCTGGACAGCCGGGGAGTCCTTGGCTGCTGGAAGATTCCGGTCGCGACTCACGTCGCTCCTACCGCCTTTCAGAACTATTCCGACACCGCCCTGATCGCGGCCGGCAGCGGTGCGCTGTGGCCGGTCTGGGTATCCATCCACACCACCACCACGTTGCCGTCCGAATACAGCACGCCATCGTCCTTGGCCGACACGATGCGGTGGCCGATGGTGACGCTGCTGGTGCCCAGTCGGTCGACGTAGAGCTCCACCACCACGTCGTTCGGCCACGTCAGCGGACGCTTGTAGTTGATGTTGTTGGCCGCCACCACCGGCGCGATGCGGTCGGTCATCGAGACCTCCGGCACGGTCAGCATCCAGCGCACGCGCGCCTCTTCCAGGTACGAAATGTACTTGGCGTTGTTGACGTGGCCCATGCTGTCCATGTCGCGCCAGCGCACGCTGATCGGAATCTTCGCCAGCAGCTTGCGGCCGGCGGCGTGGGCGTCGTGTGTGGAACTCATCGTGCGGCCTTCTTCGTCGTGGTCTTGGTGGTCTTCTTGGTGGCGGATTTGCGCGGAGGCAGCACGTCGGGCTTGGCGACCGCCGCCGGCTTGCTGGCCTTGGGCGTCTTCGATTCCGGCAGCAGTTTGGCCAGGAAGCGGCCGGTATGCGAATCCGGATGCGCGGCGATGTCCTCCGGGGTGCCGGTGGCCAGGATCCGGCCGCCGCGATGGCCGCCCTCCGGTCCCAGGTCGACCACCCAGTCCGCGGTCTTGATGACGTCCAGGTTGTGCTCGATCACCACGATGGTGTTGCCCTCGTCGCGCAGCTTGTGCAGCACGGCCAGCAGGTGCTCGATGTCGTGGAAGTGCAGGCCGGTGGTGGGCTCGTCCAGGATGTACAGCGTGCGGCCGGTGTCGCGGCGCGACAGTTCCTTCGACAGCTTCACGCGTTGCGCTTCGCCGCCGGACAGCGTGGTCGCGCTTTGGCCCAGCTTGATGTAGCTCAGGCCCACGTCCATCAGCGTTTCCAGCTTGCGCGAGATCGACGGCACCGGCTCGAACAGGGTCAGCGCATCCTCGACCGTCATCTCCAGCACGTCGTTGATGTTGTAGCCCTTGTAGAGGATCTCCAGCGTCTCGCGGTTGTAGCGCTTGCCGTGGCAGACATCGCAGGGCACGTACACGTCGGGCAGGAAGTGCATCTCCACCTTGATCATGCCGTCGCCCTGGCAGGCCTCGCAGCGGCCGCCACGCACGTTGAAGCTGAAACGCCCCGGCGAGTATCCGCGCGCGCGCGACTCCGGCACCTGCGCATACAGTTCGCGCAGCGGCGTGAACAGACCGGTGTAGGTCGCCGGATTGGAGCGCGGCGTGCGACCGATCGGCGACTGGTCGATATCGACCACCTTGTCGAACAGGTCCAGGCCGGTCACTTCGCGATACGGCGCCGGCTTGTGCGACGCGCCGTTGATCTCGTTGGCGGCCAGCGAATACAGCGTGTCGTTGATCAGCGTCGACTTGCCCGAACCGGATACGCCGGTGATGCAGGTGAACAGGCCGGACGGGATGTCCAGGTCGACGTCTTTCAGGTTGTTGCCGGTGGCGCCGCGCAGGTGCAGCGTCATCTTCGGGTTGGCCTTGTGGCGCGCCTTCGGTACCTCGATCCGGCGCTTGCCGGAGAGGTACTGGCCGGTCAGCGAACGCGGCGCGTCCAGCAGGTCCTGCAACGTGCCCTGGCCGACGATCTCGCCGCCATGCACGCCGGCGCCCGGGCCGATGTCCAGCACGTAGTCCGCCAGGCGGATCGCGTCTTCGTCATGCTCGACCACGATCACCGTGTTGCCCAGGTCACGCAGGCGCGTCAGCGTGCCGAGCAGGCGCTCGTTGTCGCGCTGGTGCAGGCCGATGCTGGGCTCGTCGAGCACGTACATCACGCCCACCAGGCCGGCGCCGATCTGCGAGGCCAGGCGGATACGCTGCGCTTCACCGCCGGACAGCGTGTCGGCCTTGCGCTCCAGCGTCAGGTAATCCAGCCCGACATCGACCAGGAAGCCGAGGCGCTCGGCGATTTCCTTGACGATCTTCGTCGCGATCTCGCCGCGCCAGCCCGGCAGGTCCAGGCCGCGGAAGAATGCCAGCGCTTCGTCCACCGGCAGCACGACCAGCGACGGTAGCGCACGGTCGGCGACGAAGACATTGCGCGCGGACTTGTTGAGTCGCGCGCCCTGGCACTCGGGGCAGGGCCGGTCGCTGATGTACTTCGCCAGCTCCTCGCGCACGGCCGGCGATTCGGTCTCGCGGTAGCGGCGTTCCAGGTTGGGCACGATGCCCTCGAAGCGGTGCTTGCGCTGCGTGCGGCCACCGGATTCGGTGAGGTAGGTGAAGGTGATGACCTCTTCGCCGCTGCCGTACAGCACGGCCTGGCGCACCTTCTCCGGCAGCGATTGCCACGGCGCGTCGGTGTCGAACTGGTAGTGCTTGGCCAGTGAGGCGATCAGCTGGAAGTAGTACGCATTGCGGCGGTCCCAGCCGCGTACCGCACCGGCGGCCAGCGACAACTCAGGATGCACCACCACGCGCGCCGGATCGAAGAACTGCGCCACGCCCAAGCCATCGCAGGTGGGGCAGGCGCCGACTGGCGAGTTGAACGAGAACAGGCGCGGCTCCAGTTCCGGCAGCGAGTAGTCGCAGACCGGGCAGGAGTACTTCGACGAGAACAGCAGCGGCGCCGTCTCGGGCTGGTCCAGCGACATCACCTGCGCCATGCCGTCGCCGAGCTTGAGCGCGGTCTCGAAGCTTTCGGCCAGGCGCTGCTTGAGGTCTTCGCGCGGACGGAAGCGGTCGATGACCGCCTCGATGGTGTGCTTCTGGCGCAGCGCCAGCGGCGGCACCGCGTCGATCTCGTGCAGTTCGCCGTCGACGCGCACGCGCACGAAACCCTGCGCGCGCAACTGGTCGAACACCTGCGCGTGCTCGCCCTTGCGCTCGCGGATCACCGGTGCGAGCAGCATGTAGCGCTGCTCACCATCGAGCGCCAGCACCTGGTCGACCATCTGGCTGACCGTCTGCGCTTCCAGCGGATACCCGTGGTCGGGGCAGCGCGGCAGGCCCACGCGTGCGTACAGCAGGCGCAGGTAGTCGTAGATTTCGGTGATGGTGCCCACAGTGGAGCGCGGGTTGTGGCTGGTCGACTTCTGTTCGATCGAGATCGCCGGCGACAGGCCCTCGATGTGGTCGACGTCGGGCTTTTCCATCACGCTGAGGAACTGCCGCGCGTACGCCGACAGCGACTCCACGTAGCGGCGCTGGCCTTCGGCGTAGATGGTGTCGAACGCCAGCGACGACTTGCCGGAACCGGACAGGCCGGTGATCACGATCAGCTTGTCGCGCGGCAGGTCGAGATCGATGTTCTTGAGGTTGTGGGTACGGGCTCCGCGGATGCGGATGAAGTCCATGGCCATCGGGTGGGGGATCCGGAAAGCGAACAAGGAAGCGTAGCGGTCTGCCTAGGTGGGGGCAAATACCGCCATTGCCAGCGAAGTGGCGGGTGCGGGTGGGCCGTCAGTCAGGCGGGCGCGACGGCCGAGATGGCGTCCTAGGCCCGGCCGCCGCCGGGCCCGCGACCGCCGTGGACAAGCCGGGCCACGCCAAGCGATCCATCCAAGTCATTGATCTACAATGGTCTGCCCCGTTGCGGGCGGGACCTTGCGACCGCCTTCAGGCAGTAGTCTGCGCGCAGATGCGGACAATTGCTGTCCGTGAAGGTGGGCCCCGGGGAGCCGGTGACGATTCCGCGCAGGGGGCGGGTTGACCGTAACTCGCTGAATCCACTAAAATTCCGCTTCTGTCCGCCCTCGATGGCAGGCAGGCTCCAGAAAATAACTACAGAAACCAAGGAATCCACATGTACGCAGTCGTAGTCACGGGCGGTAAGCAGTACCGCGTGATGAAGGGCGAGACGCTCCGCGTCGAGAAGCTCGAAGCCGAAGCCGGCAACGAGCTCACCTTCGACAACATCCTGATGCTGGGCGATGGCGAGACCATCAGCCTGGGCGACGCCCTGAAGGGCGCCACCGTCACCGCGAAGGTCGTCGGCCATGGCCGCGCCGACAAGGTGCGCATCATCAAGTTCCGCCGCCGCAAGCACCACATGAAGCGCCAGGGTCACCGGCAGCATTACACCGAAATCGAAATCACCGGCATCAACAAGTAAGGAGAAGCAGTCATGGCACATAAAAAGGGCGTAGGCTCATCGCGCAACGGCCGCGACTCCAACCCGAAGATGCTGGGCGTCAAGGTCTTTGGTGGTCAGGCGATCGATGCCGGCAACATCATCATCCGCCAGCGCGGCACCCAGTTCCATCCGGGTCCGGGCGTCGGCCTGGGCCGCGACCACACGCTGTTCGCGCTGGTCGACGGCAAGGTCGAGTTCTCGGTCAAGGGCGCCAAGAAGCGCCGTACCGTGAGCGTGGTGACGGAAGCCTGAGGCTTTCGCACAGGCTGAGCGAAGGGCCCCGCCGCGAGCGGGGCTTTTCGTTTCGAAGCCTGTAACGACCGTGCGGCGCGCCTGCTTCTTCGATTCCCCACTCCCGAATCCCCACTCCCGGCTCTTATGAAACTCGTAGACGAAGCAGAAATCCAGGTCGGCGCCGGCAACGGCGGCAACGGTTGCGTGGGGTTCCGCCGCGAGAAGTTCATTCCGCTGGGCGGCCCGGACGGTGGTGACGGCGGCAACGGCGGCAGCGTCTGGCTGCAGGCCGACGAGAACCTCAACACGCTGGTCGACTTCCGCCACCAGACCCAGTTCCGCGCCCAGCGTGGCGAGAACGGCATGGGCCGGCAGATGTACGGCAAGGCCGGCGAAGACCTGACCATCACGGTGCCGGTGGGCACGGTGGTGACCAACGTCAGCACCGATGAGGTGATCGGCGACCTGACCCAGCACGGCGACCGCCTGCTGGTGGCCAAGGGCGGCAAGGGCGGCCTGGGCAACATGCATTTCAAGAGTTCGATCACCCGCGCGCCGCGCAAGGCGACGCCGGGCGAAGAGGGCGAGGAGCGCCTGCTGAAGCTGGAGCTGAAGCTGCTGGCCGACGTCGGCCTGCTCGGCTTCCCCAACGCCGGCAAGAGCACCTTCATCCGCGCCGTGTCGGCGGCCACGCCGAAGGTGGCCGACTATCCGTTCACCACGCTGTATCCCAACCTGGGCGTGGTCAGCGTGGAAGCGCACCGCAGCTTCGTGATCGCCGACATCCCGGGCCTGATCGAAGGCGCCGCCGACGGCGCCGGCCTGGGCGCGACCTTCCTGCGCCATCTGCAACGCACGCGCATCCTGCTGCACCTGGTGGACATGGCGCCGATGGAAGGCGGCGTGGAGGATGTCGATCCGGTCGAGCAGGTCCGTGCCATCGAGCGTGAACTGGAGAAGCACGACCCCGAACTGCTGCAGAAGCCGCGCTGGCTGGTGCTCAACAAGGCCGACCTGATGTTCGAGGACGAGGCGAAGGAGCGCGCGGAGCAGATCATCGCCGACCTTGGCTGGACGCACCCGTGGTACCAGGTCTCAGCCATCTCGCGCGAAGGCACCTGGCCGATCATGAAGGACGTCATGGCGTTCTTCGATCGCCAGAAGGAAGAGGCCGACGAAGCCGCCCGCGAGGGCTGAGGCATGAAAAACCCGCCGGATGGCGGGTTTTTTCATGGGGCCCGTTCCGCCATCGCCGGGGCGCGGGCAAAAAGAAACCCGCCTTGCGGCGGGTTTCCGTGTCTTCGCGTTGCGTACCGCCGTGAATCAGGCCGCTTGCAGGGCCTTGATGCGGGCGTTGAGGCGGCTCTTGTGGCGGGCAGCCTTGTTGCGGTGGATCAGGCCGCGCGAGCTCAGGCGGTCGAGGATCGGCTGGGCCGAGACGAACGCGGCCTGGGCGCCGGCGGCGTCGTTGGCGTCCAGTGCCTTCAGCACTTTCTTGACGGCGGTGCGCAGCATCGAACGCTGGCCGGCATTGCGCGCATTGCGCACGACGGTCTGCTTGGCGCGCTTCTTGGCGGACTTGATATTGGCCACAGTGGGATTCCTGGTGAATACCTGAGAGAATTCAGGGGGTGAACGGAAGACGGGTAATAGAGCCGGAAATTATGGGGCATTCAATGGGTTGCGTCAACCTGGGTCGTCCCCGGGAAAAGGGCGGGCGATGAGCGGCAGGTTGCTGCGTTCGGCCGCCGTCTTCAGCTCCATGACCTTCCTGTCCCGGCTCTCCGGCTTGGTCCGGGACCAGGTCTACGCGCACGTCTTCGGCGCCAGCGCGATGATGGACGCCTTCTTCGTGGCGTTCCGCATCCCCAACTTCATGCGGCGGCTGTCGGCCGAGGGCTCCTTCTCAATGGCCTTCGTCCCGGTGTTGGCCGAGTACAAGGCGACCCGCACCGCGGCCGAGGTCAAGGCCCTCGTCGACCGCGTCGCCGGCACCCTGGCGGCAGTACTGATGGTGCTGACGGCCATCGTCATCCTGCTCGCCGGGCCGATCGCCCGGCTGATCGCGCCGAACTTCGACGAAGCGCAGACGGCGCTGCTGACCGACCTGCTGCGGATTACCTTCCCCTACGCGCTGTTCATCTCGCTGGCGTCGCTGGTCGGCGCGATCCTCAACAGCTACCAGCGTTTCGCCGTTCCGGCACTGTCGCCGATCCTGCTGAACGTGGCGATGATCTCGGCCGCGCTGGCAGCAAAGGAGTGGTTCGGCAGCTCGGTCATCGTGCTGGGCTGGGGTGTATTCATTGCCGGCCTGCTGCAGTTGGGCTTCCAGTTGCCGTCCCTGTTCCGGATCGGCCTGTTGCCGCGGCCCAGGCTGGATCTGGCACACGCGGGCGTCCGCAGGATCATGACCCTGATGGTGCCTACGCTGTTTGGATCCTCGGTCGTGCAGTTCAATCTGCTGCTGAACACTTGGGTGGCCACGCTGCTGATCAGTGGCAGCGTCAGCTGGCTCTACTACAGCGACCGCCTGCTGGAGTTCCCGCTGGGCATGTTCGGTGTCGCCATCGGCACGGTGATCCTGCCGCACCTGTCCAGCCGGCACGCCGAGACCGATCCCGAGGGCTATTCGAAGGGCCTGGACTGGGGTTTCCGGCTCTGCGTGCTGATCGGTCTGCCGGCCTGCGCGGGGCTGATCCTGTGCGCCCAACCGTTACTGTCCACTCTGTTCCAGTACGGCAAGTTCGGGGCCCTCGACGTGCGGATGGCCAGTTGGAGCCTGATGGCGCAGTCGATCGCGATACCGGCGTTCCTGCTTGTCAAGGTGCTGGCGCCGGCGTTCTATTCGCGGCAGGACACCCGCACCCCGGTGCGGGCGGCTGTGGTGGCGGTGCTGACGAATGCGCTGTGCCTGCTGTTGTTCTTCGCGCTGCTGTTGCATGCCACGGAACCGGGCCAGCAGGCGCTGCGGGCGGCCGGCGGCAACCTGATGGTGGCCCTGGGGCAGGTGCAGGGCGCCCACACGCTGCTCGCGCTCGCCATCGCCATCGCCGGCTGGGTCAATGCGCTGCAACTGGCCTGGCTGCTGCGCAAGGCGGGCGTGTACCGCCGTCAACCGGGATGGAGTCGCTTCCTGCGCCAGATCGGGGTCGCCACGCTGGCCATGACGCTGGCGGTGCTGGCGTTCCGGTTGCTGTGGGTCGACTGGTCCGCCTGGGCGTGGTGGGAACGCGGCCTGCGCCTGGCCGCGATGGTCGGCGCCGGCGGTGCGCTGTATGGCGGCCTGCTGTACCTGCAGGGCATCCGCCCGCGTGACCTGCGTGGGCATTGAGGTTGACGCGGGCGGCTATACTTCAAGGTCTTGCAACATCCCGGATCCGCCGTCGGGCGCATCCGTTCTGACAGGAATCCATGAGCAGGCTGTTCCGTGACGTCGATGGCGGGTCTCTGTGCCCGCACGGTAGCGTGGTCTGCATCGGCGCCTTCGATGGCCTGCATTCGGGCCACCGGGCGCTGGTGCGGCATGCCGTCGCCCGTGCCCGCGCGCTGGGCGTGCCGGCCGTGGTGGTCACCTTCGAGCCGCTGCCGCGCGAGTTCTTCGCCCGCGACAATCCGCCGCCGCGGCTGACCCTGGCGCGAGCCAAGGTGGAAGGCCTGCTGGACCTCGGCGCCGACCACGTCGGCCTGCTGCGCTTCGACGCCAAGCTGTCCGCCCGCTCCGCCGAGGACTTCGTCCGCACGCTGCTGGTCGGCCGCCTTTCTGCCCGCGAAGTCTGGATCGGCCCCGAGTTCCGCTTCGGCCACCGGCGCGGTGGCGACCTCGCCCTGTTGCAGGCGATGGGGGGTGAACTGGGCTTCGGCGCCGGCGAGATCGAGCCCGTCCACGCCCAGGGCGACCGCGTCTCCAGCACCCGCATCCGCGAAGCCCTCAAGGCCGGCGACTTCGCCACCGCCACGCGCCTGCTGGGACGGCCGTATGCCATCGGCGGCCGCGTCGTGCGCGGCAAGCAGCTCGGCCGCACGCTCGGGTTTCCCACCGCCAACCTGCGCTTCCCCAAGACGCCCGCGCTGTCCGGCATCTATGCCACCTGGGTGCACGGCGTCGGCAGCGAGTTCGGCAAGAGCGGGCCCTGGCCATCGGTGTCCAGCTTCGGTACCCGTCCTACGGTCGATGGCGTGGAGCCGTTGCTGGAAGCCCACCTGTTCGATTTCGCCGGCGACCTCTACGGGCGCCATATCGAAGTCGAGTTCGTCGCCAAGCTGCGCGACGAACTGAAATTCCCCGATCTGCCCAGCCTCACCGAGCAGATGCACCGCGATGCGGACGACGCGCGCGGGATCCTTTCCGAACATCAACGACGAGCGACGGCGTGAGCCAGGACTACAAAGCAACCCTCCACCTGCCCGCCACGGATTTCCCGATGCGCGGCGACCTGCCCAAGCGCGAGCCCGACACGCTGGCGCGCTGGGAAAGCCAGGGCATGTACGCGCAGCTGCGCGACAACGCCAGGGGGCGCCCGCTGTTCGTGCTGCACGATGGCCCGCCGTACGCCAACGGCGCCATCCACCTGGGTCACGCGGTCAACAAGATCCTCAAGGACATCATCGTCAAGTCGAAGTACCTGGCCGGCTTCGATGCGCCGTACATCCCGGGCTGGGATTGCCACGGCCTGCCGATCGAGATCGCCATCGAGAAGAAGTTCGGCAAGGTCGGTGTGAAGCTGGATGCGGTCGAGTTCCGGCAGAAGTGCCGCGAATACGCCGAGTCGCAGATCGACATCCAGCGCAAGGACTTCAAGCGCCTGGGCGTGATCGGCGACTGGGACAATCCGTACAAGACGCTCGACTTCCGCTTCGAAGCCAACGAGATCCGCGCGCTGGCCAAGATTGTCGCCAACGGCCACCTGACCCGCGGCGTGAAGCCGGTGCACTGGTGCTTCGACTGCGGCTCGGCGCTGGCCGAGGCGGAGATCGAATACGCCGACAAGGTGTCGCCCGCGGTGGATGTGGCCTATGCCGCGCGCGACACGCAGGCGGTGGCGAAGGCGTTCGGCGTCGAGGTGCCGGCCGGCGTCGAGATCGCCGTGCCGATCTGGACCACCACGCCGTGGACGCTGCCGGCCTCGCTGGCCATTTCGCTGGGCGGCGGTCTGGAATACGCGTTGGTCGAAGGCCCCGCGCATGACGGCAAGCGTCGCTGGCTGGTGCTGGCCGATGCACTGGCGGCGCGCGCGCTGCAGCGCTATGGCGTCACCGATCTTGTCGTGCACGCACGCGTGCAGGGTGCGGCGCTGGAAGGCCTGCGGTTCGCGCATCCGTTCTACGACGAGCGCGACATCCCCGTGCTGCTGGGCGACCACGTGTCGGCCGAGGACGGTACCGGCGCGGTGCACACCGCGCCCGGCCATGGCCAGGAGGACTATGTCGTCAGCAAGCAGTACGGCCTGCTGGACACATACACCGCCGCGCAGCTCAACCCGGTCGATGGTCGCGGCGTCTACCTGCCGTCCACGCCGGCCGCGCATGGCGTGGAACTGGCCGGCCTGCACATCTGGAAGGCCAACGACACCCTCATCGAGGTGTTGAAGCAGAGCGGCGCACTGCTCGCCTTCAGCAAGCTGGAGCACAGCTACCCGCACTGCTGGCGCCACAAGACGCCCATCGCGTTCCGCGCCACGCCGCAGTGGTTCATCTCGATGGAGCAGGCCCACCTGCGCGCCGATGCGCTGGAAGCGATCAAGCACGTCGGCTGGTTCCCGCAGTGGGGCGAAGCCCGCATCGCCGGCATGGTCGACGGTCGTCCCGACTGGACCATCTCGCGCCAGCGCACCTGGGGCGTGCCGATCGCGCTGTTCGTGCACCGCGAAACCGGCGAGCCGCACCCGCGCAGCGTCGAACTGATGCGCGCGGTCGCCGACAAGGTGGAGCAGGGCGGCGTCGATGTCTGGTACACGCTGGACGCGGCTGAGCTGCTGGGCGACGAGGCGAAGGATTACGACAAGATCACCGACATCCTCGATGTCTGGTTCGACTCCGGCGTGACCCACGAAGGCGTGCTGCTGGAGCGTGGTCTCGGCAAGCCGGCCGACCTCTACCTGGAAGGCTCCGACCAGCACCGCGGCTGGTTCCAGTCCTCGCTGCTGACCGGCGTGGCGATCGACAAGGCCGCGCCGTACAAGCAGTGCCTCACCCACGGCTTCACCGTGGACGAGCACGGCCGCAAGATGTCCAAGTCGCTGGGCAACGGCATCGAGCCGCAGGACATCATGAAGACCCTGGGCGCGGACATCCTGCGCCTGTGGATCGCCAGCGCCGACTACAGCAACGAGATGTCGCTGTCGCAGGAAATCCTCAAGCGCAACGCCGACGCCTACCGTCGCCTGCGCAACACCGCGCGCTTCCTGCTCAGCAACCTCAACGGCTTCGATCCCGCGCACGACCTGCTGGCGCCGTCCGACATGGTGGCGCTGGACCGCTGGATCGTGCACCGCGCCTACGAGGTGCAGCAGAAGATCAAGGCGGCCTACGACCGCTACGACTTCGCCGAGATCGTGCAGGCGTTGCTGAACTTCTGCAGCGTCGACCTCGGCTCGCTGTACCTGGACGTCACCAAGGACCGCCTGTACACCATGCGCGAGGATTCGCGCGGTCGCCGCAGCGCACAGAGCGCGATGTTCCATATCGCCGAAGCCTTCGTGCGCTGGATCGCGCCGGTGCTCAGCTTCACCGCGGATGAAATGTGGGGCTATCTGCCCGGCGAGCGCACCGGCAACGTGCTGTTCGCCACCTGGTACGACGGCCTGGTGCCGCTGCCGGTAGGCGCCGCACTGAACGCCGCCGACTTCGACCAGTTGCTGGCCCTGCGCGAGCAGGTCGCCAAGGTGCTGGAGCCGATGCGCGCCAACGGCCTGATCGGTGCCGCGCTGGAAGCGGAGATCGCGGTGTCGGTGAATGCCATCACGGCCGCGAAGTGGCAACCGCTCGCGGAGGAGCTGCGCTTCCTGTTCATCAGTGGCGACGTCACCGTGTCCGAAGTCAGCGCCGACGAAGTGTTCGTGCTGGCCACGCCGACCACCAAGGCCAAGTGCGTGCGCTGCTGGCATTACCGCGCCGACGTCGGCACGCATGCCGCGCATCCGGAGCTGTGCGGCCGCTGCGTCGACAACATCGACGGTGCCGGCGAGAACAGGGTGTGGTTCTGATGGCCGTCAAGCCGAAACCCAACGCACTGGTCTGGCTGCTGCTGTCGGTCGTCGTCATCGTGCTGGACCAGTGGTCCAAGGCGTGGGTGCTGGCCTCGCTGCCGGAATACACCGCCATCCCGGTGATCGAGGGCTTCTGGAACTGGTACCGCACCTACAACACCGGCGCGGCCTTCAGCTTCCTGGCCGATGCCGGTGGCTGGCAGTTGTGGTTCTTCACCGTGCTGGCAGTGGGCATCAGCGGCCTGCTCGGCTTCTGGCTGTCGCGCACCGCGCGCGGCGACTGGCGCCAGGCGCTGCCGTACGCGCTGGTGATCGGCGGCGCGCTGGGCAACGTCATCGACCGGCAGATCCACGGCCACGTGATCGACTTCATCCAGTGGCACTGGCGCGACCATTACTGGCCAGCGTTCAACATCGCCGACTGCGCGGTGGTGGGCGGCGCCATCGGCATTGCGTTGTTCGGCCTGTTCGAGGGCAAGAAGAAGGCCGCGTAGGGCGGGCCTTGGCCCGCCGTTTGGGTGCGTGATGGAGAGGTGGGCCAAGGCCCACCCTACGAAGCGGCATCGCGGTGGTTCGCCCTCACCCCGTTCCCCTCTCCCTCAGGCGGGCGAGGGGCGTTGGTGCCAGGCGGGATCGGCGCCGGCAACAGATTTACCTTTTCGTTTCCCTGCCTTCGGTACTATCGGTCTTATGGACGTCCTGCTCGCCAATCCCCGTGGTTTCTGTGCCGGCGTCGACCGCGCCATCGAGATCGTCAAGCGCGCCATCGAGACGCTGGGCGCGCCGATCTACGTGCGCCACGAGGTGGTGCACAACCGCTTCGTGGTCGACGACCTGAAGCAGCGCGGCGCGGTGTTCGTGGAAGAGCTGGACGAAGTGCCCGATGACGCCACCGTCATCTTCAGCGCGCACGGCGTGTCCAAGGCGGTGCGCCACGAAGCCGAGCGCCGCGGCCTGAAGGTGTTCGACGCCACCTGCCCGCTGGTCACCAAGGTGCACTTCGAAGTGGCGCGCCACTGCCGCGCCGGCCGCGACGTGGTGCTGATCGGCCACGCCGGCCACCCCGAGGTGGAAGGCACGATGGGTCAGTGGAGCCGCGAGGGCGGGGTGGGCAACATCTACCTGGTGGAAGACATCGACGGCGTCGCCACGCTGGACGTCAGCCAGCCCGACAACCTGTTCTACACCACCCAGACCACGCTGTCGGTCGACGACACGGTGGGCATCATCCAGGCGCTGCAGCAGCGCTTCCCGGCCATCCACGGGCCGAAGAACGACGACATCTGCTACGCCACCCAGAACCGCCAGGACGCCGTGCGCGACCTGGCCAAGCAGTGCGACCTGGTGCTGGTGGTCGGCTCGCCCAACAGCTCCAACTCCAACCGCCTGCGCGAGCTGGCCGAGCGCGACGGCGTGGAGTCGTACCTGATCGACGGCGCGCACGAGATCGACCCGCGCTGGATCGAAGGCAAGCAGCGCGTGGGCGTGACCGCCGGCGCCTCCGCCCCCGACGTGCTGATCGACGGCGTCATCCAGCGCCTGCGCGACCTCGGCGCGGCCGGTGTCAGCGAACTCGACGGCGAACCGGAGAACATGGTGTTCGCCCTGCCGAAAGAACTGCGGTTGCAACTGGTCAGCTGAGTTGCAGACGGGCCCATGGACCCGGCCCGATGGTGGTATGGCATTGGATGGATTGCGGCAAGCGCGCGGCGGATCGTAGTCTCGCCACCTCACTGCTGCCGGATGGCCCTGTCGATGCCGCGTTTGAACCTGCTCCGTGTTGCGATCCTGCCGTTCGCGTCGGCGGCGTTATTGATGGCTTGCCAGCCCGCTGCGGCGCCTGCCGACAGTGTGGAGGCTGAAGCCGTTGCCGCCGCCGTCGCGCCATCGGCTCCTGCAGCTGCCGCGGCCTCGTTGCTGGGGACGTATGCGGGGGGCGATACGGTGGTGACGTTGAAGGATGCATTGGTGGTGTCCAATGCCGACGGCCGCCTGAAAATCCTGCTCACGCCCACCGTGCTGACGGAGGAGGAGCGCGCCGCCGTGCTGGCGCAGCCGGAGTGGCCGGGCATGTCGTTGATGCAGAAGTCCCTGCCGGAGTACCAGGGCCGCTACCCGTTCGTCGTCGCCACGTTCAACTACGAAGGCGAACTGGCGCTCTCGTCGGTGCGCACGTTCTACCTGATGGCTTTCGCCATCCACGAGCCCAACTACACCGACAACATCAATGCGCCCGTCAACGAGAACGGCAACCAGCTGACGAAGCTGGCACTTCAGGACGGCCGCGTCTCCCTGGCGTTCACCGGCAATGCCGAGATGGGCGGGCAGCCGCGTACCTGGAACCTCGCCACGCCGGAGTGACCGGGCGCCTTCGACATGCCGCGCATGTCATGCAGTATCACGTCGTGCGACCACCGCCTGCCATCGTGTCCGCCATCGAATCGAGGGGGGATGGCCGATGACCCGCATGCACCGGATTGCGTTGCGTATCTACTTGCCCACGCTGGCCTGCCTGTTGCTGGCGTTCGCGTCCACCTGGGTGTTGTCCGGTGCCACGCCGGTCCCCCAAGGCGGCGAGCTCTTCAATGCACTGCGATGGTTGCCGCATGCGCTGACCGGCGTCGCGCTCGTGCTGGGGGCCGCGGCCAGCCTGCGGTTGCGCCGCTGGGAGGCGGGCGATGCCTTGATCTGCGCCTGCGGCGGACTGCTGGGCGGCGAGCGCGACGGACGCTTCGGCAGGTGTCGAACCTGCGTCGCCTGCGGCCGCCATCATGTGGTGGATCGATAGGCAGACAAGCACGGGTGGGACATCCGGGCGTGGGCGGCGTGCGCGGAGAGATGTCGCCCTCCCGGTGTGCGGCGCGTCGAGACCTTCGCGATCCGCGCTGTCAGCCGCTGTGCGTGAATGCGTCACGGCTGTGATGCCGGGCTGACGCGGCGACCTGGATGGTCAGTGACGGAGGGCGTCACCTTGGCAGGCTGATCGACCACGCGACGAAGGCCAGCCAGAGCGGCGCGATCAGGATCGCGCGCATCGCTGTGCCGCGTCCCGTCGCGCGTCGCGCCAGCGCGATCAACAAGGCGAAGACGGGCAGCAGGACGCCCAACTCGATCAGCAGATTCCTCCAGAGATAGTAGTTGGCGGGATCGAGCGTGCCTGCACTGGGCAGTACGCCGATGGAGATCGAGGTTTCGGCGCCGAGTGGCCAGAGCAGCGGCACCGCATGCGCGCCCACCAGCAGGTCGAGCACGGGGTGCGACAGGCTGGCGGTCAGCAAACCCGTTATCGATATCCGCGCTGCGATGGCTCCGCGCATCGCCACACGGGCGACAACGGAGACGGCCAGCGCGAACACCACGCTGTGTGTGAAGCGGGGATCCGCGGCGTAGCCGAAGGCCCAGACGGCGAAATAATCGAAGTCGGCGCAGATGGCGAGGATCATGCAGGGCACGAGTACCCACCGGCTGCGGGGATCACGCCATCGGGCGCAGCAAAGGAAAACGGTAATGCCGGCCGCTGCGTGGCCCACGATGGATGACATGCAGGGTTCCGGAGATCGTTCGCCGAGGTGGCATCCAGCGTCTGGCCCGCGCGTGCGGTGACGACGGGGGCTCGGTGAGGTGGGGATGAAGCGCTTACGCCTGCCTCCCGCACATATCCGCCAGCGTTATTGTCTTAATGTGCGACTTGGAGATGTCTACTGAACCCGGAGCGATTCAGACAAGTTTGGGTGACCGTCAGAAATGGTGAAATCATGAATGCAGGGGTGAATGCAGCGGGGGCGGCGCGATGAACTTAGAAGTTGCTGTGGATCTGGATAGGGATGGGAAACTTGTTGAGGCATCTCAGGCTTATGAAGCAATCATTGTCCAAGAGGAAAATGCGCGTACTGCTCTGTTGAATTTGCTTGTACTGTACTGGCAGGTTACGGATTTCGGCTTCTTATCGAAGAATCGTCTTTCTCCAGAGTTCGTCACCCACGCAGGTAGGCGGCTGAGATCTCTGCTGTCCGGGAGCGCAAGGTACAAGCTCGATTCCGGCTTCGTTTTCTGGAGTAAGTACATCGCCTGGGCAGATCTAGGAGATAGCCTAGAGTTGGACGAATGCCGAAGGCTCTTGAGAGCTAATCCAACCGAATTGGATCCGGCGATGTTTATATTTGTTAGCTCGGGGGGCGGTGAGTGTGTGGACGAGGCGAGAGTGCTGTTGGACCGTAGCATTCAAGACGGAACTACACGTGCTCGGTACATCGAGTCTGTACTGCGGGCGACAATGCAGCGATATGAGGGGAGCACCAGGTCTCAGGGCAGCTGAAAGAAGCTTCCGGAGTCCCCCGGCTTCCCAAAGGCTTACCGCCCCATCC
>NZ_JAKZBW010000037.1:0-32625 GCF_022539275.1 Pseudoxanthomonas sp. LH2527 | reverse complement strand
AGGGTGTGACGCGCGAACGCGAGGATTATTCCCCGTCGTGGCCCCCGCGGGACGGATCCCCACAACGCGGGGAATAAATCCGGCGCCCGGGCGTCCCACCGGCATCCCACGACGCAGGAACCCGCCATGCCGACCCTCCCCGACGATCCGTCGCCGCCCGCGCCCCGCCCCTGGCGCCCCTTGGTCGCCATCGCCTGCCTGGTGTTGGCTGCGGGCCTGGCCTTCGCCTGGACGGCGGGATGGCTCGGTCCGGCGGGGCGACTCACCGCACCGCGGCTGGTGGATGACATCGAGAACGGCAAGCCCTATCCGGGTTTCCGCCGTGCGCACAGCAAGGGCATCTGCGTCGCCGGCCGTTTCGAGCCGACCGCGCAGGGCGCGGCGCTGTCGCGTGCACGGGTGTTCCGGCAGGCCAGCACGCCGGTGCTGGGACGGTTGTCGATCGGCGGCGCCGACCCGTTCGGTGCCGAGGCGCAGGCGCGCGTGCGCAGCCTGGCGCTGTTGCTGCGCACCGACGACGGGCAGGAGTGGCGGATGGCGATGAACAGCTTCCCGTTCTTCGCCGTGGCCACGACGGCGGGTTTCCACGCGCAGATGCTGGCCTCGCGCCCGGACCCGGCCACCGGCAAGCCCGACCCGGCGAAGATGGCGGCGTTCCTGGCGCAGTATCCGGAAGCGGCCCGCTTCCAGGCCTGGGCGAAATCCGCGCCGTGGTCGAGCAGTTGGGCCAATACCGAGTACAACGGCGTGAACACGTTCCGCTTCATCGATGCGCAGGGCCGGTCGCGGTTCGTGCGCTGGTCGATGCGGCCGCAGGCGCCGTTCCAGCCGCTGCCGGACGCTACGCGCCAGCAGGCCGAGGCGGACTATCTGCAACAGGACGTGCGGGAGCGGCTGGCGCAGGGCCCGCTGCGCTGGGACCTGGTGGTCAACGAAGCGGCGGAGGGCGATCCGGTCGATGATCCGTCGCAGCCGTGGCCGGCGGAACGCCCGCAGCATGTCGTCGGCACGCTGGTGATCGAGCGCAGCGAAGCGCAGGCCACCGGCGCCTGCCGGGACGTGAACTACGATCCCACGGTGGTGCCGGACGGCGTCGCGCTGTCCAACGATCCCATCCTCGCGGCGCGTGCGGCGGCCTACAGCGTCTCGTTCAACCGGCGCGAACGCGAGACCGCGAGCGGCGACATCGCGTCACCCGCCACGCCGTCGGGACAGGAGGCGAAACGATGAACCGGCACGGCCATTTCGACGCGTTCGCCCGCGCACTGCACTGGAGCATGGCGATCCTGATCCTGGCGATGCTGTTCGTCGGCGTGGGCATGGTGGCGTCGCTGTCGCTGCGCCCGGTGCTGATCGACCTGCACCGCCCGCTCGGCATGGCGCTGCTGGCGCTGGCGCTGATCCGCCTGCTGCACCGCTGGCGTAGCCCGCCT
This sequence comes from Pseudoxanthomonas sp. LH2527, assembly GCF_022539275.1. NCBI lineage: Bacteria > Pseudomonadati > Pseudomonadota > Gammaproteobacteria > Lysobacterales > Lysobacteraceae > Pseudoxanthomonas > Pseudoxanthomonas sp. LH2527. Next base: position 31,192 of record NZ_JAKZBW010000037.1, on the reverse strand, counting down.
CCGCCGCTGCCCGCGTCGCTGCCGCGTGCGCAGGCGTTCGCAGCCAAGGCGTCGCACGTGGCGCTGTACGCCGCCATGCTGGCGATGCCGCTGCTCGGCTGGGCGATGCTGTCGGCGGGCGGTTATCCGGTGCGCATGACCTCGACGTTCTCGCTGCCGCCGCTCCTGCCGCAGGATCCGGCGCTGTACAGCCTGTTGCGGCTGGCGCACGGGTGGGTGGGCTATGCGCTGTTCGCGCTGATCCTGCTGCACGCGGCGGCCGCGCTGCATCATGCCTGGGTGCGCCGCGATGGCGTGTTCGAGGCGATGGCGCGAGGACGGTCCGGCACGACGACGACGGCCGCGCCGGATCCCGGCACGCCACCGGAATCCTGACGGGAAACATGCGCTGGACGCGGCACGCCGATGCGGTTGCAATGGGTCTTGCCGACCTTGCGGACGTTCCCTGTGCTGATCGCGTTCAACAAGCCCTTCAACGTGCTCTGCCAGTTCACCGACCGCAGCGATCCGCCACGGCGGACGCTGGCGGAATTCGGCCTGCCGCCCGCCGTGTACGCGGCGGGCCGGTTGGACTACGACAGCGAGGGGCTGCTGCTGCTGACGGATGACGGCGCGCTGGCGAACCGGCTGACCGATCCGCGCCACAAGCAGCCGAAGACCTACTGGGTGCAGGTGGAAGGCACGCCGGCGGAAGAGCAGCTGGAGGCGCTGCGGCGCGGCGTGGTGTTGAACGACGGACCCACGCGGCCGGCGCGGGTCGAAAGGCTCGATCCGGCGCCGACGCTCTGGCCGCGCGATCCGCCGGTGCGCTTCCGCAAGACGGTGCCCGACTCCTGGCTGTCGGTGACGATCACCGAAGGCCGCAACCGCCAGGTCCGGCGCATGACCGCCGCCGTCGGACTGCCGACCCTGCGGCTGGTGCGTGCCGCCATGGGCGACACATCGCTGGGCGATCTGGCGCCCGGCACATGGCGGGCGCTCTAGGCGACGCGGGAACCGGGAAATCAGCCCTCGGTGGAGCGCGTGGTGCTGCGCGGCTTGCGCGGCGCACCGGTCTTGCGTGCGGTCGAGGTCTTGGCCGAACCGTTGACCTTGCGCGCTTCGACACGACGCGACTTGCCCTCGATCGCACCCGTGGCCTGGTCCTGCTTGCGCTTGCGGTAGGCCACCAGCGCCAGCAGGCCCACACCGATGCCCGTGGCCACCGCGACCGCCGGATTGCGGCGCACGAAGCTCACCGCCAGCCTGCCGCCCGTCTTGGCGACGCCCAGTGCCGCGCCCGTCTGCAGCAACTTGTCCGCGCTCGGCACGGCATGCTTGAGGCTGGTGCCCGCCTGGCTGGCCAGCTCGAGGGCGCGGTCGGTGATGGTGGTCAGCTTGCTCATGTTGTTTGCCCCTAGGGTCTGTTGACCGGGACAGTGTCCCCGTCGCGGTGTTTACATGGCGTCATTCCGCGCACCGGTTGCCCACCGAATGCTGAACGGCGATCATGGCGCATGATCCATGTGCTGCCGAACATCCTCAACGCGGGCGAGCTGGCCATGGTGCGGGAGCTGATCCCGCAGGTGCGGTTCGCCGATGGCCGCATCACCAACCAGGCCTCCACGGTGAAGCGCAACCTGCAGGCTCCCCTCGAGGATCCCGCGAACGCCCGCATCGCCGAGATCGCCCGCAACGCCTTGATGCGCCATGCCGATGTGCGCCTGTTCGGGCAGCCACGACAGATGGCGCGCACGACCGTGGTCCGTTACGAGCCGGGCATGACCTATGGCTGGCATGTGGACGAGGCACTGTTCCCGTCCACGCCGCCGATGCGCAGCGACCTGTCGTGCACGGTCTTCCTGAATTCCCCGACCGAGTACCAGGGCGGCGAGCTGACCATCCAGCTCGGTTCGCAGGAACTGAGCTACAAGCTGCAGGCCGGCGACGCGCTGCTGTATCCGTCGACGACGGTGCACCAGGTGGCCCCGGTGACGCAGGGCATCCGCATCGCGGCGATCACGTGGCTGCAGAGTTGGGTGGCGGATGTGTCGCGACGCGAGCTGCTGGCGCAGATCGAGGAAGCGCGTTCGCTGGCCGATCCCGCCAACGCACGCCAACGGGTGTTGCTGGAATCGCTGCGGACCAATCTGTTCCGCATGTGGGCCGATACCTGACGCGCGCGAGACGTGTCAGGCCAGTGACGGATACCGTTGCTGCAGCGTAGTGACGAAGGCTTCCGCGTCGACGATGGCCTCCTGGTGCAGGCCAAACGAGCGCTCCAGGTCGTGGCGCCGGTCGTCCACGCTGTAGCCGTGCTGCGGGGCCTTGGAATAGCGTGCCCAGGCGGATGACGTCTTCGCCGCACTGACCCAGGCCGCGCCCCAGCCAAGATGTCCGGCAATGGCCTGCAGCGTGGGCTCGGGGGTTTCCAGCAGGCGCTCGAAATCCACGTGGAGCAGGCGATCGCCCTCCGGACCCGCCTGCAAGGCCTTGCGACGCGCATGCTCGGCCAACCACACCATGGCGCACTGCTGCGGCAGTGTCAGGCGGTGGAGATGCAACGTCGCATCCTCCCCGACGCGCTCGCGCAGCCACGCCAGGCGCGCGGGTGCGGTGGTGATCGCATCGCGCACGGAGTCAGGCGATTTCAGCAGCGTGGCCAGATAGGGCCGCAGCGGCATGTCCATGAAGATCGCACGGGCGCCGGGAAACGTCGCCAGCAACGGCGACACCAGCCCGTTGCAGCTGCTGGTCGCCTTGATGATGCAACGCTGGTCCGGTGCGAGCGGCCGCGCCAGCCGGCCCACGGTGTCGTGCAGCAACGCCTGCCATGCCTCGCGGGAAAAGCGGCCTTCCGGCAGGCCGGCATCGCGTTGTTGCTCCGCCAGTACCCGCAACGTCAGCGGTTCCCGCAACACCTGCGTCTGCGGGTGCTCGGCCAGCAGCCGACTGAGCAGGGTGGAGCCGCAATGGCCGATGTGGAACAGGAAATGGCACTCGGGCGGCGCGCCGGTGAGCGGCGGCAGCGCATCCAGCGGCACCCAGGCACCGTCCGGTTTTTCGGACAACACCCGCTCATCCAGGAAGGCGGCCCGCGCACGCTGCGCGCGGTCGAGCCGCACGAACAGCATGCGCCTGCCGACAGCGTCCAGCCGGAACGGCATGAAGGCAGCGTCGTGCAGCATCGGGACGGGAGCGGTCATGGCAATACGCAAAGACGGAAGCGCCAGAGTCTAAGCGTTTCAGTCGCTGATCTCTCCAGCGCGTGACGGTCACGCCTGAGGGCAACCGACGTCGACGTTCGGTGACCGTCACCCGAACCGTCGCGTGCGCCACGCGCACGCCCGCATGACGCCCTCCCGCGCGCCCACGGGCAGGGTCGCCCGGACCTACATCGCGCGGTCGTGCGCGCAGCGCACGCTACGTACCGCGCGGCTTCGCCCGATGGGTCGCCTGGGCGCTCCACGGGTCGTCGGGCCGCGCCGAGGGGAACCCGCCGCCAACGCAATGGGTGCGCCGCCGCCGCGGCAGGCGATAACGACGCGCTACGTGCCGCGCGGCTTCGCCCGATGGGTTGCCTGGGCGCTCCACGGGTCGTCCGGCCACGGATGTTTGGGATAACGCCCCTTCATCTCCTTCTTCACCTCGGCATAGGTGGCGTTCCAGAAGTTGCGCAGGTCGGCGGTGACCTGCAGCGGTTTGCCGCCGGGCGACAGCAGATGCAGCAGCAGCGGCACGCGGCCGTCGGCCACGCGCGGGGTGTCGGCCAAGCCGAAAAGTTCCTGCAGCTTCACCGCCAGCACCGGTGGCTGGCCGTGCGTGTATTCGATGCGGCGCTCCATCCCGGACGGCACGGTGATGCGCACCGGCGCCAGCTGGTCGATGCGCTGCCGCAGCGACCAGTCCATGCCGGACTTCAGCGCATGCGCCAGCTCGTCCTCGCCCAGCGCGTCGAGCCGCGTCTTGCCGGCGAACGCAGGCGTCAGCCAGTCATCGAGCGTGGCCATCAGCGCGTCGTCCGACAGGTCGGGCAGGCCGAGATCGGGCATCCAGTCGCGCAGGCAGCGCACGCGTTCGCGCCACTGCTGCAGTGACTCCGGCCACGACAGCGCGTCCAGGCCGAGATCGCGCACCGCGTCGGTCAACGCGGCGGCGGCGAGCGCGGGGTCGACGCGGCCGGCAGGACGGGCATCGAACACGATCTGGTCGAAGCGCGATTCGCGCTGTGCCACCAGCGCGCGACGCGCGGCATCCCAGCGCACCGTGTCTTCGGTGACGAAGCGGTCGGCGAAATCGCGACGCAGGCGCTGCTCGTCCACCGGCGCGCCACGTTGCACCAGGGCATCGCGGTTCTCATGTCGCAACTCGCTGACCACGATCCAGGGCTCGCCGACCAGCGCGCTGTCATCGAACAGCCGCGCACTGCGCCCGTTCGCCAGCAGGTAGCGCCGCGCGTCCTGCGGATGCCGGAAGCCGATCCGGTCGGGGAAGGCATGCATCAGCACATCGCCCAGGCGGTGCGCTTCGACCGACGACGGCGGCCTCGCGTTCTCGCGCATGCGGCGACGCCACTGTTTCGCCGCGGCGTCGATCGCCGCCAGGCCGGAGCGGTTGGCGTCGCCCGGCGCGCGGCCCGTTCGGAACGCGGCCAGTGCGCGCCAGCGCGCGGCCAGCGCATCGCCGCCCATGCGCAGCGGATCACGCGCTTCGACCAGCGCGGCAAGATCGCCGGCCAGCGCGCGGTCTTCGCCCTCGTCCGCCGACAGCAGCATCGCGGCCAGCCGCGGATGCGTGCCCAACGCCAGCATGCGCTTGCCCAGCGGCGTGATGGCGTTCGTCGACGTCAATGCGCCCAGCCGGAGCAGCAGGGCGCGCGCAGCGTTCATCGCCCCGGACGGCGGCGCATCGACGAAGCGCAGCGCGTCGCTGCCCCACGCCGCCAGTTCCAGCGCCAGCGCGCCCAGTTCGACCAGGGCGATCTCCGGGCGTCGCTGCGGATCCAGCCGCTGCGATTGCGGCCACAAGCGGTACGCCCATCCCTCGGCGACGCGGCCGGCACGGCCCGCGCGCTGGTCGGCGGAGGCCTGCGAGATGGTGGTGACCTCCAGCCGCGAGAAGCCGCTGTTCGGATCGTAGGACGGCTCGCGCGCCAAACCGCTGTCGATCACCACGCGTACACCGGGCAAGGTCACCGACGACTCGGCCACGTTGGTCGCCAGCACCACGCGACGCCGACCTTGCGGATCGGGCTGCAGCGCTTCGGACTGCTTCTCGACCGGCAGTTCACCGTGCAGCGCCAGCACCACAATGTCTTCTTTCCTTTCTTCCCTCGGGAGAAGGTGCCCGGTGTGCCCTTCGACAGGCCCAGGGTGTGGCGAGCGCGCAGCCGCGTTGCCGGAAACCTCATTGCCTTCGTTGGCCCTTTCCCCAACCCCTCTCCCTGTGGGAGAGTGGCTCAGCATCGTCTGCAACCGCGCGATCTCGCGCTGGCCAGGGAGGAACACCAGTACGTCGCCGGGATGCTGGGCGAGCGCGTGCTCGATCGCACGCTTGGCGTGCAACTCCAGCGGCTCATCCCGATCGCCCTGAGCCTGCCGAAGGGCACGGCGGGCAGGAAAATGCGCGACCTGCACCGGAAAGCCACGGCCTTCGCTGCTCAACCGCGGTGCATCCAGGAAGCGCGCCAGCTTCTCGCCATCGAGCGTGGCCGACATCACCACCAGGCGCAGGTCGTCGCGCAGCTGCGCCTGTACGTCGAGCGCCAGCGCGAGGCCAAGGTCACCGGCGAGGTGGCGCTCGTGGAATTCGTCGAACAGGATGGCGCCGACCTCTTCCAGCATCGGGTCGTCCTGGATCATCCGCGTCAGGATGCCTTCGGTAACCACCTCGATCCGCGTCCCGGGACCGACCTTGTTCTCGAAGCGGATGCGGTAACCGACCGTGCCGCCGACCGATTCGCCACGCTGCTTCGCCATGAAACCAGCGGCCGCGCGCGCGGCCACCCGGCGCGGCTCCAGCATCACGATCTTGCGGCCCTGCAGCCACGGCTCATCCAGCAGCGCCAGCGGCACCTGCGTGGTCTTGCCGGCGCCCGGCGGCGCCTCCAGCACCAGGCGCGGGTGCTCGGACAGGCTGCGGACGATGTCCGGCAGCAGCGGCGTGATGGGGAAGGTGGGCGACGGCATGCGGTGCGAAGGATAAGGCTTTCCCGGTTGAACTCATGCACTTGGTTGTGGGAGCGACGTCAGTCGCGATGTGGCCTCCGCAGTGGTTCATCGCGACTGACGTCGCTCCCACATCCCACATCACGCATCACGGATTCCGGAACCCGGCGCCTGCACCGGCTAAAATGGCCGCCATGGACCTCATCGACATCGGCGCCAACCTTACCCACGAGAGCTTCGACCACGACCGCAACGCGGTGCTGCAGCGCGCGCGCCAGGCCGGCGTGGTGCAGCAGGTGGTCACCGGCGCCAGCCGCGAGCATTCGCCGACCGCGCTGCGCCTGGCGCAGGCGCATCCGGGCGAGCTGTTCGCCACCGCCGGCGTGCATCCGCACCACGCCAGCGAGTACACCGACGAGTGCGATGCGGAGATGCGCGCGCTGCACGCGCACCCTGAGGTGGTGGCGGTAGGCGAATGCGGGCTGGATTACTTTCGCGATTTCTCGCCGCGCCCGGCCCAGCGCAAGGCCTTCGAGCGCCAGCTGCAGATCGCCGTCGACACCGGCAAGCCCCTGTTCCTGCACCAGCGCGACGCGCACGACGACTTCGTCGCGATGATGAAGAACTTCGACGGCAAGCTCGGCCCGGCGGTGGTGCACTGCTTCACCGGCACCCGGACGGAGCTGTTCGACTGCCTGGACCAGGACTGGCATATCGGCATCACCGGCTGGCTGTGCGACGAGCGCCGCGGCCTGCACCTGCGCGAGCTGGTGAAGAACATCCCGGCCGACCGGCTGATGATCGAGACCGATGCGCCCTACCTGCTGCCACGCACGGTGAAGCCGCAGCCCTCGCACCGCCGCAACGAACCGATGTATCTCGCCCACATCGTGGCCGAGCTGGCGCGCGACCGCGGCGAGGACATCGACGTCACCGCGGCCGCCACGACGGCGACCGCGCGTGCGTTTTTCCGGTTGCCCGCCGGCAGCTGAGCCCGAACGGCGTCACTCGACCTTGCGGTCCTCGGACTTGGCCTGCTGCATCGCCTCGGGTTCGAGCTCTTCGGCACTGCGGTTGAGCCGCACGAACACGCCCCACGCCACCAGCAGCAACGCCGCCGAGCCGCCGATCGCGATGACGTACGGCAGCTGGCGCGGATCTTCGTGCATCAGCTCGAACGTGGCCACCAGCGTTTCGATCGACAGGGCGATGACGATGACCACGAGGAAGCGCGACAGGTAGCGGCGCACGCGGGTGGGGCCGCTGACCTTGACGTCGCGCTGTACCTCTTCCTCGAACACCGTCTGCGCCAGTTCCAGCGCCACCAGCCCGATGGTCAGCATGCCGATGCTTTCGAGGATGTTGTCGAAACGGCCGCGCAGGCCGGCCTCGGCACTTGCCATGACCACGCCATGCCACAACTCGCTGGCGGCCAGCACGATCAGCGCGGCAGCGGCGAAGAAGAACAGGACGATGATGGCCAGGTGGCCGGCGAGGAAGATCTTGTGCAGGTGCTTCATGGCGGCGCCACCGGAAAGGTGGCGCAGGATGGAGGCAGCCCGCGTCAGGGCCGCGTGAAAGCGCGCATCACGCGGAACGTTGCGCTTCGTACGCCTGCAGATGCACCCAAGCCGCCTGCAGGTGCGGCGTGGTGATTCCGTGCGCGGCCGCGCGATGGACCATGTCGCCGACGATATGCGCGGCTTCGACCCGCTGCCCGGCTTGCAGATCGCGCAGCATCGAGGCCTTCATCGGCGAGCCGGCGGCGGTCAGCGTTTCGCGTGCCGAAGCCTGCGCCGGTGCGGGCACGGGCTGTCCTTCCGCCGCCGCGACGGCGAGGCATTCGTCGTGCAGCGCGGTCATGAAAGCCGCGCCGCCCTCGCCCGCCACCAGCGTGCCGATCGAAGCGCGCATCAGGCAGGTGCCGGCGGCCAGTGCGGTGAGGAAGCTGTACTTCGCCCACTGCGCCTGCGCGATGTCGGGCGCGTGCGCGTGATCGATGCCGGCCTGCGCGCATGCGGCGGCGAGCGCCTGAAGCCGACTGTCCGGCGCCTGGCCTGCGCGTTCGCCGAACGTCATCGACGCCGGCTTGCCCAGATGCAGGACCTCGCCGTCGTCGCCCAGGGTGGCGCTGATGAAGCACAGGCCGCCCAGGACGGACGCGAAGCCGAAACGCGCATCCAGTGCTTGGTAATGCCGCAGGCCGTTGAGCAGCGGCAGCACGCGGGCGCCCGCCTCGACCGCCGGCGCGATGGCGTCCATCGCGCTGTCCAGGTCGTAGGCCTTGCAGCTCAGCAGCACCAGGTCGAACGGCGCGGCATCGGCCAATGCGTCCGCCGTCAGCACCTGCACGGGCACGTCGGCATCGCCGAGCGGGCTGCGGAGGCGCAGGCCACGTTCGCGCAACAGCGCCGCACGTGCCGGACGCACCAGGAAACTCACGTCGATGCCGGCCTGCGCGAGCCGGCCTCCGAAGTAGCCGCCGGTGCCGCCGGCGCCCAGCACGAGCAGCCGCATCAGCTGCGCAAACCCACGCCGCGCTTCAGCAGCCACAGTCCCAGCGCCGCCAGGCCGAACACGAACGCCAGCATCAACGCGTAGGCGATCCACAGCGGCACGTCGCTGGTGCCCAGCAGGCCGTAGCGGAAGGCGTTGACCATGTAGAAGATCGGGTTGGCGTGGGTCAGCGCTTCGGCCCAGGGCGGCAGCAGCTTGACCGAGTAGAACACGCCGCCCAGGTAGGTCAGCGGGGTGAGGATGAAGGTCGGCACGATGGCGATGTCGTCGAACTTCTTGGCGTACGCCGCGTTGACGAAACCGGCCAGCGAGAAGATCGTCGCGCCCAGCAGCACGGTGCTGATCGTCACCAGCGGATGCGGCACGCGCACCTTGGTGAAGAACATGGCGATGACCAGCACGATGGCGCCCACCATCAGGCCGCGCAGCACGGCGCCGGCCACGTAGCCGAGCAGGATCACCCAGTTCGGCATCGGGCTGACCAGCAGTTCCTCGACATGGCGGCCGAACTTGGCGCCGAAGAAACTGGAACTGATGTTGCCGTAGCTGTTCTGGATGATGCTCATCATCACCAGGCCCGGCACGATGAACTCCATGTAGCTGTAGCCGCCCATGTCGCCGATGCGGCTGCCGATCAGGCCGCCGAAGATCAGGAAGTACAGCGTCATGGTGATGGCCGGCGGCACCAGGGTCTGGCCCCAGATGCGCAGGATGCGGTTCACTTCGCGGCGGACGATGGTGCCCAGCGCCACCAGGTTCTTGCGGAACGGCGTGCTGTCGGCGGCCGGCGGCATGTCGATGGCGCTCATGCGGCCTGCTCCCGCTTGGCGGCGGCTTCGTCGCCGGTCAGGCGCACGAACAGCTCCTCCAGCCGGTTGCTCTTGGTGCGCATGGAGCGCACGCGGATGCCGGCGTCGCCCAGCGCGGTGAAGACACGGTTGAGGTCCATCGCACGCGGCATGTCCAGGTCCAGGGTGTGGCCGTCGGTGGCGAACAATGTGGTGCCTTCGATCACCGGCAGCTGCGCCGGCAGTTCGCCGTCGATGTCGAACAGGAAGCCCTCCACGTCCAGCTTGGCCAGCAGCGCACGCATCGGGCCCTGCTCGACAATCACGCCGCGGTCGATGATGGCCAAGTTGCGGCAGAGGCTCTCGGCCTCCTCCAGGTAATGCGTGGTCAGGATGATGGTGGTGCCGGCCTCGTTGATGTCCTTCAGCGTCTTCCACATGCCGCGGCGGATCTCGATGTCGACGCCGGCGGTGGGTTCGTCGAGGATCAGCAGCCTGGGCCGGGTCATCATGGCGCGGGCGATCATCAGCCGGCGCTTCATGCCGCCGGACAGCGTGCGGCTCATGACGTGGGCCTTCTCCCACAGCTGCGCGCGCTTCAGTTCTTCCTCGGCACGCACCAGCGCCTCGGCGCGCGGGATACCGTAGAACCCGGCGTAGTTCACGCAGATGTCCAGCGGCTTCTCGAACATGTTGAAGTTGATTTCCTGCGGCACCAGGCCCAGCAGGCGCATGGCGCCGTCGCGGTCGCGGTCGATGTCCACGCCGAACACGCCGACCTGGCCGCTGCTCTTGTTGACCAGCGAACTGACCACCCCGATCAGCGTGGACTTGCCGGCGCCATTGGGCCCGAGCAGGGCGAAGAAGTCGCCGGGCTCGACCTGCAGCGACACGCCCTTGAGGGCCTGCACGCCGGTGTCGTAGACCTTGCGCAGGTCGGTGATGGCCAGCGCGGGAACTGCCGCGGGAGCCGTTGTCGTGGAGGCCATGGGATACCTTGTGGCGCCGCGACGGCGCCTGGGGGGATGCGAGCGCTTATTATAGGCGTCCCGCCGGGGCCGCCCCGGGCCACACAGTGTTCCAGCCGCCTTGGCGATCGCGCATTTCCCGTTGAAGCTCGTCGGACGCCGCATGCTGGCGCCCAGCGTGGGCCACTACAGCTTCGTCCGCGACGACGGACTGCCGCTGGATTTCATCCCCGGCCAGTTCATCCAGGTGCATTTCAGCTACGCCGACGGCACGGCCGCCAAGCGCAGCTATTCGCTGGCCACTATCCACGACCATGCGATCGGCCCGGGCGAAGCGGTGGAGATCGCGGTCAGCTACGTGCCCGGTGGCGCGGCGACCGCCCTGTTCGAGGGCCTGCCGGAGGGCGGACATGTCGAGGCCAGCGGGCCGTTCGGCCGCTTCTGCCTGATGCCCGGCGACCGCAATGCACGCTACCTGCTGATCGCCACCGGTACCGGCGTGACGCCCTACCGCTCGATGCTGCCGCAGTTGGAAGCGCTGATGGCCGAACGCGGCGTGGAGGTCGTGCTGTTGCAGGGCGCGCGCACGCCGGCCGAGCTGCTGTACGGCGAGGACTTCCGCGCTTTCGCCGACGCGCACCCCGGTTTCCGCTACGTGCCCTGCCTGTCGCGCGAACTGCCGCCCGAGCCGCATGCCGACGTGCGCCAGGGCTACGTGCAGCAGCACCTGGCCGAGTTCGCGCCCGACGCCGCGCGCGACATCGCCTACCTGTGCGGCAATCCGGACATGGTCGATGCCTGCTTCGAGGCGCTGAAGGGACACGGCCTGCCGGTCCCGCAGATCCGCCGCGAGAAATACGTCTCCAGCAAGTAGGGCCCGACTGCCCGCAGCCTGATGAATCCCGACCCGCCTGCGGCGGGCAGGGTTTCCGTGCGCGTGGCGCAGATCGCCGGTCACATCCGTCCCGCCGCACCGTCATGGCATGCTGGGACCCGCCTCCAACGGAACTGATACATGGCACTTCTTCATCGATCACTCGCACTCGCCCTGGGTGGCGCGCTGCTGGCCGGCTGCAGCGGCAGCGCTGCCGGCCCCGACCAGCAGGCCGTGCGCCACTACGGCGACATCGCCTTCAAGCCCTGCACCCTGACCGCGCCCTACCTGACCACCACGGTGGAAGCGCAGTGCGCGACCTACGAGGTGGCCGAAGATCCGGCGAAACCGGACGGCCGCAAGGTGGCGTTGAACATCGCGTGGCTGCCCGCGACCAACGAAGGCGCGGCGACGGACGACCCGGTGTTCTTCCTCGCCGGCGGCCCCGGACAGTCGGCGGTGCAGGTGTGGCCGGCCATCGACGGCGCCTTCCGCGACGTGCGCAAGTCGCGGCACATCGTGCTGGTCGACCAGCGTGGCACCGGCAAGTCGAATCCGCTGGCCTGCAAGGACGGCGAGGGCCGCAACGCTTACACCGATCCGGACGACCTGAGCGAAGCGGCGGCCATCGCCTTCGCCCGTGCCTGCGCGGCGTCGCTGCAGGCCGATCCGCGCTTCTACACCACCACCGACGCCGTGCGCGACCTGGACAGCGTGCGCAAGGCGCTGGGCGCGGCCAGGATCAACCTGGTCGGCGGCTCCTACGGCACACGCGTGGCGCAGCAGTACGCCATGCGCCACCCCGACAGCACGCGCAGCGTGGTGATCGACGGCGTGGTGCCGAACGAACTGGTGCTGGGCAGCGAACACGCCCGCAACCTGGACGCGGCGCTGGCGCTGCAGTTCCAGCGCTGCCAGGCCACGCCGACCTGCAAGGACCGCTTCGGCGACGACCTGCGCGGCCAGTTGCGTACGTTGATGACGCGGCTCGCCGCCACGCCCGTGAGCACCGAGTACCGCGATCCGTCGACCGGCGAACTGGTCACCGGCGAGGTCACCGCCGGCACCGTCGCCGGCATCACCCGCATGTACTCGTACTACCCGCAGGGCGCCGCCCTGCTGCCGCTGGTGTTGAACGAGGCGCAGCAGGGCCGCTACGGCTCGCTGATGTCGCTGTCGAAACTGCTGGAAAGCCAGGTCGGCGACCAGTTCATGCACGGCATGCAGCTGTCGGTGATCTGCGCCGAGGATGCGGACCTGCTGAAGGCCGACCCGGCCGACGCCGACACCGTGCTGGGCAGCCTGCTGGGCGACACCCTGAAGACGCAGTGTGCGGCATGGCCCACGGGCACGCGCCCGGCCGACTTCCACACCGCGTGGACGTCCGACATTCCCACGCTGATCACCTCCGGGGAGCTGGACCCGGTCACCCCGCCGCGCTACGGCGAGCAGGTGCTGCGCACGTTGTCGAACGGCCGCCACCTGACGTTGAAGGGCCAGGGCCACGGCACGTTCGCCGTCGGCTGCATGCCCAAGCTGCTGGGCCGCTTCCTGGAAACGGCAAACGCCAAGGACCTGGACGCCACCTGCCTGGACAGCCTGGACTATGTGCCGCCCTTCACCAGCTTCAACGGCTGGGAGCCGTGAGCCGCGCCCCGCGCGCCCGCCCTCTTCAATGGACATGACCGAATGATCATCGCCAACGACCTGCACAAGTCCTTCAAGACCAAGACCGGAACGGTCACCGCCGTGGACGGCGTCAGCTTCACCGCCCACGACGGCCAGATCACCGGCCTGCTCGGCCCCAACGGCGCCGGCAAGACCACCACCATGCGCATGCTGTACACGCTGATGACGCCCGACCGCGGCGAAGTGAAGGTGGACGGCATCGACACCGCGCGCGATCCCGTCGCGGTACGCCGCGCACTGGGCGTGCTGCCCGACGCCCGCGGCGTGTACAAGCGGCTGACCGCGCGCGAGAACATCGCCTACTTCGGCGAGCTGCACGGACTGTCGTCGAAGCAGATCGCCGAGCGCACGAAGGCGCTGTCCGAAGCGCTGGACATGGGCGACATCCTCGACCGCCAGACCGAGGGCTTCAGCCAGGGCCAGCGCACCAAGACCGCGATCGCCCGCGCGCTGGTGCACGACCCGCGCAACGTCATCCTCGACGAACCCACCAACGGCCTGGACGTGATGACCACGCGCGCGATGCGCGGCTTCCTGCGCCAGCTGCGCGACGAGGGCCGCTGCGTGATCTTCTCCAGCCACATCATGCAGGAGGTCGCCGCGCTCTGCGACCGCATCGTCATCATCGCCAAGGGCACCGTGGTCGCCGCCGGCACCGCCGACGAACTGCGCGCGCAGGCCGGCGAGGACAACCTGGAGGATGCGTTCGTCAAAGTGATCGGTTCGGAGGAGGGCCTGCTGGCATGAACATGTTCCGTACTGTCTTTACGGTGATGCGCAAGGAACTGCGCGACCTCTCGCGCGACCGCCGCACACTGGCGCTGGCGCTGTTCCTCGGCCCGCTGCTGTATCCCGCGCTGATGCTGGGCATGGGCTACCTGACCGAGAACCGCATCCGCACCCAGGTCGACAAGACGCTGGAGATTCCGATGGTGGGCGCCGAACACGCGCCCAACCTGGTGAAGTTCCTCGCCACCAACGGCATCACCGCCGGCAAGGCGCCGGCCAACCTCGACACCGCCATCCGCACGCAGGAGATCGATGTCGCCCTGCGTATCAGTCCCGACTACGCGGAGGACTGGCGCAACGGTCGTCCCGCACTGGTGGAGATCATCCGCGACAGCACGCGCCGCGACGCGGATATCCCCACCCAGCGCGTCAATGCCGCGCTCTCCGCGTACAGCCAGCAGGTCGGCGCCCTGCGGCTGCTCGCTCGCGGCGTCGATGCCTCGGTGGCGCGACCGGTGAACGTCGGCATGCAGGACCTGGCTACACCCGAGGCCAAGCAGGGCATGCTGCTGTCGGTGCTGCTGCCCTACCTGCTGATCCTCACCTCGTTCATCGGTGGCGCCTACCTGATCCTCGATGCCACCGCCGGCGAACGCGAGCGGCAATCGCTGGAACCGCTGCTGGCCACGCCAGCACCACGCAGCGCGGTGGTCAGCGGCAAGATCGCCGCCGCCTGCGTGATCGGCCTGACCACGCTGCTGCTCACGCTGCTGGCGTTCAAGTTCAGTGCGCAATTCGCCGGCACGCTGGGACGGCAGTTGAACGTGTCGTTCCTGTCGATGGGCAAGATGCTGCTGATCCTGCTGCCGATGCTGTTCATCGGCACGTCGCTGCTGACGTACCTGGCGGCCTCGGCCAAGAGCATGAAGGAGGCGCAGAGCCACATGACCTGGTTGATGCTGCTGCCGATGATCCCGACGTTCGCGCTGATGGCCAATCCGCTGAAGAGCCAGCCGTGGCAGTTCGCCGTGCCGTTTTTGGCACAGAACCAGCTGCTGCTGAAGGTCATCCGCAACGAGTACATCGGCCCGCAGACCTGGGGCATCTACATCGCCGCGGCGTTCGGCGTGGCGGCACTGCTGTGGTTCGCGGCGGTGCGCCGCTACCACCAGGAGAAGCTGGCCATCGCCGGATGACGCAGGCGATGCATTGAAGCGGAAACGGCCACCTTGCGGTGGCCGTTTTTCTTTCTGGGGAACTCAGAAGCGGTATTCGTAGCCCAGCGTCAGCGTCTGCGCGGTGACATCGGCGTTGAACAGGTCGCCCTTGTTGTAGTCGTAGTTCAGGCTGAGGCCGTTGTTGTGGTCGAAGTCGTAGCCCACGCCCACGCCCACGTACGGCTTGGTGGAACGCTCGCGCAGCGAAAGACCTTCGGTCGAGAGCTTGCTGTTGACGCTCTGCACGCCCGCGCGTCCGGCGATGAAGAAGCCGGTGTTGTCGGCGCCGAACGCCTTCTTGCCCACCACGCCCGCACCCACCGCATCCACGTCGAACGACACGCCCTCGATGGAGCGGTCGCCGAGGATCGAATAGAAGCCTTCGACGGCGAAGTTCGGAGTGAAGTAGTGGCCGATGCGCAGGCCGTAGGCCGTGTCGGTGTCGTCGGCGCTCAGGTCGTCGACCTCAAGCTCCAGCTCGCTGTGTCCGATCTCGAGGCGTCCGTACCACTGGCCGGCCTGCGTGGCGGCGGCGGTGGAGGAGAGGGTGAGGCACGCCAGCGCAACCGCGCCGGCAACAGTGAATCGCTTCATGGAATCCTTCCGTGTTGTTGTGATGTTCGCCCGTCATGCGGGCGGCGGCACAGTAAGCGTCGTCCCTGCTTCCGTCCAGTGCTGATCGTCTTTTGTTAGACGAGAAGAGCACGCACACGAAAACGCCGGCGCGGGGCCGGCGTTTCGCTGGGTGCCGATGTGGCGGCGATCAGCCCGGGCTGAAGCCGATCGTGCGACGCGTGGTGACCGGTGCATCGACCGGCTCGAAGCGCCAGCGGCGCACGGCGTTGAGCGCTTCGCGATCGAACACGCGCGCCGGGGTGGCGCGCACCACGCGGGCGTTGGTGACCGAGCCGTCGGTGCCCACGGTGATCTCCACCAGCACTTCGCCGCTCGTGCCCGAACGCAGCGCTTCCGGCGGATAGCGCGGCGCCGGCGTGCTGACCGCGCGCAACGATTGCGCCTGCGCGGCGGCAGGCACCGCAGCGCGGGCCGCCGCCGACTGGCGCTCGGCCGCTTCGCGCTGGGCGGCGGCCTGGCGTTCGGTTTCCTGGCGGGCCGCTTCGGCGCGCGCCGCTTCCTGCTGCTGGGCCAGCTGCTGGGCGGCGGCTGCCTCGGCGGCGCGCTGCTGCTCGGCCTGCTGGGTCAGGCGCTGCTGTTCCCGAAGGCGGGCGTCTTCTTCGGCCTTGGTCTTGCTGGCCTCATCGGTGACGGCACGCTGGGCGACCGCCTGCTGGGCCGCGGCGATGCTCTGCTGCAGACGCGGCAGCGCGGGCGCCTTCGGATCGGCCTTCTCGATGATCGCCGACAGGCGCTGCGCTTCGGTGAACTCCTCGCGCGCGATGCTCTGCTCGGCGGCGATCAGCGTGTACGGCATCAGGTCGGTCAGCGCGCTGGTCACGCCCGGGTCGTTGGGCAGCTTGTCGCGCAGGGCGAGGTAGTACTCCATCGCGTTGTCGCCGCCGGGCGCATAGATGCGGTTCTCGCGCAGCGCCTTGGTGGCTGATTCGCGCAGCGTGTCGGCATCCATCGCCTGGACCTGCGCGGACACGGCGGGCGGCGGCGGTGCGGCGGGCGCGGCGGCCGGTGTCGCCGCCGGTGGGGCAGCTTCGTCCTGCTTGGAGCACGCCGCCAGCGCGACGATGAGCAGCAGCGGCGCGGCGTAGCGCAGGCGCCCGGTGGTCTGGATCAAGGACATCGTTTCAACTCCCCCAAGTACGTTTCTAATGGTGTCGACACGGCCGGCGACCCGCGAGGGAACGCAGGACCGGAGGTCGCGAATCAGCGCGGGCCCGCCATCGACCGGGCCCGTACGGGCCGGCAATGGCACAAAGCCATCCGGGTACCCCTACCCGGACGCCAGAGTACGTCGGCGCATCGGAAGCAACACTTGACGCCCATCACATTTTTGGCGGGTTGCGGCCCGGTGCCGTCATTTGCCGATGCAGAACGTGGAAAAGATGTGGCCCAGCATGTCGTCGGCGCTGACGCGGCCGGTGATGTCGCCGAGCGCATCGTGGGCGAGGCGCAGCTCCTCGGCAGCCAGTTCCAGCTGCTCGTGCTGAAGCTGGTCGGACGCAGATCCGGCGTGAGCGGCCGCGCGGTGCAATGCTTCCACGTGGCGCGCGCGCGCCGAGAATTCGCCGTCGCCGCCATCGCTGGCCGGTCCACCGGCAAGCGCACGCAGGCGCACGTGCAGCCGGTCGAGGCCGATGCCCTGCGCGGCGGATGCGAACACGCGATCGCCGTCATCCGGCGGCACGCTGGCTAGCAGGTCGGCCTTGTTGTGGATCCACAGCACGGTGCCGACGCCGTCGATGCTGTCGGCGATCGCCGCACGGCCGGCGTCCGGATCGCGCGCATCGATCACCGCCAGCGCCACATCGGCGCGGGCGAGTTCCGCGCGTGCGCGGCGCATGCCTTCGCGTTCGATGGCATCGCCGCCGTCGCGAAGACCGGCGGTGTCCACCAGGTGCAGTTCCAGTCCGTCGAGACGGATCGTCTCGCGCAGCGTGTCGCGGGTGGTGCCGGCGACATCGGTGACGATGGCGCGGTCGCTGCCGGCCAGCGCGTTGAGCAGGGAACTCTTGCCGGCGTTCGGCGGCCCGACGATCACCGCATGCACGCCGTCGCGCAGCTTGCGTCCGCGTTCGGCGTCGGCGATCAGCGCATCCAGCTGCTGTCGCGCCTGCGCCAGGCGCGCGCGGACCTGGTCGCCGCCGAGTGTGTCGATGGATTCGTCGGCGAAGTCGATGGCGGCTTCCACATGCACGCGCAGCGCCAGCAGCGACTGGCCGATGTCGTCGATGCGCCGGGAGAACACCCCATCGAGCGAACGCCGCGCCGCGCGGGCGGCACGCGCGTCGGCGGCGGCGATCAGGTCGGCGATGGCCTCGGCCTGGGCGAGGTCGAGCTTGTGGTTGAGGAAGGCGCGTTCGGAGAATTCGCCGGGACGTGCCATCCGCGCACCCAGCGCACAGACTCGCGCGACCAGTTGCTGCAGCACGACGGGACTGCCATGCGCCTGCAGTTCCACCACGTCCTCGCCGGTGAAACTCGCCGGACCGGGAAACGACAGCGCGATGCCGTCGTCGAGCGTGCCGCCGTCGGCGTCGCGAAAGCGCACGTGATGGGCGCGGCGCGGCGACAGCGCGCGCGCGCAGATGGTCTTCGCGATCGCCTGCGACGCCGGCCCCGACAGGCGCACGATGCCGACGCCACCGGCACCGGGGGCCGTGGCGATGGCGACGATGGTGTCCTGGGCGTGCGTCATGGGGCGGACTCAGCGGATGAGCTTTCAGCGTAGCGGAAACACGAAGCCCGCCGGAGGGCGGGCTTCGTGGTGTCGCGGCGGGTGCGGATTACTTGGCGACGGCGGTCTTCGGCGGCGTGGCCGACTCGCCGTGGCGCTTGGTCATCCACCACTGCTGCAACAGGCCCAGCGCGCCGTTGGTCACCCAGTACAGCACCAGGCCGGACGGGAAGAAGGCCATCATCACGCCGAACACCAGCGGCATGAACTGCATCATCTTCTGCTGCATCGGGTCCATGCCCGGCGCCGGCGTCAGCTTCTGCGTCAGCCACATCACCAGCATGTTGAGCACCGGCAGGATGAAGTACGGGTCGCGCGCGGTCAGGTCCTGGATCCAGGCGAACCACGGCGCTTGGCGCAGCTCGACCGATTCCACCAGCACCCAGTACAGCGCCAGGAACACCGGCATCTGCACGAGGATCGGCAGGCAGCCGCCCATCGGGTTGATCTTCTCCTTCTTGTACAGCTCCATCATGGCGACCTGGAACTTCTGCTTGTCGTCGCCGTAGCGCTCCTTCAGCTGCTGGATGCGCGGCTGGAACTTGCGCATCTTGGCGAAGCTCTTGTACTGCGCGGCCGACAGCGGATACAGCGCCAGCTTGACCAGGATCACCAGGCCGATGATCGACCAGCCCCAGTTGCCGATGAAGCCGTGCAGGAAGTTCAGCACCCAGAACAGGCCCTGGCCCAGCAGCGCGAGGATCGAGAACTGGCTGTAGTCGACCACGCGGTCGATGCCCGGCGCGTTGATCGCATGGATCTTGTCGACCAGCTTGGGACCCACCCACAGGCGTGCGGTGGTGGTGGCCTGCTGGCCGGGACCGACGTTGACGCCCGGGCCCATTTCGCGGATCAGCGCGCGCGTGCCGTTGTCGGGATTGTCGAGCGAGATGGTGGTGGTGTCGTCGGCCTGCGGGATCCACGCACTGAAGAAGTGGTGCTGCGGGATGGCGATCCAGCCGCCCTTCACCTGCTGGTTGACGCGACCGTCTTCCAGGTAGTCCTCGTTGAACTTGCGGCGCTGGTAGCTGCCGTCCCACCAGGTGGCGCCGTTGAAGCTGAAGGACTCCGGATTGGTCATGCCGCTCTTGACCACCGGCGGCGTGCGCAGCAGCTGGCGGTAGACCGTGCCCTGCCACGTACCGGCACCGGCATTGATGACCTGGTCGCGGACTTCGATTTCGTAGCTGGCGCGCTTGAAGGTGTAGGTACGGCGGATGGTCACGCCGTCCGGACCCTGCCAGATGAAGGGCACGCTGACGCTGTCGGCGCCGGTGGCCAGGGCCACGGCAGCGGTGCCTTTCTCCGGCACGAAGGCGTGGTGGTCGGGGGCTTTCGAGCCGCTGCTCACCCAGCCGCTTTCGGCGGCATAGAAGTGCTGCGGTTCCTGGCTGAAAAGGCGGACCGGGCCGCTGCCCGGCGTCTTGCTCTGCGGGTAGTGCAGCAGGTCGGCTTCCAGCACGCTGCCGCCATCCAGCACCAGGCGCAGCACATCGGTGTTCACGGTGACCCGGGGTGCGGCCGCAGCCGTGGGGCTGGCGGTCGGCATGGGAGCGACGGTCGGCGCACTGGGCACCGTGCCGGAGGTCGTCGCGCCCGGCGCGATCGCGGCGGGCACGGTGCTGCCGGGCGTGGTCGTCGTCTGCGCGGCAACGGCGGGGACGGCGGGGGCTGCCTTGTCCTTGCTCCATTCCAGCCATAGCAGGGTCGCCACCATCAGCCAGGCGAAGATCAGGAATACACGGGTCTGGTTCATCAGGCAGGCAGTCTCAACCGGCGTCGGAAACCGGTTTGGTCGGAGAAGAAGGAGTGGGAGGCGGCGCGGGGGAATTCAAGCCCGGCGGCATTGTGCCGCCCGCTGCCGGTGCCGGCAATGCGCCGGCACGCGTCAGCACGCGCTCGAAGGTCGCGCGCAACTGGCTCGGGTCGGCTTTCGCCGCAGGCGGACGGGCGACCACGACGTAGTCGCCGCCCGGGAGCGAGCCGCGGAGACGACGGAAATGGTCGCGCAGCTGGCGCTTGATGCGATTGCGGCCGACGGCCCGCGTATCCACCTTGCGCGACACCGCCAGGCCCAGGCGCGCGGCGCCCTCGCCCGGCAACCAGTGCAGGCTCATCAGCGGATCGGAGGTGCGGCGTGCCTGCTCGAACACGCGCGCGTATTCGGCGCTGGCGCGTACCCGCGCGCTGCGCGGGAAACTCGTGCTCATATCAGCAAGAAGCCCGCTCGTGAACGGGCGGGCTCCTTTTGATGCAGGGACAGCATGGGTGCCGGCCGTCAAGCGACGGCCAAGGCATCAGGCGGTCAGGCGCTTGCGGCCCTTGGCGCGGCGACGGGCCAGGATCTTGCGGCCATCGGCCGTGGCCATACGGGCACGGAAGCCATGGTCGCGCTTGCGCTTGAGGTTGCTGGGTTGGTAAGTGCGCTTGGTGGCCATGGGGCCCTCGTGCGTGTTCGGGTGGAAAGAACCGGAAATTCTATAGGAACCGCCGGCTTACGGTCAACTCCCTTCGCACTTTCGATGGACGTGGCGTGGCGGGGTGGCGCTCCCGGCCCCGTTCGTCCCTTCATCCACATCTTATGCACAGGATCGTTGGCGGGTCCCGGCGCCGGTGGTAGTCTGGCCGACCCCATGGATTCCGATCCGCGCTGCCCCCGGCAGCGCGGGCTGGCCTGTTCCGCCCCCACTCGCGAGTTGTTCCACCTGATGGATGCCTGGCCCCGTTGCCTCGAACGCCTGGAAGCCGAACTGCCGGCCGAGGATGTACACACCTGGCTGAAGCCCTTGCAGGCCGAGCAGCGCAGCAACGCCATGGTGCTGTACGCACCCAATGCCTTCATCGTGGAACAGGTCCGCGAACGTTACCTGGGCCGCATCCGCGAGCTGCTGGACTACTTCGCCGGTCACGACGACGTGTCGCTGGAAATCGGTTCGCGCAGCCGGGTGGCGGACATGCCCGCGGCGACGCCCTCGCTCGGCAGCACGAACGCGGCGACGGCAGTTGAACCGTTCGCCGGCAACATGGACCTGCACTACACCTTCGACAACTTCGTCGAAGGACGCAGCAACCAGCTGGGCCGCGCCGCCGCCTGGCAGGCCGCGCAGAAGCCCGGCGACCGCTCGCACAACCCGCTGCTGCTGTACGGCGGCACCGGCCTGGGCAAGACCCACCTGATGTTCGCCGCCGGCAACGAGATGCGTCGGCAGAATCCGAATGCGCGCGTGCTGTACCTGCGCAGCGAGCAGTTCTTCAGCGCCATGACCAAGGCGCTGATCGAAAAGTCGATGGACCAGTTCAAGCGCCGCTTCCAGCAGGTCGACGCGCTGCTGATCGACGACATCCAGTTCTTCGCCGGCAAGGACCGCACCCAGGAAGAGTTCTTCCACACCTTCAACGCGCTGTTCGACGGCCGCCAGCAGATCATCCTGACCTGCGACCGGTATCCGCGCGAAGTGGAAGGCCTGGAGCCGCGCCTGAAGTCGCGGCTGGCGTGGGGCCTGAGCGTGGCCATCGACCCGCCGGACTTCGAGACGCGTGCGGCGATCGTGCTGGCCAAGGCCCATGAGCGTGGCGCGCAGATCCCCGACGACGTGGCGTTCCTGCTGGCCAAGAAAATGCGCAGCAACGTGCGTGACCTGGAAGGCGCGCTCAACACGCTGGCCGCCCGCGCCAACTTCACCGGCCGCGCCATCACCACCGAGTTCGCCCAGGAAACCCTGCGCGACCTGCTGCGCGCGCAGCAGCAGGCCATCAGCATCCCCAATATCCAGAAGACCGTGGCAGACTACTACGGTCTGCAAATCAAGGACCTGCTGTCCAAGCGGCGCACGCGTTCACTCGCGCGCCCGCGGCAGGTGGCGATGGCCTTGGCCAAGGAACTGACCGAACACAGCCTGCCGGAAATCGGCGACGCGTTCGCCGGTCGCGACCACACGACCGTGCTGCACGCCTGCCGACAGATCCGCACCCTGATGGAAGCGGACGGCAAGCTGCGCGAGGACTGGGACAAGCTGATCCGCAAACTGAGCGAGTGAGAGCAGTACCTCAAGTCGCAGGCGGGCGCGGATGGCGGCGCCGGTAGCAGGTCGGGCGTAAGCAGTGGCAGGTCGGGATCGGAGGGGCTGGGCAGCGGGGCGTCGTGGCGGCGGGTGATCCTGTCGTTGCGGGTGCCGGGAGCCATCACTCCCCGCCATGGCAGCCACTGTAGGCAAGGCGTGGTTGGCCAGCAACGGACAACGTGGTGGGCAAGTGGGCGGGGCTTCTGTGGATAAGATGTGCGTGGTTTCCCGGCCAAAAGTTGTCCACAGGTTCCACCACAACCGCAGGCACCCCTGTCCACCGGGTTGCAGGAACAAAAAACAAAACGAATTCATGTGGTTAGGTAGGTTTTCCCGGATTTTCAGGCCTACCACCACCACCAGCTTTTAAGCTTTTAGTCTTAAAAATCCAAAGCGAAGGGGCTCCAACACTCATGCGTTTCAGTCTGCAGCGCGAAGCATTCCTCAAGCCCTTGGCCCAGGTGGTCAACGTGGTCGAACGCCGGCAGACGCTGCCGGTCCTGGCGAATTTCCTGGTGCAGGTACAGAACGGCCAGCTGTCGCTGACGGGTACCGATCTGGAAGTGGAGATGATTTCCCGCAGCGCCGTCGATGACGCGCAGGACGGCGAGACCACCATCCCGGCCCGCAAGCTGTTCGACATCATTCGCGCCCTCCCCGACGGCAGCAAGGTGACCGTCAGCCAGACCGGCGACAAGGTCACCGTGCAGGCCGGGCGCAGCCGCTTCACGCTGGCCACTCTGCCTGCCAACGATTTCCCCTCGGTGGACGAAGTCGAAGCGACCGAGCGGATCGAGGTGCCGGAAGCCACGCTGAAGGAGCTGATCGAGCGGACCTCGTTCGCCATGGCCCAGCAGGACGTGCGCTACTACCTCAACGGCCTGCTGTTCGACCTCAGCGAGCGGACCCTGCGCTGCGTGGCCACCGACGGACATCGTCTGGCCATGTGCGAGTCGCAGCTGGAAGGCGCCGCGGTGGGCAAGCGCCAGATCATCGTCCCGCGCAAGGGCGTGACCGAGCTGCAGCGCCTGCTGGAGGGCGGCGACCGTTCGCTGGAACTGGAAGTCGGCCGCAGCCATATCCGCGTGAAGCGCGACGATGTCACCTTCACCTCCAAGCTGATCGACGGCCGCTTCCCGGATTACGCAGCGGTGATTCCGATCGGCGCCGACCGCGAAGTGCTGCTGGACCGCGAAGTGCTGCGGGCCGCCCTGCAGCGCGCCGCCATCCTGTCCAACGAGAAGTACCGCGGTGTGCGCGTCGAGGTGTCGCCCGGCCAGCTGAAGATCAGCGCCCACAATCCCGAGCAGGAAGAGGCCCAGGAAGAGATCGAGGCCGACACCAAGGTCGATGGCCTGGCGATCGGCTTCAACGTGAACTACCTGCTGGATGCGCTGTCGGCGTTGCGCGACGAGCACATCGTCCTGCAGCTGCGCGACGCCAATTCGTCGGCCCTGGTCCGCGAGGCCAGCAGCGAGAAGTCGCGCCACGTGGTGATGCCGCTGCGTCTCTGACCGATCCTGTTCCACGTGGAACACGACCATCGCCCGGCCCCGTGCCGGGCGATGTCGTTTCGGGGCACGGGTACCGAACAGGGATCCGTGCCATCAAGGCTGCGTGCTCGCAAGCCAGCCGCAACGGGCAGATCGGGCGCTTGGCCACCGCAAGCTACAATGGCCCCATGCTCACCCTCTTCCCCGGCTCCGCCCGTCATCTGCTTCCAGTCGCCGGTTCCGGGGCCATGGAACCGGCGGTGGCGCACCGATGCAGGTGACCCGACTCGAGGCCAGCGGCCTCAGGCGTTTCGAGCAGGTGGCACTGGCGCCGGAACCCGGCCTCAACCTGATCACAGGCGACAACGGCGCCGGCAAAACCAGCTTGCTGGAGGCGCTGCACCTGATGGCCTATGGCCGCAGTTTCCGGGGCCGTGTGCGCGACGGACTGGTGCGGACCCGTTCCGATGCTGTCGAGGTCTTCGTCGAATGGCGTGAATCGGCCCAGTCGCGCGTGCGCCGCGCGGGATTGCGGCATACCGGGCAAGCGTGGACAGGACGCCTGGATGGAGAGAACGTCGCCCAGCTCGGCGATCTCTGCGCCGCGCTGGCCGTGGTCAGCTTCGAGCCCGGCAGTCACGCGCTGGTGACCGGTGGCGGCGAGCCCCGCCGACGTTTCATGGATTGGGGCTTGTTCCACGTGGAACAAGGACGCGAAGGTGGGTTTCTCCCGCTCTGGCGCCGTTACGCCCGTGCGCTCAAGCAGCGTAACGCCCTGCTGAGGGCCGGTATAGCGGGAGCGCAGCTGGACGCCTGGGATCATGAGCTGGCCGATGCGGGCGAGCCCCTCACCGACCATCGCCAGCGGTATATCGACGCCCTGCAGCAGGATCTGGCCGACGTGGTGGCCGAGTTGGCGCCGTCGCTGGGCGCGGCCACGCTGGTGTTCCTCCCAGGCTGGCGCCGGCAGGAGCTGTCGCTCGGCGACGCGCTGCTGCTGGCACGGGACCGGGATCGCGCGGCGGGGTACACCACCGTCGGGCCGCACCGGGCGGACTGGCGGATCCAATACTCCCAGTTCCCTGACGGCGAAACCCTCTCCCGCGGCCAGGCTAAGCTCACCGCGCTGTCCTGCCTGCTGGCGCAGGCACAGGACTTCGCCCGTCGGCGCGGCGAATGGCCGGTGGTGGCGCTCGATGACCTGGCCTCGGAACTGGACCGTCATCACCAGCGGCGCCTGCTGGATCGCCTGCTCGCCAGCGGCGCGCAGGTCTTCATCACGGGCACGGAACCCCCGCTCGGCCTGCAGGAAGGCCTCCATCCAGGCACGCGGTTCCACGTGGAACACGGTGCCGTGCAGCCTGCCCTGATGCCCTGAGCCGGGGCTAAGTGCGCACCAGTGCTATAATTCCGCATTGATCCCTTGGCCCGCGCATTGCGCCTACCGACCCGGTGGCGCGGCGCCGGCCTTGCAGCCGACACGAAGCGAATGACCGACGAAACGACCTCTTCTGCACCGAACGGCAACACGTACGACGCCAACAGCATCACCGCACTGGAAGGTCTGGAAGCGGTCCGCAAGCGCCCCGGCATGTACATCGGCGACGTGCATGACGGCACGGGCCTGCACCACATGGTGTTCGAAGTCGTCGACAACTCCATCGACGAGGCGCTGGCCGGCCATGCCGACCACGTGGCGGTGACGATCCATGAAGATGGCTCGGTCTCGGTTTCCGACAACGGTCGCGGCATTCCGGTCGGCAATCATGCGCAGATGAGCGCCAAGCTGGGGCGTGAGGTCTCGGCGGCCGAAGTCGTCATGACCGTCCTCCACGCAGGCGGCAAGTTCGACGACAACAGCTACAAAGTGTCCGGCGGCCTGCACGGTGTGGGCGTCAGCGTGGTCAACGCCCTGTCCGAGAAACTGCAGCTGGACATCTTCCAGGGCGGGGCCCACTACCGCCAGGAATACAGCAACGGTGCGGCCCTGGTGCCGCTGACCCAGGTCGAAAGCTCCACCAAGCGCGGCACCACGCTGCGTTTCTGGCCGTCGGTGACCGCCTTCCACGGCAACGTCGAATTCCATTACGACATCCTGGCCCGCCGCCTGCGCGAGCTGTCGTTCCTCAACTCCGGCGTCAAGATCGTGCTGCTCGACGAGCGGGGCGAAGGCCGTCGCGACGATTTCCATTACGAAGGCGGCATCCGCAGCTTCGTGGAGCATCTGGCGCACCTGAAGACGCCGCTGCATCCGAACGTGATCTCGGTGAGCGGCGAGCAGAACGGCATCACGGTCGAAGTCGCCCTGCAGTGGACCGACGCCTACCAGGAAACGATGTTCTGCTTCACCAACAACATCCCGCAGAAGGATGGCGGTACCCACCTGATCGGTTTCCGCGCGGCGC
Organism: Pseudoxanthomonas sp. LH2527; assembly: GCF_022539275.1. Taxonomy (NCBI): domain Bacteria; kingdom Pseudomonadati; phylum Pseudomonadota; class Gammaproteobacteria; order Lysobacterales; family Lysobacteraceae; genus Pseudoxanthomonas; species Pseudoxanthomonas sp. LH2527. The sequence goes on along the minus strand of NZ_JAKZBW010000037.1, from coordinate 4,938 downwards.
TGACCCGCACGCTGACCAATTACATCGAACAGAACGGCATCGCCAAACAGGCCAAGGTCAATCTGTCCGGCGACGACATGCGCGAAGGCATGATCGCCGTGCTGTCGGTGAAGGTACCGGATCCCAGTTTCTCCTCCCAGACCAAGGAGAAGCTGGTCAGTTCCGACGTTAGACCGGTCGTTGAGAGCACGTTCGGTGCACGTTTGGAGGAGTTCCTGCAGGAACACCCCCACGAGGCCCGCGCCATCGCCGGCAAGATCGTCGACGCCGCCCGCGCGCGCGAAGCCGCGCGCAAGGCCCGCGACCTGACCCGCCGCAAGGGCGCGCTGGATATCGCCGGCCTGCCCGGCAAGCTGGCGGACTGCCAGGAGAAGGACCCGGCGCTGTCCGAGCTGTTCATCGTCGAGGGTGACTCGGCCGGTGGTTCGGCCAAGCAGGGCCGCAACCGCAAGAACCAGGCTGTGCTGCCGTTGCGCGGCAAGATCCTCAACGTGGAACGCGCGCGCTTCGACCGCATGCTCGCCAGCGCCGAAGTCGGCACGCTGATCACCGCGCTCGGCACCGGCATCGGCAAGGACGAGTACAACCCGGACAAGCTGCGCTACCACCGCATCATCATCATGACCGACGCCGACGTCGACGGTTCGCACATCCGCACGCTGCTGCTGACGTTCTTCTACCGGCAGATGCCGGAGCTGATCGAGCGCGGCCACATCTACATCGGCCTGCCGCCGCTGTACAAGCTCAAGCAGGGCAAGCAGGAGCTGTACCTGAAGGACGACGCGGCGCTCAACGTCTACCTGGCGAACAACGCCGTGGAAGGCGCCTCGCTGATTCCCGCCGATGGCGAGCCGCCGATCTCCGGCGAAGCGCTGGAGAAGCTGCTGCTGGTGTTCACCACGGCGCGCGATGCGATCGCACGCAACGCGCATCGCTACGATCCGGTGCTGCTGGAATCCCTGATCGACTTCACCCCGCTGGATGCCGCGCATCTGCAGCAGAACATCGACGAGCGCCACGAGCTCGACGCGCTGGAAGCCAAGCTCAACCGCGGCAGCATCGGCAGTGCGCGCTATGCGCTGACGCTGCAGCCCGCCACCGAGCAGCGGCCGGCCGCGCTGCTGTCCACGCGCCGGCACATGGGTGAGGAACTGCTGCAGGTGTTGTCGCTGTCGGCGTTCGAAACCGGCGAACTGCGTCCGCTGCGCGAAGCCGCGGCGCTGTTGCACGGACTGGTGCGCGAGGGCGCGCAGGTGGTCCGCGGCAACAAGGCGCAGCCGGTGGCCACCTTTGCCGATGCGCAGGCATGGTTGCTGGAAGAGGCCAAGAAGGGCCGCAGCATCCAGCGCTTCAAGGGCCTGGGTGAAATGAACCCCGAGCAGTTGTGGGACACCACGGTCAATCCCGAAACGCGTCGCCTGTTGCAGGTGCGCATCGAAGACGCGGTCGCGGCCGACCAGATCTTCAGCACGCTGATGGGCGACGTGGTCGAGCCGCGCCGCGAGTTCATCGAAGACAACGCGTTGAAGGTCTCCAACCTCGACGTCTGAGGCGGTGCGAGTGAGCGACGTCCGCACCCTGCCCGACACCACGGCATCGACGCCGCCCGCCCTGCCCTTGCGCAGCGTGCTGCCGGCGTTCGTGCTCGACGTGGTGCTCGCCGTCACGCTGTCGTTTTCCACGCTGATGCTCGGCCTGTTCGGCTGGGCGGCGTGGCGTGGCATCCAGCTGGCACAGCAGTCGGGAGGCGTGCTGGACGCGGCCACGGTGCAGTCCCGGCTCGGCACGCCGCCGGTCCTTTTCCTGATCGTGATGACGCTGGTCGGCACGGGCGGAACGGCGCTGGTGCTGTACCTCTGGCGCCGCCGCGCGACCCCCACCGAACGACGTGCATCCATCGATCGCCTGCGTCTGCCCCGCACGTGGGGCTGGGCGCTGGTGGCGGGACTGGCGACGTTCCTGTTCAGCACGCTGATGAGTGCGGGCGGCCGCGCGCTGGGGCTGGACCTGCAACCCAGCAACCTGGACCTGATCAAGGACGGATTCGCCCGGTTTCCGGTGTTTCTGGCGCTGTTTGCGGTGGTGCTGGCGCCGTTGTACGAGGAACTGCTGTTCCGGCGCGTGCTGTTCGGGCGCCTGTGGGAGGCCGGCTGGCCGGTGCTGGGCCTGATCCTCAGCAGCGTGGTGTTCGCGCTGGTGCACGAACTGCCCGGGCTCAACGGCAAGCCGGCGGACAGCACCCTGTTCCTGATCCTGGTCTACACCGGCATGGGCGGGATCTTCGCTTGGGTCTACCGCCGGACCGGCACGCTGTGGGCGCCGATCGCGGCGCATATCCTGAACAATGCGATAGCGCTGGCGGTCATGCAGGTGTACGGCGACGTACCGGCTTAATGTGATTGACGAAAGTTTAAGACGCGCTTGCCCAGACTCGGGTGTCACGTAATGTTGCAGGGGGCGAGCATGAAACTCCGGATCCTCGGAACCGCCATGGTGTTGGGCCTGACCGCCTGTGCCACCACCACCTCGCCCACCGGGCGCACGCAGATGGTGGGCGGCGTCTCGCAGGCGCAGCTGGACCAGCTGGGCGCGCAGGCCTTCGCCGAGACCAAGGCCAAGGAAACCCTCAATCGCGACGCGCGGCAGAACGCCTATGTCACCTGCGTGGTCAACGCGCTGGTGCGGCAGCTTCCGCCGGCGCAACGCAGCGTGGCCTGGGAAACGGCGGTCTTCACCGACAAGGAACCGAACGCGTTCGCGCTGCCGGGCGGCAAGGTGGGCGTGAACACCGGCATCTTCACCGTTGCCAAGAACCAGGATCAGCTGGCGGCGGTGCTCGGGCATGAGATCGGCCACGTGATCGCGCGGCATCATGAAGAGCGCATCACGCGGCAGATGGGTGCGCAGGCCGGTCTCGGCGTATTGGGGGCGTTGGCGGGCGCACGGTATGGCGATGGCGCCGCCAGCACCGTCAACCAACTTGGCGGCATGACCGCCCAGGCCGCTTTCCTGCTGCCGGGTTCGCGCACACAGGAAAGCGAAGCCGATGTCGTCGGTCAGCGCCTGATGGCGCAGGCGGGCTTCGATCCGCGCCAGGCCGTCGGCCTGTGGCAGAACATGATGGCGGCCAGCGGCGGCCGTTCGCCGCAGTGGTTGTCCACCCACCCCGATCCCGCCAACCGCATCCGCGAACTCGAACGCGATGCACCTTCCCTCGTGCCCACCTACGAGGCGGCCAGGAAGGCCGGAAACGCGCCGAAATGCGGCTGACACACGCTCCGGTATTGCTGCTCCGCAACACCTGAAACGGTATCCGCCCTCCCCCGGTTTCTGATAGCTTTGCCGGCCCCGCACGCAGACGGCACGGATCATTCCTCCGCTGCATGGCCCCACGAGGTTCAGACATGAAGCAACGCACGTCCAAGAAAACCCTTCTCAGCCTGATGCTGCTGGCAGCGTTCGGCGGCGCCGTGGTGGCCGATGCCGTGGCGTACGACGCCCGCTCCGCCGAGCGTGGTGGCCGCAAGAGCAGCGCCAAGCCCGAAGTGCGTTACCCCGAGGCCACGCGCGAAGAGCCGAAGGTCAAGGCATCCAGCAAGATGCAGGGTAAGCTGAACAAGCTGTTCAAGGCCTACGACAAGGAAGACAACTACGCCGAGACGCTGACCCTGGCCAAGGAACTGCTGGCCGAAGCCAACGCGAACGAATACGACAAGGCGATGGCCGCGCAGCTGGGCGCGCAGGCCGCGTACAACCTGGACGACATGGCGACCGCCAAGCAGCTGCTGCAGCAGGCCGTCGACCTGAATGCGCTGGACAACAACGGCCACTACCAGTCGCTGCTGATGCTGGCGCAGCTGCAGCTGCAGGACGACGAGTTCGAGCCCGGCATGGCCAATCTCGACCGTTACCTGGCCGAGACCAAGTCCAACCGTCCGGAAGACCTGATCCAGAAGGGCCAGGCGCTGTACCAGATGGAGAAGTACGCCGACGCCATCCCGGTGCTGGAGAAGGCCATCGCCGCGACGCCGGAGCCCAAGGACAGCTGGTACAGCCTGCTGCTGGCCTCGCTGGTCGGCGCGGACCGCCCGGCCGACGCGGTGAAGGTCGCCGAGCAGATGGCCGCCAAGGCGCCGACGGACAAGAAGGCCCAGCTCAACCTGGTCGCCACCTACCAGCAGGCCGACCAGTTCGACAAGGCCGCCGCCGCGCTCGAGAAGATGCGCGCCGCCGGCCAGCTGACCGAAGAGAAGGAATATCGCCAGCTCTACGTGACCTACGCCAACATGGACGGTCGCGAGAAGGATGTGATCTCCGTCGTCAACGAAGGCCTGCAGAAGGGCGCGCTGAAGCCGGACTACCAGACCCAGCTGGCCCTGGCGCAGGCGTACTACTACTCCGAGCAGATTCCGCAGGCCATCGAGGCCTGGCAGAAGGCCGCTCCGCTGGCGCCCAACGGCGACACCTACCTCAACCTCGCGCGCGTGCTGTGGCAGGAGGACCGCATTGCGGAAGCCAAGACCGCCGCGCGCGCCGCGCTGGAGAAGGGTTTGAAGAAGCCGGAAGACGCGAAGAAGATCATTGCGCTGCCGTAACGGGATCGACTGACACCGAAGGCCAATAATCCATACGGATGATGGCACCGGAGCGTCGGATTGGTATAAGCTGGGGGTTCCGCCGGTGAAAATCACTGGCAGGGCCCAGAATCAACGAGGCGCCTCGGTGCCCGTATCAACCTTGAGTTAATTGGCGCATGGCTGAACAACTGGTCATCAACAGGTACCGGGAAGAGGAAGAGGACAACAGCCTCAACTGGCCCCGTATCATCGGCATTGCCTTCGTGATCGCATTGCATGCAGCGGCCCTGCTTGCGCTGTTGATTCCGGCGGTCGCCCCGCCGGCGGAAAAGGACAAGGAGCGCCGCACGTCGGTCGTGAT
>NZ_JAKZBW010000036.1:0-43046 GCF_022539275.1 Pseudoxanthomonas sp. LH2527 | reverse complement strand
TGCACCCGCGCCACCTCCTGCGCCGTCCGCGATGCGCGGCACGTGGAGCATCGGCGGCGCGCGCAACGGCGACGCGTATGTACTGATCGACGACGACCGGGTGACGATGGCGGGGCACAGCGACGACATCCGCATCGCCAGGACGCTGCAGCAGGGCAAGACGCCGGTGCTTTGGCTGCGTCAGGACGGCAAGGAATACATCGTGCGCGACGTCGCCACCGTCAAGCAGGTGAAGGCGGCGCACGCGCCGGTCGAAGCGCTGGGCGCGGAGCAGGGCAAGCTGGGCGAACGGCAGGGCGCGCTCGGCGAACGCCAGGGCGAGCTGGGCATGAAGCAGGGCGAGCTGGGCATGAAGATGGCCGCCATCGGCGTCGAGCGGGCGGCCGCTTCGTTGCGGGACAACGACACTCGAGACGCCGCCAACGACCGCCGCATGAAAGCGCTGCAGGACGAACAGGAGGCCTTGGCCCGCCAGCAAGAAGCGCTGGCCCGTCAGCAGGAGCCACTCGCGCGGCAGCAGGAAGCGCTGGCGCGCAAGCAGATGGCCGCCACCGACCAGCTGCGGCGCGATGTCGACCGCCTGCTGGACGAGGCGATCCGCAGCGGCAAGGCCCAGCGACTCTGATCGCCCTGACGTAGAGCGGAGCTTGCTCCGCTGCCCTCCGATCCGATGACCGGATCCTGGAAAGGCCGCGGCCGAGCAAGCCCGGCTCTACGCCATCACGGGGCTGCCGCCGCGCCGCTCCACTGCGAGCGCGCGATGCGGATGATGGCGCGGACCTGCTCGCGGTCGCGGTGGCGGGAAATGGCGATGGCGCCGTGGCGCAACGCCGCCTCCCGCAAGGCCGCGGTCACGTCGTAATGCGCGCCGCTGCGTTTGTCCTGGAAGGCGCGCCGGGGCATCCCCAGGCGCGCGGCCATCGCATGCAGTTCGTCCAGCGTATCGGCCATCAGGTGCGCCCAGCGCTGTCCCCGCCACAGCGTCACCGCATCGTCCACGTACACGCTCATCGCGGCGCGGTGGCCTTCGGGGGCCGCACCATGCGGTCCATCAGGTGGTCCAGCGTCGCCGGCAGGTCGCCGCAGCGGCCCATGTGCACCGGCGAGGTCTGGATGATGGAACTGCGCTTGGCGGTCAGCCAGTGGAAGCGCGCACGCGGCGGCAGCAGGCCGATCGGCGCGGCCGCTTCGCCGCCACGGCAGATCGCCGGGATGGACGCCAGGTGGCGGCGCAGCGAGTCGATGTCCAGCGTGGGATCGAGCGCGCGCAGGCGCGCCTCGTCCAGTTCGATGCGCGCTTCCAGGAAGCCCGCGCGCTCGCACGACAGGATGATGCCGACGTTGGCGAATTCCTCGCGCTCCACGCGCGGCACCACACGGATCACCGCGTAGTCGTAGGTGTCATGCGCGTGCACGGATCGCCTCCTGCACGAACGCATCCCGCTGCGCCACGCGCCGCGTCAGGTACTCCACATAGGCGGCGCGCTGCGCGTCCGGCGCGCCGAACGCATCCGGTCCCTGCAGCCAGGCATCGGGTACCGTCGCGACGATACCGGCGATCGCATCGCCGGACAGCCGCGACGCCAGTTCCGCATCCACCTGCGCCAGTCGCGATGCCCAGCGCAGCAGCACGTGGTCGCGGATCAACGGGAAAGGCTTGCCCGCGCCTGCGACGTCGCCGTCCCAGCCATGGTGGAAGTACAGCGCCGCGCCGTGGTCGATCAGGTAGAGCCGGCGGTGCCACATCAGCAGGTTGGGATTGCGTGCGGTGCGGTCGACATTGCTGATGAAGGCGTCGAACCAGACGATGCGCGAAGCGAGGTCGTCGTCGGGCTGTTCGGCGACCGGATCGAAATTCACCGCGCCCGGCAGGTAGTCCATCGCCAGGTTCAGGCCGGCGCTGGCCTTGATCAGGTCCTGGATCTCCGGGTCGCCTTCGGTGCGGGCGAGGTCCGCGTCCAGTTCCATCAGCGCCAGTTCCGGCATCGGCAACTGCAGCGTCTTGGCCAGGCCGCCGGCGATCAGTTCGGCGACCAGCGCCTTCGGTCCCTGGCCGGCGCCGCGGAACTTGAGCACGTACAGGCCGTCGTTGTCGGCTTCGACCACGGCGGGCATCGAGCCGCCTTCGCGCAGCGGGGTGACGTAGCGGGTGGCGATACGGAGCGGGAGGGTCATCAGGCCGGCAGGATACCGCGCCTGCGCCCCCGGCTCAGGTCGAACGCGACACGCCCATCCGCCGCAGCGCCAGATACACCACCACGCTCGATGCCACGCCGAGCAACAACGCGAACGCCAGGCCGTGCGTGCTGTGGGCGAACGGCAGCCCGGGCAGGTTCATGCCGAACAGGCCGGCCACCAGGCTGGGCGGCAGCAGCAGGGCGGTGATCATCGACAGCACATACAGGTGCCGGTTGGTGCGCTCGGCGAGCTTCGCGGCGACTTCGTCCTGCAGCAGGCGCGCGCGCTCCTGCAGCGTGGCGACGTCGCCATCCAGATCGTCGAAGCGCTGGTTGAGGCGCGACACCGCGGGCAGCAGTTCGTGCCCGGTGTCGGCCGGATGGCGCTGCTCGAACTGCTTGAGCACGCGCCGCATCGCGGTGAGCGGACGGTGCAGGCGCACGGTCTGGTGGCGCAGCTGCGCGAGGTCGCGCCGCTCCTCGCCGATGCTGTCGGCCAGCACGCGGTCCTCGATGCGGTCCAGCCGCACCGACAGGCCATCGCTGCTGCGCTCGACGGTGTCGGCGAAACGCGCGGCGACCAGTTCCAGCAGCCGCACCGGCGAATCCGCGTCGGCGCCGGCACCGACCGCACGCCGCGCCGCCTCGACCGAACGCAGCGCCTGCCGCCGCGCGGTGACCAGCAGCGTCGGCGTCAGCGCGAAATGCAGCCAGCCGATGCCGTCGTCGCCGCGCAACTGGCCTTCGGCGGCAAGGTCGACGCCGCGCTGGTGCGTCCAGTCGACGAAGACGCCGTGGACCGCATCGTCTTCGAGTTGCAGGTTGACGTGAGAGTCCGGCGCCAGCAGCGTGGCGCACGCATCCTCCGGCAGGGCCAGCCCTGCGACCACCTGGGCACTGCGGGCATCGCTGAGGTCCAGGTGCAGCCAGTGCCAGTGACCGTCGGTGGCCTGCACGGCATCCAGGTCGCACCGCCCGGCATCCAGCGCGCGGGCGCGGCCGTCCGCGTCGAACCGGTACAGCCAGAGCGCGCCGGGCAGGCCGGAGAACGGCGACGGGCGGGCTTCGGGATCGACGGGCGGAGCCATGTGTTGCAGCCGTGCGGCAGTCGCGAGACGGTGGGATGACCGTCAGGCTACCGTCGTCATGTGCCGGTCTCGTGACAGGCGTCGCGGCGGCCTATCCGGCCGGTTGCGCCTCGGCACCGCCGCGCTGCAGGGGGTCGGGCAACGCCTCGCCGTTGGGGGTGAAGGCCAGCGACACCGAATTCAGGCAGTGGCGCTCGCCGGTCGGCGGCGGACCATCCGGGAACACGTGGCCCAGGTGCGACTGGCAACGCGCGCAGACGATCTCGGTGCGGACCATGCCGTAGCTGCGGTCGTGGATGCGGCCGACATGCGCTTCGTCGACGGGCTGGAAGAAGCTCGGCCAGCCGGTGCCGGAATCGAACTTGGCGCTGGAACGGAACAGCGGCAGGCCGCACAGGCGGCAGGTGTAGACGCCGTCCTTCTTGTTGTCGAGGAACACGCCGCAGAACGGCGCTTCGGTGCCGTGCTGCAGCAGCACGCGCCGCTCCTCGTCGCTCAGTCCGGCGACCAGGGTGTCGCGCTGCGCGGCGGTGGGCGGGGTGAGGTCGAAAGCCGTCATGGGCGTGCTCCGCAGAAAAGGTGTGACCGATATGGTGCCGCCATCGGCGTGCTGCAAGTCTGCACTATGATCGGCAGACCCAAACGAGAGGCAGGGATGCGCAGGCTTTCGACTTTCATGATCATGCTGCTCGCTACGCCTGCCGCTTCAGCACAGTCGCCGGCCGCATCGACGGCGCCCGCATGCCTCGATGCACGGCAGGTGTCCGAACTGCACCAGGCCTCGCCCAGGCACCTGGCGGCGCTCGATCGCAGTGGCCAGCGTTTCCGCATCGACCTGGGGGAAGACTGCCCGGGCAGTCCGGGCGTCCATGCGCAATTGCTGGTGCGTGGCGGGCGCGCCTGCGGCAGCGCCGGCGAAGCGGTGCGTATCGGCGCCGCCACGTGTCCGATCACGGGCGTCACGCCGGTGGAGGCACGCGACTACGCCGCGCTCGCCCGCGCAGCCTCCGCGATGGCCGAACAGACCGTCGCGACCACGCTGCCGGCGGTCGAAGTACGCGGCGAGCGCCGTCGCGGTTTCGGTGGCTCGTCGAGCTACTGCTTCGACACCCGCTATCTGCGTTCGTGGTCCGAGGACGGCAAGGGCATGCTGGTGGAGGTGTCGCCCAAGCGCTCCGGCGGACACCGCTACTACCGCGTCGAACTGCCGCAGGCCTGCCCCGATCTCGATTCCGCGCCGGCCATCAGCTTCCGCTCCGGCGTGGGCATCAGCCTGATCTGCGGCAACCCGGGCGACCGCGTGGTCGCCGACGGAACCGGCGACAGCGTGTCGTTCGACGCTTCGTCGGCGTACCCGGTCAGCGACGACGTGCGCGCGTCGCGCTTCCGTGCCGGCATGCGCTTCCAGTGCACGGTGTCGGCGGTCTACCCGCACGAATCGGAAGACGGAAACGGACAGGCCCCGCGCTGAGCGGGGCCTGCGTGCGTTGCGCGCCGTGCCGGGGGATCAGGGCGTCGAGCTGAGCGCCGCCGCGTTGTTGCGGAATTCCTTGCGCAGCCAGTCGTCGATCAGGCGCTTCTCGTAGCGCAGGTGGTCGTTGTTGTTGATCTGCGTGCCCATCAGGAAGGCGTGGTCGACCAGCTTGCGTTCGCCCTCGGCCACGACCTGGCCGTCCGCCCCCTTCAGGGTGAAGGTCAGCGTCATGCGCGGCGGATACAGATCCTTGACCACCCGGATGTCGTTCATGCCGATCCGCACGGTGGGATCGTAGTGGCCGGCGCGGTCGATGTCGGAGATGGTGACGTCCAGGGTCTGGCCGCGCGCGAGACGCTGGCCCGCTTCATCGCGCAGATAGGTGGCCAGTTGGGTGACCCAGGTGCCCCGTTCGGCTTCCCAGCGGTTGCCGCTGAACTTGATCTCGCTGAACTGCGCGGGATCGGACCAGCTGACGCTGACCGCGCCGCCCTCGGCGGGCACGCTGCGGGGCAGGTTCGGATCGGTGACGGTCTTCGGTGCCGCCATCGCGGGCGCGGCGGTGGCGAGCGCGACCAGGGCGGTGAGGAGCAGGGCAGGCGCCTTCATGACGGATCCTCCGTGGGAGTCACATGAAGTGTGCGCCCGCCGGTGGGGTGAAACAACACGGCGGCGCGCCACGCGCCGCGCGGCGTTCAGTCCCGGTTTGCAGGCCGTTCACAGGCTGCGCAGTCGCTCCACGTCGCGCACCGGCGGTGCGCCGAACATGCGGCTGTACTCGCGGCTGAACTGCGAGGGGCTTTCGTAGCCCACGCGATGGCCGGCGCTGGCAGCGTCCAGCACTTCGCTGAGCATCAGCCGGCGGGCTTCCTGCAGGCGCAGCTGCTTCTGGTACTGCAGCGGGCTCATCGCGGTGACCGCCTTGAAGTGATGATGCAGCGCTGAGGTGCTCATGTGCACCTCGCGGGCGATGTGGTCGATGCGCAGCGGCTTGGCGTAATGCTGGCGCAACCAGTGGATCGCCTTCGCCACGCGCTGGCCCTGGCTGTCGGCGATGCCGATGTGGCGCAGCATCGCGCCCTGCGGGCTGCACAGCACGCGGTAGAGGATCTCGCGCTCCACCAGCGGCGCCAGCAGCGGGATGTCGCGCGGCGTATCGAGCAGCTTCACCAGCCGGATGGTGGCCTCCAGCAGTTCCACGCTGCTGGGTGCCAGGCACAGGCCGCGCGAGGGGGGTGGCAGCGGGGCTTCCGCCGATTCGGCCTGGGTGACGAGCTCGGCGATGGTGGACGGCGAGAGCTTCAGGATCAGGCACAGGTAGGGCGCGTCCGCGGAGGCCTGGGTCACCTGCGCGGTGACCGGTAGGTCGACCGAGGCCACCACGAAGCGGCTGGCGTCGTAGTCGTACACCTCGTCGGCCAGGATCGCGCGCTTGGCGCCCTGCACGATCAGGCACAGCGCGGCTTCCTGCACGCCGCGCATCGGCAGCTGCATCGGCGCGCTGAGGCGGGAGAACTGCAGCGTGGGGATGGCGGTGGTGTGCAGGCCGTCACCGTGGGCGGATCGTTCAATCAGGCCGGCCAGTTCGCGGAGGCAGCCGTCGTGGGCGGGCGTGGTGTCGGGCATGGCAAGGCCTTGGCGGGGGCGGACGTGGGGGTGAAGCGAGTCTACGCAGCGCGCCGCCGGATGGAACCGCTTGAAGGTGCCCGGCGCAGGATCAGGCAAGCATCGTGGAGGAACCGGATATCGACGCCCCGACCCCGGCGCCCAGACTGCGCACCGTCCCGGCGCAGCCCGCGCCGTGCTTCCCCCAACGAGGTGCCCCATGTCCGGAATCGAAGGAAAAGTCATCGCCATCACCGGTGCCAGCAGCGGTATCGGCGAAGCCGCCGCGCGAGAACTGGCGCGCCGCGGCGCCCGCGTGGTTGTCGGCGCGCGCCGCACCGAGCGGCTCGAACAGCTGGTCGCCCGCATCGAGGCCGACGGCGGCATCGCCCGCCAGCGCGCGCTCGACGTCACCCGTCTGGACGACGTGCAGGCCTTCGTCGAATTCGCCCGTGAGCAGTTCGGCCGGCTCGACGTGATCGTCAACAACGCCGGCGTGATGCCGCTGTCGCCGTTGTCCGCGCTGAAGATCGACGAATGGAACCAGATGATCGACGTCAATATCCGCGGCGTGCTGCACGGCATCGCCGCCGCACTGCCGGTGATGCAGGCGCAGGGCGGCGGCCAGATCATCAACGTCGCCTCCACTGCCGGCCATCGCGTGTGGCCGAGCGCGGCGGTCTACTGCGCCACCAAGCACGCTGTGCTGGCCATCTCCGAAGGCCTGCGGCAGGAACACGACACCCTGCGCGTCACGGTGGTGTCACCGGGCGTGACCACCAGCGAGCTGGCCGAAACCACCAGCGATGCCGGCATCAAGGCGTGGCTGCAGGACTTCCGCCAGGTGGCAATCCCCGCCGAGGCCGTCGCGCGTGCCATCGCGTACGCGGTTGAGCAGCCCGATGATGTCGATGTGAGCGAAGTCATCGTGCGTCCGGCGGCGAGCGCGAACTGAGCGTTCCACCCCGAGGGGTTGCCGTCGCAGGGTCGGGGGAGTGCAATGGCGCACTCCCCCCGCTTCAGGAACCTCTCCATGGAATACCGTTACCTCGGCGCGTCCGGTTTCCGCGTGCCCGTCCTTTCCTTCGGCACCGGCACCTTCGGCGGCCAGGGCGCACTGTTCAGCGCGTGGGGCAGCACCGACGTGGCCGAGGCGCGGCGCCTGGTCGATGTCTGCCTCGATGCGGGCCTGAACATGTTCGACAGCGCCGACGTCTACTCGAAGGGCGCGGCCGAGGAAATCCTCGGCGAGGCCATCAAGGGCCGGCCGCGCGATTCGCTGATCATTTCCACCAAGGCCACGTTCCGCTTCGGCGACGGCGAGAACCAGGTCGGTTCCTCGCGCCACCACCTGATCAACGCGGTCGACGGCGCGCTCAAGCGCCTGGGCACCGATTACATCGACCTGTTCCAGCTGCACGGCTTCGATGCGCGCCCGCCGGTGGAGGAAGTGCTGTCCACGCTCGACACGCTGGTGAAGGCCGGCAAGATCCGCTATCTCGGCGTGTCCAACTTCTCCGGCTGGCATCTGATGAAGTCGCTGTCCGCCGCCGACCGCCACGGCTGGACGCGCTACGTCGCGCACCAGGCGTACTACTCGCTGGTCGGTCGCGACTACGAGTGGGAGCTGATGCCGCTGGCCGCCGACCAGGGCGTGGGCGCGGTGGTGTGGAGCCCGCTGGGCTGGGGCCGGCTGACCGGCAAGATCCGCCGCGGCCAGCCGCTGCCGGAAACCAGCCGCCTGCAGTCGCAGACCGCCAACGACGCCGGTCCGCAGGTCGACATGGATTATCTGTACGACGTCGTCGACGCGCTGGACGAGGTCGCGCAGGAAACCGGCAAGTCGATCCCGCAGGTCGCGCTGAACTGGCTGTTGCAGCGCCCCACCGTCAGCACCGTGGTGATCGGCGCGCGCAACGAGGAACAGCTGAAGCAGAACCTCGGCGCGGTCGGCTGGCACCTGACCACGGAACAGGTGGCGAAGCTGGATGCCGCCAGCCAGCGCCCGAAGCCGTACCCATACTGGCACCAGGCCGGCTTCGCCTACCGCAATCCCACGCCGGTCTGATTGCGCCGCCATGACCCCGTAGGAGCGCCCCATGGGCGCGATGCTCTTTGTGCGGTCGTTCGGAAAGCATCGCGCCCATGGGGCGCTCCTACAGGAGATCGATCGAGGGATAGCCATGCCTGGTGGAAGGACTTGCTAGAGTCACGCCTCTTTGCCCGTTACGGAGTTCCGATGCGCCTGTGCGTCCTCGCCGCTGTCCTGTCCGTTGCCTGCGCACCCGCGTTCGCCGCCACCACCTACATCAAGGCCGGGCGCCTGCTCGATGTCGAATCCGGGCGCCTGCTGGCCGACCAGGCCATCGTCATCGAGGACGCGCGCATCACCGCCATCGGCCCGGCCGCGAGTACGCCGGTACCGGCCGGCGCCACGGTGCACGACCTGTCGGCGAAGACGGTGCTGCCCGGCCTGATGGACGCACACGTGCACCTGCATGGCGACGCCGACCTGCAGGGCTATCGCCGCCTCGCGATCTCGCTGCCGGCAGCCGCCATCAAGGGCGCGAAGAACGCACGCACCACGCTGCTGGCCGGCTTCACCACCGTGCGCGTGCCCGGCTCGCCCGGTTACGCCGACGTGGCGCTGCGCGACGCGATCGCCACCGGCGAAGTCGACGGACCGCGCATCCTCGCCGGCGGCGTGTCCATCGGCATCACCGGCGGCCATTGCAGCGACAACAACCTGCTGCCGGCCGAATACAAGGCCGTCGGAGAAGGCGTCGCCGACGGCCCGTGGGCGGCGCGCCAGAAGGTGCGGCAGAACGTCAAGTTCGGCGCCGATTTCATCAAGACCTGTTCCACCGGCGGCGTGCTGTCCAAGGGCACCGAAGTCGGCGCGCCGCAGTACTCGCTGGAGGAACTGAAAGCGCTCGTCGACGAAGCGCATGCGCTCGGCCGCAAGGTGGCCTCGCACGCGCACGGCGCCACCGGCATCCGCAACGCGCTGCTGGCCGGCGTGGATTCCATCGAGCACGCCAGCTTCATCGACGACGAAGGCATTGCGCTGGCGAAGAAGAACGGCACGGTGCTGGTGATGGACATCTACAACACCGAGTACATCCTGGGCGAAGGCGAGAAGGCCGGTTTCCTGCCCGAGTCGCTGGAGAAGGAGCGCCGCGTGGGCGCCACCCAGCGCGAGAACTTCCGCAAGGCGCACCAGGCCGGCGCGATCATGGGCTTCGGCACCGACGGTGGCGTGTATCCGCACGGCCTCAACGCGCGCCAGTTCTCGCGCATGGTGCAGTTCGGCATGACCCCGCTGCAGGCGATCCGCTCGGCCACGATGGTGAACGCGCGGCTGTTCGGCATCGACAAGGACGCCGGTGTGCTGAAGCCGGGCTACTACGCGGACCTGATCGCCGTCGACGGCGATCCGTTGCAGGACGTGGCCGTGCTGGAGACCGTCGGCTTCGTGATGAAGCAGGGCCGCGTGTACAAGAACACCGCCAACGACTGAGGCGCCGCGCATGTCCAAGCCCGTGAAGATCGCTTTCGTCTCCGACGTCGCCTGTCCGTGGTGCGCGATAGGTCTGGCCGCGCTGGAACGCGCCATGGCGGCCATCGGCGGCGACCTGCAGGTCGAGCTGCGCTTCCAGCCGTTCGAGCTGAATCCCGACATGGCGCCGGAAGGCGAGGCCATCGCCGATCATCTCGGACGCAAGTACGGTCTGAGTGCGGAGCAGCTGGCGCAGAACGGCGAAGCATTGCGCCAGCGTGGCGAAGCCCTGGGGGTGCGCATCGACCTGCAGAAGCGCGACCGCATCTACAACACCTTCGATGCGCATCGCCTGCTGCACTGGACGGGCGAGCAGGGCGCCGCACAACAGCTGGCGCTCAAGCGCGCGCTGCTGCAGGCGTACCACAGTGAAGGCCGCAACGTATCCGACCTCGACACCCTGGTCGCCATCGCCGCGTCCGCCGGCCTGGACGCCGCCGAAGCACGGCGCATCCTGGAGACGGACACCTACGCCGCGCAGGTGCGCGAACGCGAGCACTTCTACCAGCAGCGCGGCATCCGCGCGGTGCCGTCGGTGATCCTCAACGACCGCCATCTGGTACAGGGCGGGCAGCCGCCCGAGGTGTTCGAGCAGGCGCTGCGGCAGCTGGCGGGCATCAGCGGCTGACGCGTGTGTAGCGGGTCTCCACCGCGCGCATTTCCTCGCGCTGCGGGGTGATGTTGAACATGGTGATGACCAGGGTGTCCGGGTCGGGTTGTTCCAGCGTTGTCCGCCAGCCCCAACGCGGGCCGCCCTGTCCGTCGCCGTAGCTGCCCAGCATGTCGGGCGCGAGCGCGCTGCCGCCGCCGGTCGAGAACATGATGCTGGTGCCGGTGCCGAAACTTTCCACCCAGGCCGACTCCCAGTTCCCGTCATCCAGGTGGTAGCCGTAGATCACGAAGCCCTCGATGGGTTCGTCATTGAAGCGGGTTTCGTACTCGTGGGTCAGGAAGCGCCCGCCCAGCACGCTGCGGATGCGTCCGCGCTGCGGCGCTTCGCAGGCCAGTTCATCCGGGGTGAACCATAGCCGGAAGCGGCCCTCCCAGTCGCCGGCCATCTGCGCGAGTTGCCGGTGCCGGCCGTCCGCCAGCGATGCCTCGAAGGCCTGCTTGCCCATGCGGAAGATTCCTGGGAGGGAGGGCGGATCATGCCATCCCGACGCGGGCCGCGGAGGCCGGCCCGCGTCCGCGGAGTGACGCGCGCAGCTCAGCCGTGGCGGGCCAGCAGCACGGATTCGTTGCTGGGCATCTCGACCACCACGGCGGTGGGGATGCCGTGGTGCTGGTGCAGGGTGGCGGCAAGCAGCTTGGCGTTTTCGCGCGCGTCGCCGAGGTTGT
Source organism: Pseudoxanthomonas sp. LH2527 (assembly GCF_022539275.1). Classification (NCBI taxonomy): domain Bacteria; kingdom Pseudomonadati; phylum Pseudomonadota; class Gammaproteobacteria; order Lysobacterales; family Lysobacteraceae; genus Pseudoxanthomonas; species Pseudoxanthomonas sp. LH2527. Next base: position 31,805 of record NZ_JAKZBW010000036.1, on the reverse strand, counting down.
CGAACCAGTTGCGGCCGTACTGGCCTTCGTAGAGCTGCCAGCCTTTGGCGTTGGCGGCGATGGTGAACAGCAGGCGGGGCATGACGTACTCCAGTCAACACGCCGGGCAGGGAACCGGCGGGGAGACTGTGCGCCTATGTGCCACTTATCACATTCGGCGGATACCCCGGTCCAGCGTAGGAAAAGTCCTGCGCGGCTGTAGGTGGGCCGCCCGGTTTCAACGCAGCAGGGGTTCGAGCGCTTTCCACACGTGGTCGCGCAACTTGGGTTGCGCACTGGCGACGGGATGCAGGTTGTCGGCCTGGTAGGCGTTGCGGTCGAGCGCGATGGGCTCCAGCAGGAACGGCAGCAAGGTGGTCTTGTATTGCCCGGCCAGCGCGCTGTAGTTCTGCTCGAAGCCGCGCGTGTACTCGGGCCCGTAGTTTGGCGGCATGCGCATGCCGATCAGCAGCACCTTCGCCTTGCCGGCCTGCGCCGCCTTGATCATCTTCTCGAGGTTGGCGCGGGTCTGCGCCAGCGGCAGGCCGCGCAGGCCGTCGTTCGCGCCGAGCGCGATGACGACGACGGCGGGCCTGTGCCGTTGCAGCTCCGCGGCGATGCGTGCCGCGCCGCCTGCGGTGGTCTCGCCGCTGATGCTGGCGTTGACGATGCGCCAGCCCGGCTTCGTCTTGCCGATGCGTTCTCCGGTCAGCGACACCCAGCCCTGCGCCGGGGCAAGACCGTAGGCGGCGGAGAGCGAATCGCCCATCACCAGGACGGTGCGTGCGCCCTTCGCCGGTGTGGCCGCGGCGGTCTGCGCTGCGACGGGCCGTGCAAACAACGCGACGAGCAGCAGCAACGACAGGCCCATGGCCCATTGCATGCCTGCACGGCGGGCCCCATACCTGTTCAAATTAAGAAACATTTAATCCGTGCTCCCGATGATCCACGAAATGACCGACGAGACGATCATGGCCGACGCCAGCAGACTCCCCCCTGAAGCCCCCGCCACCGTGCGCCATGCCGTGCTCGACGTACAGGGCCTGGGCAAGCATGTGCCGCTGCCCGACGGCGACCTGACGATACTCGACGACATCGGCTTCCGCATCGAACACGGCGACACGGTGGCCATCGTCGGCGCCTCGGGCTCGGGCAAGAGCACGCTGCTGTCGCTCCTGGCGGGCCTGGACGTGCCGAGCACCGGCGCGGTGACGCTGGATGGCGAGCGGCTCTCCGCCATGGACGAGGACGGCCGCGCACGCGTGCGCGGCGAGAAGGTCGGTTTCGTGTTCCAGAGCTTCCAGCTGCTGCCGTCGCTGACCGCGCTGGAGAACGTCATGCTGCCGCTGGAACTGCGCGGCGATGCCGATGCCGAAGGCCCGGCGCGCCAGATCCTGGAGAAGGTCGGCCTGGGCCAGCGCCTGGGCCACTATCCGCGGCAACTGTCCGGCGGTGAGCAGCAGCGCGTCGCGCTGGCGCGCGCGTTCGTCACCCGGCCGTCGCTGCTGTTCGCCGACGAACCCACCGGCAATCTCGATACCCATACCGGCCAGGCGATCATCGAGCTGCTGTTCGCGCTGAATGCGGATGCGGGCACCACGCTGGTGCTGGTCACGCATGACGACCATCTCGCCGCGCGTTGCCGGCGCCTGATCCGGCTGGATGCCGGCCGCCTGCAGGGCGCGGCCGCATGAAGACGCTGGCGCTGGCTTGGCGCCAGTTGCGGCGCGATCTTGCCGCGGGCGATGTCCGCATCCTGTTCGCGGCGCTGGTGCTGGCGGTGGTCGCGGTCACGGCCGTCGGCTTCGTCACCGATCGCGCAGAACGCGCGCTGGCGATCGAAGCGAACCGGCTGCTCGGCGGCGATGTCGTGGTGCGCGGCGATGCACCGCCGACCGACGCGCTGCGCACGCTGGCTGCCGCACCGGGCCTGCGGGTGACCGAGACGCAGGAACTGCAGAGCATGATCCGTGCGGGCGAGTCGCTGTCGCTCGGCGACCTGCGCGCGCTGGGGGAGGGCTTCCCCCTGCGCGGCAGCTTCCGCGTCGTTGATCGCGCCGGCGGCGCCGAGCGCGATGCCGGCGGCATTCCCGCGCCGGGCACGCTGTGGATCAGCCAGGCCGGTGCGGAGACCCTGGGCGCCAAGCCCGGCGACGACATCGGCATCGGCACGCGCACACTGAAGCTCGCCGCGCTGGTGACGCAGGAACCGGATGCGGCGCTCGACTACTTCAATGTCGCGCCCAAGGTCTTCCTCAATCTCGCCGACCTGCCGTCCACCGGGCTGGTGCAGGAAGGCAGCCGCCTGCGCTACCGGCTGGTGGTCGCCGGCGATGCCGCGGCGGTCGAAACGTTCACCGCCGCAGTGAAGCCGCAGCTCGCGCGCGGCCAGCGCATGGAAACCATCCAGGACGCGCGGCCGGAAGTGCGCTCGGCGCTGGATCGCGCCAGCCGCTTCCTCGGCCTGGCCGCGCTGGTGTCGGTGGTGCTGGCGGCGGTGGCGGTGGCGATGGCCGCACGCCGGCACAGCGAACGGCATCTGTCGGGCACGGCGGTGATGCGCTGCCTCGGCGCGCAGCAGCGCACGCTGGTCGGCATCCATGTCGGCGAACTGGTGCTGCTGGGCCTGGCGGCGTGCACGGTCGGCGTGCTGATCGCGTTCGGGCTGCAATGGGGCATCGGCAGCTGGCTGCAGCAGTCGCTGAAGATCGACATTCCGCCGGCGGGCCTGATGCCGGCATTGCAGGGTTATGGCGTCGGCATGATCGTGTTGCTCGCCTTCGGCGCGCCGCCGGTACTGGCGCTGCGTCGCGTGCCGGCCCTGCGCGTGCTGCGCCGCGACCTCGATCGCACCGAGCCCAGCGCGTGGCTGGTGGCGCTGACGGGTTTCGTCGGCCTCGGCGCGCTGCTGTGGTGGAAGGCGGGCTCGCCGACGCTGGGCACGGCGATGCTCATCGGCATCGTCGGTACCCTGGCCGTGCTCGCGCTGCTGGCGTGGTTGCTGATCGTGCTGGTGCGCCGCGTCCGCTCGCGGCTGCGCGGCAGCCTGCGTTACGGCCTGGCCAACGTCAGTCGCCGCGCGGGCACGTCGATCGCGCAGGTGTCCGCGCTGGGCCTGGGCCTGATGGCGCTGCTGCTGCTGACCTTCGTGCGCACCGACCTGCTCGACCGCTGGCAGCTGGCGTTGTCGGCCAATGCGCCCAACCGCTTCATCATCAACGTGCAGCCGGACCAGGTGGAGCCGGTGAAGGCCTTCATGCAGGCACGCGGCCTGTCGACGGTCGATCTCTATCCGATGATCCGCGGCCGCCTGGTGGAACACAACGGCAAGCCCGCCAGCGGTGCGGACTACGAGGGCGCCGACGAGCGCGCGCAACGGCGCGCCGATCGCGAGTTCAACCTGTCGATGGCGGCGACGCTGCGCGACGACAACAAGGTGACCGCCGGCGCGTTCTGGAGCGGGCGCACGCCGACGTCGCCGGAGCTGTCGGTGGAGGAAGAGTTCGCCGAAGACCTGGGCTGGAAGCTCGGCGACCAGGTGGCGTTCGACATCGCCGGCCAGCGCTTCGAGGGTCGCATCACCAGCCTGCGCAGCGTGGACTGGGAAAGCTTCCGGCCGAACTTCTTCGTGGTTGCCTCGCCCGGCGCGCTCGATGGCTACTCGGCCAGCTACATCACCGCGGTCAGCGTGCCGTCGGGTGACAGCGCCTTCACCCGCGAGCTGGTCAACCAGTATCCCAACCTGTCGGTGATCGACGTGGAGGCGGTGCTCAACCAGGTGCGCAGCACGGCCGAACAGGTCTCGCAGGTGGTGCAGGTGGTGTTCTGGTTCTCGCTGGCGGCCGGATTGCTGGTGCTGATGGCGGCGGTCAGCGCGAGCCAGGACGAGCGCCTGCTGGAAGGCGGTGTGATGCGTGTGCTCGGCGGCAGCCGTCGCCAGCTGCGGTTGGCGCAGGCGTCGGAGTTCGCCGCCATCGGCCTGCTGGCGGGCCTGGTCGCGGCGATCGCGGCCTCGGTGCTGTCGGGCGTGGTGGCCACGCAGGTGTTCGACCTGCCGTGGAAGGCGAACTGGCAGCTCGCGGCCATCGGCGGCGGCCTCGGCATGCTGGCCGCACTCGGCGCCGGCCTGTTCGCCGCCCGCAAGGTGCTGGATGCGCCGCCGTCGGTGACGTTGCGCGAACTGCAGGGCTGATGCTGCGGTTGTTGTAGGAGCGCCCTCGGGCGCGATGCTCTTGCCCTTGCTGCGGGCCGAAGAAGAGCATCGCGCCCGAGGGCGCTCCTACATAAAAGAACGGGTGAGCCGAAGAAAAAGGGGTGAGCCGAAGCTCACCCCTTGATGCACACCACCTGGCGCAGCGTGTGGACCACCTCCACCAGGTCGGACTGCGCCGACATCACCGCGTCGATGTCCTTGTAGGCCGCCGGCGACTCATCGATCACGCCGGCGTCCTTGCGGCATTCGACGTGCGCCGTGGCTTCGCGGTGCTGCGACAGCGTGATCTGCTGACGCGCGGCGGTACGGCTCATCACGCGGCCGGCGCCGTGGCTGCAGCTGTGGAAGCTGTCCGCGTTGCCCTTGCCGCGCACGATGAAGCTCTTTGCGCCCATGCTGCCGGGGATGATGCCCAGCTCGCCGGCACGCGCACTCACCGCACCCTTGCGGGTGACCAGCAGCTCCTCGCCACCGTGCATTTCCTTCTGCACGTAGTTGTGGTGACAGTTGACCGCCATCTTCTCCAGCTGGAACTTGGGCAGACGGTGGCGCATTTCGGCCAGGACGCGCGACATCATCGCCTCGCGGTTCTCGCGGGCGTAGTCCTGCGCCCACGACACCGCTTCCACGTAGTCGTCGAACAAGGGCTCGCCCTGCATGAAGAAGGCCAGGTCCTTGTCCGGCAGGTGGAAACCGAGCACGCGGTGCGCCAATTGCTCGCGTGCGCGCTCGATGAAGTACGTGCCGATCAGGTTGCCGGTGCCGCGCGAACCGCTGTGCAGCATCACCCACACGGCATCGCTTTCGTCGAGGCAGAGCTCGATGAAGTGGTTGCCGCCACCCAGCGTGCCGATCTGGCAGCCGAGCTTGTCGGTGCGCACCTTGCGGTGCTTCTGCTTGATGACGTCCAGTCGCTCGACCAGCCCCGACTGCGCGATGCGCGTGCCGATGCTGTCCGGCAGCTTCCAGTGCTCGCCGCCGCGACCGTTGCCGACCGGCACGCTACGCTCGATGCCCGAGCGCAGCTGCGCCAGGCTGTCCGGCAGGTCCTTCGCGCGCAGCGTGGTGCGCACTGCAGCCATGCCGCAGCCGATGTCCACGCCGACGGCCGCCGGGATGATGGCGCCGCGGGTCGGGATGACCGAGCCCACGGTCGCGCCCTTGCCCAGATGCACGTCGGGCATCACCGCCACCCACGGACCGACGAACGGGATGGACGCGATGTTGCGCAGCTGGTCGTGGGCCTGCGCTTCCAGCGGCACGCCGCGCACCCAGCCCTTGATCGGCGTGGCGCTGCCTTCGGCGTGCAGCAGTTCGAATCGGGATTGCATGTTCATGTGTTCACTCCATTGAAAGGATAGAGCCCCTTCCCCCGCGTGCGGGGGAAGGTTGGGATGGGGGCGAACGGCGCCGCAGCGTCATCTCCCGCCGGAGTCGAACCGCGTTCTCGCGTTCTCGCGCTCTCCGTGCGCCGACGCGTGCCGTGCTCCGGCGTGCCCCCACCCCAGCCCTCCCCCGTGGAAGGGGGAGGGGGCAGGTTCCTGCTACTTCAACGTCACCAGTTGCTTCAGCACGCCATCCAGGCCGCCGAACACGGTGAGCTTGTCGATCTTCTCGGTGACTTTTTCCAGGGCCTCGAGCTCCTTCAGGCGCATCAGCACCGGCGACTCGTCGATCAGCTTCGCGGTGTTGAGCAGGGAACGCGTGGCGTTCGCCTCCTCGCGGCGACGGATCACGTTGGCTTGCGCCGTCTTCTCCGCCTGCACCAGCCCGTTGAGGATCTCCTTCATCTCGCCCGGCAGGATCACGTCCTTCACGCCGACGCCCAGCACTTCCACGCCGAGGCCGCTCAGCTGGCCTCGCACGTAGGCGAAGATGTCGGCGTCCAGCGACGCCTTGTCGCCCAGCAGTTCGTCCAGCGTCCTGGCCGAGACCACCTTGCGCAGGCCGTACTGCAGCTCGCGGTAGACGAAGTCGCCGACCTTGGCCACTTTGGTCCGCGCAGCGACCACGTCGGTGACGCGGGTGCTGGCGGCCAGGTTCACGCGCAGGCTGACCTTGTCGCGGGTCAACAGTTCCTGGCCCGACACTTCGATCGTCTGCACGCGCAGGTCGACGACATCCACGACCACGTTCTTCTGGAAGTTCCAGAAGGCATGGCTGCCCGGCGCCAGCGTGCGCTCCAGCCTGCCGTCGATGAAGACCAGGCCGGCGAACTCCGCCGGCACATCGGCCACCACGGCCAGCTTCGACAACGCGCCCAACTGGCGCAGGCGACGCGCGACGGCGGCCTCCACGTCCAGCGAAGCCAGCGTCACCGCCTGCACTTCGACCTTCACCAGGCCGATCCAGTACAGGCGCCGCGTGCCGGGCGGCAGCACGTCTTCCAGCTTGCCGTTCTTCAGCACCAGGCCGACCTGGTCCACGCCGATGTCGGCGAGCACGAAGACCTCGCCCAGGCCTTCGCCCAGGCGCGCGATCAGCGCGTCGACGTCATGGCCGGCGTATTCCGGCGCAGCGATGTTGAACGTGCGCACCTCGATGCGACCCATCGGGTCGAACCAGCGGTACACGCCGGGCGCGAGCAGTTGCTCGAACCGACGGTTGCGATACACCAGGCCGCGCTCGCCGTCACCGATCACGACCCTCTTGGTCCAGAACATGGCGTTGTTCTCCTTGTTGGCTCTGGTGGTTCGATCCGATGGGCAAACACCGACGCGGCGGATCGAGTCCCGCGACGATGGTGTGCCGTCCGCGACATGCGGACAGCGGAACAAGGCGGAAACGCCCCTGGACGGAGGCGGTGCGGGCAGCCGGCGCTGTTGGCGGAGGCATCGTGGCGCTGGGGCGATCCGCAGATCGCATCAAAGGCCATGCGCATCCGCGTCGAGGGCGCGGTGCCGGCACCGTCACCGCTGCGGTGCGCTGTCTTTCTGCAATCCATCGCGGAGAGACGTTGCGCCGCACTGGGCGTTTCCTGGGTGGGACTTGCGTCCCTGTTTCCAGATTTACAGTCTGGTGTTGGAGCGGGAATCGAACCCGCGACACTCGGATTTACTGTCCGATGCTCTACCCATCTGAGCTATCCAGTGGTGGCGTGCCGGAATCGAACCGGCGACTTCGGGTAGCGCCCGCTGCTCTATCCAACTCGAGCTAACGCCTTCGAGGAACACCTTCTCCCACGCTTCGGCATACGCCACGGCAGCGCCGCGCGCACCGGACGGGACACAAGCCCGTACCGCGGTAGCGTGTTCGATCGATGCTCCGCATTGCCGGCGGTCGCCCACCGGCAATCCGTTCGGGCGCCAGGCGCCCTTGTTGATGTCCTTCCCATCTGCAGCCCGCGTCGGGGCATCACGACGCAGCGCACATGCGCCGGTCGCAGCCGCGCCCCAGCCTCGGGACGCGCACGTGCGCTACCCGGATGCCCCAGGGCGGAAACGAATTTCCGTGATGGAAAGAAACGAACCTGTTCGATGCATGCGCATCCTCCGCGAACGCTGAAAACAAAACGCCCCCGGGACTTGCGACCCGAGGGCGTTCGCGTTTCCTCGGGAGATCGGGGTGGCCGATCTCCCAGGGAGTCAGCCGGATGTCAGGTGTCCAGGCGCCGTGCTGATTCGCTGCCGGGCTTGGCGGCGAAGGCATACGCATGCACGCGCAGGCCGCAGCGCGAGGGCTGCAGGTCAAGCGTGTTGGCGATGTCGTACGCGGGCTTCATGGAATGTGGTCTGGTGAAAAAACAGCCGCAGGGGCCGAAGGCCGCGCAAGATACGCCGGTTGTTTTGTTCGTGCAACACATTTTTCACTTTGTTTTTCATTGCCGACGGGCGGTGTCGGAAACGGGTGCCAGTGGCCAGCCGGTAGAATGGTCGCCTCCCTCCCTGTTGCGTGTCGCCCGTGGCCTCCCGATTCTCCGATCCCGCGCTCGACGCGTTGATGCTGCCCTTCGTCCAGGGCCAGCTCGCCTGGCCTTCGGGTCCGGTGCTGTTCCTGCGTGCCCGCGATGGTGCGGCGCTGCGCCAGTTCCCGCTCCCGCAGGTGGTTTGCGAACAGAGTTTCCGTCCCGATGCCGAACTGCTGGAGCGCGCAGGACTGCGTGTGGTGGCCGACGCCGCGGAGGACGGCGTGCGTTACCCGCTGGTACTGGTGTTGCCGCCGCGCCAGCGCGAAGAAGCGCGTGCGCTGCTGGCGCGCGCGATGCAGCTCGCGTCGCCCGGCGGCGTGGTGGTCGCGGCGATGACCAACAACGAGGGTGCGAAATCGGGCGAAGCCGATCTCAAGCAACTCGGCGGCCTCGCCGGCACGCTGACCAAGTTCCATTGCCGCACGTTCTGGACGCGGCCGCTCGGCGAAGCCGCCGACGAGGCGATGTTGCAGCAATGGTCGGCGCTCGACGCGCCGCGCCGCATCGAAGGCGGCCGTTTCCTCAGCCGTCCGGGCGTGTTCGCGTGGAACCGCATCGATCCAGCCTCCGCATCGCTGGTCGAATGCCTGCCGAACGACATCGCCGGTCATGGCGCCGACCTCGGTGCAGGCTGGGGATTCCTGTCGCTGTCGCTGCTGGCATGCAATCCCGCCATCACCGCACTCGATCTCTACGAAGCCGAAGCACGCGCCCTGGCGTTGGCGAAGGCGAACCTGCTGGATGTCGGCGCGTCCGCCGCGCTCGGCTTCCATTGGCACGACGTCACTGCCGGACTGCCGAGCCGCTACGACTTCATCGTCAGCAATCCGCCATTCCACACGCAGAGCCGCGCGGACCGTCCCGACATCGGCCAGCGCTTCATCGCCGCTGCCGCCGAGGCATTGAAGCCGGGAGGGCGCCTGTGGCTGGTGGCCAACCGGCACCTGCCGTACGAGCAGACCTTGAACGAGCGCTTCGGCGACGTGCGCGTGGCCGGCGAACGCGACGGCTTCAAAGTGATCGCTGCGATCAAGGCGAGGCGGTAAGCCCATGAAGATCGTCAAGCATATCGCCAACCTCGGCTACGGCAGCCGCAAGCAGGTGCAGTGGATGTTCCGCGAAGGACGCATCACCGACGCCGACGGCGAGGTGCTGTACGCCGATGATCCCGTCGACCACGACCGCATCCGCGTGGACGGCGAACCGCTCGATCCCGCGCCGGGCCTGGCGATCCTGCTGCACAAGCCGGTCGGCTATACCTGTTCGACCAAGGACACCGGGCGCATCGTCTACGACCTGTTCCCGTCGCGATTTCGCGAGCGCTCGCCGGTGCTGTCCACGGTCGGTCGGCTGGATCGCGAGACCAGCGGCCTGCTGCTGCTCACCGATGATGGCGGCCTGCTGCACCGGATCATCTCGCCGAAGGCCAACCTGCCCAAGGTCTACGACGCCACGCTGGCCGAAGACCTGCGCGGCGACGAGGCGGCCCTGTTCGCCAGCGGCACGTTGATGCTGGAATCGGAACAGACGCCGCTGGCACCGGCGCAGCTGCACGTGATCGATCCACGGCATGCGCAGCTGACGCTCACCGAGGGCCGTTACCACCAGGTGCGGCGCATGTTCGCCGCCGTCGGCAATCACGTGCAGGCATTGCACCGCAGCCGCGTGGGCGGGTTGACGCTTGACGGGTTGCCTGAAGGCCAGTGGCGCATCCTCGATGCCGACGACCTGCGACGACTGTTCGAGTTCGCCGCATGAGTGCAGCGGGCCTGCCGTTCACCCCTGCGGCGGTGATCTTCGACATGGATGGCCTGATGCTGGACAGCGAGCGCGCCATCATCGACTGCATGGCCGAGGCCGCGCGCGACTGCGGGTACCACGACCTGCCCGAGGTGCTGTGGCTGTCGATGGTGGGGCATAGCGAAGCGGTGTGCCGGCACCTGCTGGATGAAGCCGTCGGCGAAGCGGGGCGCGATGCGATCCTGCAGCGTTCGCATCTGCTGTACGACGCCGTGGTGGCCGCCGGTGTGCCGCACCGGCCGGGCATCCTGGCGATGCTGGAGTTCCTCGAAGCCCGCGGCATGCCGCGCGCCGTCGCCACGTCCACGCGGCGCCCGCTCGCGCTGCGCAAGCTGGAAGCGGCGGGCCTGTTGTCCCGGTTCCATGCCATCTGCACCAGCAGCGATGTGCAGCATCCCAAGCCCGCGCCCGACATCTACCTGCTGGCCGCGACCTCGCTGGGCGTCGATCCCGCGCACTGCCTGGTATTGGAAGACTCGCCCACCGGCGTGCGCGCCGCGCTCGCTGCCGGCATGCACCCCATCCAGATTCCCGACCTGCTGGAGCCGGACGCCGCCGTGCGTGCCCTCGGCCACACCATCCTGCCGTCGCTGGATGATGCGCGCCTGCTGCTGGAGCGGCGGCTGTCCGCAGAGCTGCTGTAGGAGCGACGTAAGTCGCGACCGCACGGCAAAATCTGACCCGTTCTCCTGCCATATCCTGATGTCGCCCCGGCGATGACGGGAATCATGCTCGCAGGCATGGATCAATCCCGACACCACCGTCCTGCACAAGGTCATGCCGGGCTTCGCCGCGGGCGCAGGTCGATCGCGGGACAGGTCTATCTGGTGACCTTCGTCACTCGCGACCGGCGACCGTTGTTCGCGGATCCGACCATGGCTCACGACATGGCGCGTGCCATCACGGACAAGCGACTGTGGTATCGCTCACGCCTGATGGCCTGGGTGCTGATGCCGGATCATTGGCATGGGCTGATTGAACTGGGAGCGATGGAGACCCTTCCCGTCTGTATCCAACGCTTGAAAGCCAACACGTCCCGGTCTTTCCGGGTCGGACGGCAGCGGGAGGGTGTCTGGGCACCCGGCTTCCACGATCGCGCGATGCGGTCCGGTGACGATCTCAGGGTCGCGGCGCGCTATGTGATTGCCAATCCGCTGCGTGCAGGATTGGTTGATGCAATCGGAAAGTATCCGTATTGGGATGCTGTGTGGCTTGGGGACCGATCCTGAGCGCGGATGGCGTGCGGTCGCGACTTACGTCGCTCCTACAGAGGGGGCGGCTATTCCCTCACTCCCCAAACAATTTCGCCCAGCCTGCGTGCCCGAGCGCATCCAGCGTTTTGACGTTGCGCTCGACGATGACGTCGGGATCCGGGAAGGCCTCCACCGCGCGGTCGATGCTGGCTTCGCGCAGCAGGTGCAGGGTGGGGTAGGGCGAGCGGTTGGTGTAGTTGCTGATGTCGTCCGGCATGGTGCCGGCGAACTGGTAGTCCGGGTGGAAGCTGGCCACCTGGATGACGCCCTGCAGATCCAGTGCCTCGACCGCCGCGTCGGCGTTGTCGAGGAAGTCGTTGTAGTCCAGGAAATCGGTCAGCACGTCCGGGTGCACGATCAGCGTGGTGTCGACCTGCTCCGGATCGGTATCGCGCAGCATCACCAGCTCTTCCGCGAGTTCCTCCAGCAGCGCTTCCGGCGTGCTCGCATCGCTCAGCACGAAGCGGACCTGCTCCTTCACGTACACCGCCTTGGCGAACGGGCACAGGTTCAGCCCGATCACCGCGCGCTCCACCCAGCGGCGGGTGGCGTCGAGGGGATCGGGCGCGTCGCCGGCCATGGCGGGCGACTCAGTCACGGAAGTTGTCGAACTGCAGCGGCAGGTCGAACTCGGTCTTCTTCAGCAGGGCGATGACGTCCTGCAGGTCGTCGCGCTTCTTGCCGGTCACGCGCAGCTTGTCGCCGTTGATCTGCGCTTCCACCTTCAGCTTGGCGTCCTTGATCGTCGACACGATCTTCTTCGCCAGCTTCTGCTCGATGCCCTGCTGGACGGTGATCTTCTGGCGGGCGCCGGCGAGGTTGGTTTCCACGTCGCCGAACTCCAGGCAGCGGGCATCGATCTGCCGCGCGATCAGGCGCGCGCGCAGGATGTCGGTCATCTGCTTGAGCTGGAAGTCGCTGGGCGCGGACTGGGTGATCAGCTTCTCTTCCAGCACGAACTTGGCGTCCACGCCCTTGAAGTCGAAGCGGGTGGAGAGTTCGCGGTTGGCCTGGTCCACGGCGTTGGTCAGCTCGTGGACGTTGACTTCGGACACGACATCGAAAGAAGGCATGGGGGAAATCCTGTAGCGGGACGCGGAATTCTACCGTGCGCCGGGAAGCGGCATGGCATCGCGCGACGCGGATGGCGTTGCCGAACGCCAGCGCCGCGCAAGGCGGCGGACCGCCTCGCACACCAGCAGCGGTACGACCCAGCTGGCCCACAGCAGGGCCGCGATCAGGTCGGGGGAAGGCGCAAGCCCGGCGGTGATCGCGACCGGCAGCGAGAGGCGGAAGATGATCGGCGCCAGCGTCACCGCGTAGTTGCGGACCATCCAGCGCCGGTGCCGGTCCACCGCGCCGCGGCGGATGGCGACCAGCCCGGTCAGTCCGGTGGTGAGCCAGGCGAGCGCGGTCGCCGCGAACGCCAGGCGGATGGCGAACGGTGCCGGTGAGGTGGCGATCAGTCCGGTCGCGCCGGTCGCCGCCACCAGCATGCCGATCAGATAGACGCGGCCAGACAAGCGATGCAGCCGCGGGTTGCGTCGGCGCCACTGGGTCAGGAACTGCACCGGGCCCAGCAGCACGGTGGTGAGGCCGCCGGCCAGATGCAGCCACAGCCAGCCTCGTCGCGTCATGAACATGCCATAGGCGCCCGAATCGAGATGCCGGTACTTGGCATAGGCGTTGAGCAGGAACTCGATGCTGGCGATGCCGAGCAGCAGCCACAGGCCCGCCCAGGCCAGGCGCAGGGCGAGGCGCGGACGCGACGGCGCAACGGAGCGTGGGACGGTGCCTGTCATCGGTCTGGCTGCACGGGTGGCTGCGCGCAGGGTAGCGCACGTGCGGCGGAACGCGGCCGGCAACGGCGATAATGGCGCATGCCCGCCTCCCGCCCCTCCCTCGCTTCCGCCGTTCTGCTGATGCTGGCGGCCGTGCTGATGTTCGCGTTGATGGATGCGGGACTGAAGCTGCTCTCGGCCGAGTACCCGCCCTTGCAGGTCGCTGCACTGCGCGGACTCTCCTCGCTGCCGCTGGTGACGCTATGGGTCCTGGCGACGGTGCCTGCGCGGTCGCTGCTGCGCGTGTACTGGCCGCTGCACCTGCTGCGCGGCGTGCTGGGCATCGCGATGATGGCGGGGTTCGTGTACGGCCTGCGGACGATGCCGCTGTCCACGGCCTACGCGATCACCTTCGTCGCGCCGCTACTGGTCACGGCGATGGCGGGTCCGTTGCTCAAGGAGCGGGTGGGACCGGCGCGCTGGGTGGCGATCTTCATCGGCCTGGCCGGGGTGCTGGTGATCCTGCGCCCGACCGGCGAGGGCATGTTGACCGGCGGCGGACTGGCCATCCTGTTGGCCGCGATCTGCTATGCGATGGGCGCGGTCACGGTGCGCATGCTGGCGCAGCGCGACAGCACGCAGGCGATGGTGTTCTGGTTCGTGGTGCTGCTGTCGGTGGGTGCGTGGCTGCTGGCGTTGCCGACGTGGAAGCCGCTGCAGCCGGCGCATGGCTGGATCATCGCCGGCGTCGGCGTATCCGGCTCGCTGGCGCAGGTCGCGCTGACCGAAGCCTTCCGCCGCGGCGAGGCGTCGCTGATCGCGCCGCTGGAATACACCGCGCTGCTGTGGGGCGTGCTGCTGGACGTGGCGCTGTGGTCGGTGCTGCCCGACGGCGTCACCTGGATCGGCGCCGGCATCATCGTGGCGAGCGGGCTGTATCTGCTGCGCCGCGAGAAGGTGCATGTGGAAGCCGAGCATCCCTGACACGCATTGCGGCATGATGCGCGCATGCCCATCGTCCTCGTCCTGGTGTTCGTCTTCCTCCTGCTTGCCCTGTGGGTGCTGCTGCTGCCGCTGTCGCTGTGGCAGCGTTACCGCTACGGGCGCTCACGGCGCATGGCGCGCGGCTGGCTGCTGGCGTTCAATGCGTGGAGCCTGCTGGTGTCGGTCGCGATCTTCGTCGCGGTCAGCGCGTTCGGCCTGCTCTGGTGGCCCGACAGCCTGCTGGGCGCCGGCGCGGGACTGGCGGCGGGTGTCGTACTCGGCCTGATCGGTGTGTGGCTGACGCGCTGGGAGGTGGCGGCGCAGGGCGTGTTCTACCAGCCCAATGCCTGGCTGGCGCTGTTGCTGGTGACCATCGTCGCCGGCCGCATCGTGCTGGGCATGGTGCAGATGGTGCAGTACTGGCGTTCGGAGAATGAGCCGGCGACGCATGCGCTGCTCAGCGGGCATGGCAGCCTGCTGGCAGTGGCCGGGCTGTTGCTGGGCTATTACCTGGTGTACGCCTGGTGCGTGAAGTGGCGCGTTGCGCGGCTGGAGCGGCTGCGCGGCCTCGGTGCGCGCTGACCCGTCGATCGCGGTTTTCGCAATCCACGTAGCGGAATGAGTTCCGCTCAACGAAAAAGGCGGCGGGCCCGGAGGCCCGCCGCCATATCGACGCGTTGGAGCAAGGGATCAGAAGCGCGCGCCGATACCCACACCCACGACCCACGGGTCGATCGTCAGTTCCTCGCCGGTGCCCTGGCCGGCCACGCGCACGCCGGCGTCGCCCTTCATGTAGCGCACGTCGGTGCGCGCGAACCAGGTCTCGTTGATGTTGAAGTCCATGCCGGCCGTGGCGATGGCGCCCTTGGCGGTCTCCAGGCCCACGTGCGCACCGTCACCGCCGATGCTCTCGTTGCTGAAGTTGGACTCGTAGTAGCCCAGGCCCAGGAACGGACGCATCACCTGGTCGGGCGTGCCGAAGTGGTACTGGCCGCTCAGCGCGATCGGCTGCTGGTCGACGGTGCCGATCTTGCCGGCGCCGTCGGCCTTGACGCGGTGGTTGAACTTGTCGGCCGCGCCCCACAGTTCGACCGCGATGTTGGGCGTGGCGTACCAGCTGGCGCTGATGACCGGCGCGACATCGCCATCGATCTTCAGGCCGGGCGCCGGATCACGGTCGGGCTTGAGGATGGCGGCGCCACCGACTACGGCGAAGCGCTTGTCGTAGGAGGAGGATGCGGTATCGGTGGTCGCGTCCTGCGCAAAGGCTGCAGGGGCGGCGATGAGGGAGGCAATGGCAATCGTGATGGTACGAAGCGACTTCATGGGGGTGTCTCCTGTTTTGTTTTCTTATGTCCCCGACGAGCGATGCGATGCGATGTCATGCGTCGTGTCCGTCAGGGCGAGCGCACCGTAACCATCCGCGCATGAACGCCTGCCAGGTCGCGACGTGAACCATTCGCAAACCAAGCGGAATATCGCGCGTGGTTCATTCGCATTTCACTGCGCGTGCATGTCGCTGACTGGAGCGCTCGCGCGATGACCCGCGCCGTCAGGCGGCGCTGGCGTCCTCCCGCCGCACGTCGCGCCAGCCCGCAGCGGTCCACGACAGCGGTCGCGTGGTTGCGCTAACCTCGGCGCAACGAGGAGCGATGCCCATGGCCAGCAGCAAGGCGAAGACGGTCGATGAATACCTGGCGGAACTGCCGGAGGAACGGCGGGCCGTGATGTCGGCGGTCCGCGAGCTGGTCAACCGGCACCTGCCTGCCGGTTACGTCGAGACGATGAACTGGGGCATGGTCAGCTGGGAGATCCCGCTGTCGCGCTATCCGGTCACCTACAACAAGCAGCCGCTGTCATATGTGGCGCTGGCGGCGCAGAAGCAGTACTACGCGCTGTACCTGACGCTGTGCTACGAGAACTCCGCCCAGGACGTGGTGCTGCGCAACGCCTACGCCGACGCCGGCATCAAGCTGGACATGGGCAAGAGCTGCCTGCGCTTCAAGGGGCTGGACGACCTGTTGCCCGAGGTGATCGGCGCGGTGATCGCCTCCACTCCGGTGGACGCGCGCATTGCACACTACGAAGCCAGCCGCGCACCGAAGTGACCCGCATGCCTCCCTCCAAACGCAAGCCGCGGGCCCGCGCCGACCTGCCGACGCCCGGTGGGCACCTGACCATGGCGGACCTGGCCAAGGTGGCCGGCGTCTCCGCGATCACCGTCTCGCGCGCGCTCCGCGACAGCCCGCTGGTGAATGCGGAGACACGCGAGCGGGTGCGCCAGGTCGCGCAGCAGTACGGCTATTCGTTCAACGTGAGCGCGCGCAACCTCAAGCTCCGCCGCAGCATGACCGTGGCGGTGGTGGTGGAGATGAAGCCCACCGTGGAACGGCAGATGTCCGGTCCCTATCCGCTCGACCTGCTGGGCGGCATCACCCAGGAGCTCACGTCCACCGGCTACAGCGTGCTGCTGACGTCGCTGCAGGGCGGTTCGCTGCCGAACGTGCAGGCGGCCGACGGCGTGATCCTGCTCGGGCAGGGCGCGCACGAGGATGCCATGCATGAAGTACAGCGCTGGGGACGGCCGATGGTCGTGTGGGGCGCGGTCAGCCGGCACGAGTCGCAGGTGGTCGTGGGCAGCGACAACCGGCGCGGCGGCGCGCTGGCCGCCGAGCGCTTCATCGCGCTCGGTCGCCGGCGGCCAGTCTTCCTCGGCGATCCGGCGCACGGCGAATTCGCCGAGCGGCTGGAGGGTTTCGGTGAGGCGCTGGCCCGCCATGGCATCACCCCGCTGACGCCCACCGTGGCCAGTTTCACCGTCGGCGCTGGCGCGGAGGCCGTGCATGCCCTGCTGGAAACGCATCCGCAGGTCGATGCGCTGTTCGCCGCCAGCGACCTGCTGGCCATCGGTGCGATCCGCGCGCTGATCGAGCGCGGCCGCCGGGTGCCGGAAGACGTGTCCGTGATCGGCTACGACGACACCCCGCTGGGCGCCACCTACGTGCCGCCGCTGACGTCGGTGCACCAGAACTTCATCGATGCCGGCGTGCTGCTGGCGCGCAAGGTCCGCGCCCTGATCGAGGGCGAGGCGGCCGGTTCCGAGACCCTGCCGACCCATCTGGTGGTCCGCACGACCTGAGCGCAGGACGCTGCTGCATCGCAGCGGCTACCCGGTGGACATCCGCTGTGGCGACGGTGCCGCTCGTTCGTCACAACCTGTTGAATCTTAATGACTTGATGGCGCATGCGCGCTGCTGTCGCGCTGGCCAGCACCGGCTCTGGACATGAGTTGACATCGATAACTTGACATCGATAACAACGGCTCCTAGCGTGCCCTCCGCCCGGGCTGCCAGCCCGGCCAGGACCAGGCCAGCGTGGGGATGTCGGTGGAACAGGGCAGGAAAGAAACAGCAGTCAACCTCGGCGATGCCGGCCCGGACCCGCAGGATCCGTGGCGGCTCACCCATCGCGGGATCGACCGCGCGCGGGCCGCCCGTGACGAGACCCTGTTCGCCCTGGCCAACGGCACGCTGGGCGTGCGCGGTGCGCTGGAGGAAGGCGACAGCGCCAGCGACGGCTCGTTCCTGTCCAGCGTGTTCGAACAGAACCCGATCCACTACCACGAGCGCTTCCCCGGCTTCACCCGCAGCACCGATACCCGCGTGCCGGTGGCCGAGGGCAAGCACATCCGCCTGCAGCTGGGCGACGTTCCGCTGCGGCTCGCGGACGCGGAGTGGCTGGACTTCGAGCGCACCCTGGACCTGGCGGCCGGCACGCTGCACCGGCGCCTGCGGCTGAAGACGCCGCAGGGCCACACGCTGCAGATCACCGCGCAGCGCGTGGTGCCGCTGGCCGAACGCGCGCTGCTGGCGATCCGTTTCGAAGTGGCCTCGGTTGATTACGCGGGACCGCTGACCCTGACGTCGTCCATCGAGACCGGTCGCCAGGCGGTCGAGCAGGGCGATGATCCCCGCATCGGCGTGCATGGCGGCAAGGGCCTGCAGGTCGCGGACGAACACGCCGATGCCGACAACGCG
Organism: Pseudoxanthomonas sp. LH2527; assembly: GCF_022539275.1. NCBI lineage: Bacteria > Pseudomonadati > Pseudomonadota > Gammaproteobacteria > Lysobacterales > Lysobacteraceae > Pseudoxanthomonas > Pseudoxanthomonas sp. LH2527. The sequence goes on along the minus strand of NZ_JAKZBW010000036.1, from coordinate 13,851 downwards.
CGGCTGACCCAGCGCACCCATCACAGCGGCGTGGCGCTGGTCTGCGCGCAACAGCATCGCCTGTCGTCGGGCCTCGCCTTCGAGGGTGCGCGGGCGGAAACCGGGCGCGTCGAGCAGCGCTTCGTTGCCACGCTGGCGCCCGGCGCGTCGGTGGTGATCGAGAAGTTCGTCGCCTACGACGATGGCAACGGCCGCGCCGCCGATGGCGTGGATGCCGTGCTGGCCCGCGCGCAGGCGGCCGGGTTCGAGGCCATCGCCGCGGCCCAGTCGGCTGCGCTGCAGGAGTTCTGGCGGCACGCCGACCTGTCGGTGGCCGGCGATCCGGCGGCGGAACTGGCGCTGCGCTTCAACCTGTTCCATCTGCTGCAATCGGCCGGGCGCGACGGCATCACCGGCACCGCGGCCAAGGGCATCACCGGCGAAGGCTACGAAGGCCACTGTTTCTGGGACACCGAGGCCTTCGTGCTGCCGGTGATGGCGTTCACCGCGCCGGAGGTGGCGCGCGCGATGCTGATGTACCGCTACCGCACGCTGGACGGCGCGCGCGACACCGCGCGGGCGATGAACCACGCACGTGGTGCGCTGTACCCGTGGCGCACCATCGCCGGCCGCGAATGTTCCGCGCACTATCCCAGCGGCTCGGCGGCTTACCACATCAACGCCGCCATCGCGTACGGGATCGGGCTTTATCTCGACGCCAGCGATGATCTCGATTTCCTCAGCGAGGCTGGCGCCGAGATTCTTTTCGAGACCGCGCGCATCTGGCCGCAGGCCGGGCATTTCAATCCGCGGCTTGACGGCGCGTTCTGCATCCACGAAGTGACCGGTCCCGACGAATACACCACCCTGGTCAACAACAACTGGTACACCAACCGCATGGCGCAGCGGCACCTGCAGCGCGCCGTGCAGGCCTGGAACCGCCTGTCGGCGGATCGTCCGGAGGCGTTGCACGCGCTCGCGGCGCGCATCGGACTGGAGGCCGACGAAGTCGCGCTATGGCAGCGCGCCGCCGAGACGATGTACCTGCCACTGGATGAGGCACTCGGCATCCATCCGCAGGACGATGACTTCCTGGCCAAGCCGCGCTGGCCGTTCCCGAAGCGCGAAGGCGCGCACCGTCCGCTGCTGCTCGATTACCATCCGCTCACGCTGTACCGCCACCAGGTCTGCAAGCAGGCCGACGTGGTGATGGCGCTGGTGCTGGCGGGCGACGGCATTCCGCTGGGCAGCAAGCGGCGCGACTTCGACTACTACGAAGCGGTCACCACCCACGACTCCACGCTGTCGGCGCCGGTGTTCGGCATCCTCGCCAGCGAAGTGGGCCAGGACGAAAAAGCGTGGCAGTACTTCGACGCCAGCCTGCGCGTGGACCTGGACGACCTGCACGGCAACACCGACCACGGCGTGCACATGGCGGCGATGGCGGGCAGCTGGCTGGGACTGGTGCAGGGCTTCGGTGGCCTGCGGGTGGTGCAGGGGCGGCTGCGGTTCTCGCCCACGCTGCCAGCGGCCTGGAAAGGCTACGGTTTCAACCTGCGCTGGCGCGGCGGCGTGCTGCGGGTGGACGTGGATGCGCGCGGCGTGCGCTACCGCCTGGACGAGGGCGTCGCGCTGGCGTTCGGCCACGCCGGCACCGACGTGCACCTGACCCGCGGACGCGAAGCGGTGTTGCCGCTGGCCGTGCCGGCGCCGCCGAAGGCGACGTTCCCGCGGGACTGCAAGGCGCTGATCTTCGACCTGGACGGCGTGCTGACCGATACCGCGCATACGCACTACCGCGCGTGGAAGCGGCTGGCCGACGAAATCGGCGTGCCGTTCGACCTGCAGGTCAACGAGCGTCTGAAGGGCGTGGACCGGATGGCGTCGCTGGAGATCATCCTGGAGCGCGCCACGCGTGCGTATTCGGCCGACGAGAAGCGCGCATTGGCCGACACCAAGAACGGCTACTACGTGCAGGAGATCGCCCACGTCGGGCCGCAGGACCTGTTCGATGGTGTGCGCGAGGTGCTCGATGCCGCCCGCGCCGCCGGACTGAAACTGGGCCTGGCTTCGGCCAGCCGCAACGCGCCCATGCTGCTGGACAAGCTGGGCATCGCCGACCGTTTCGACTACATCGCCGACGCCGGCCGCGTAATCCGCGCCAAGCCCGACCCGGCCATCTTCCTGGATGTCGCGGCGGCGCTGGGCGTGCCGCCGCACCGCTGCATCGGGGTGGAAGACGCCGCGGCCGGCATCGAAGCCATCCATGCCGCCGGCATGGCGGCCATCGGCATCGGCGACGCGCGCGCGCTGCGCCATGCCGATGCCGTGATTCCCCGCATCGCCGAGTTCGACCTGAGGACGTTCGTTTCGCCTTGACCGCACGTGGCCACAGAAGCCGCGGCGGCAGCCTGTCACTACAACAACAATCGCACTACGTGGAGGGAGAGACCATGCAACACACCAAGCACCCGATGCGCTACGCCCTGTCGGCCGCCATCGCGCTGGCCCTGGCGCCGGCGCTGGCGTCCGCACAGGATGCCGCGCCGGCCGCCGCCAACGATGACGCGACCACGCTGGACGCGGTGGTCGTCAGCGGCACGGCCAAGTTCAAGGGCCTGCGCAAGCGCGACGCCAGCTTCTCGATCAGCACGGCCACGCCGGAACAGATCCAGGAAACCGCGCCCACCAGCACCGCCGACCTGCTGAAGATCGTGCCGGGCGTGTGGGCCGAGGCCAGCGGCGGCGGCACCGGCGCCAACGTCTTCGTGCGCGGCATGCCTTCCGAAGGCGATGCGCCGTTCTTCACCCTGCAACTGGACGGCTCGCCGATCTTCCCGCCGCCGACGCTGTCGTTCCTGGAGAACACCACGCTGTTCCGCATCGACGACACCATCGCGCGTGTCGAAGGCCTGCGCGGCGGTCCCAGCCCGATCTATTCCAACGGCCAGCCCGGCGTCACCGTCAACTTCATCCAGAAGAAGGGCGAGGACACGCCGGAAGGCCTGGTGCGCATGACCCTGGGCACCGACAGCCTGCGTCGTGTCGACTTCTACAGTGGCGGCCCGCTGAGCGCGGACAGCGGCTGGTACTACAGCGTGGGCGGCTTCTACCGCGAGACCGACGGGGTGCGCCAGACCGGCTTCCCGGTGGAGAAGGGCGGCCAGCTGAGCGCCACGCTGACCAAGCGCTGGGCCGAAGGCGAGTTCAACCTCTACGCGCGCCACACCGACGACCAGAACACCTTCTACACCGCGGTGCCGCTGGTCTCGCGCAACAACGGACAGGACATCTCCAGCTTCCCCGGCCTGGATGCCACCACCGGCACGCTGGTCGGCGACGACTTCCGCCGGGTGACGCTGCCCACCGGCGTGGGCAACCAGACCATGACGCGCGACCTGGCCGATGGCCGCGGCGTGGACATCGACGTGTTCGGCGGCTCGCTGGACTGGTACGTCGGCAACTGGACGATCAGCGACAAGTTCAATTACCTGAAGGGTGATGCGCCGACCTACGCGCTGTTCACCGGCGCCAACCCGCAGACGCTGTCGTCCTACATCACCGATACCTACGGCGCAGGCGTCACCGGCACCGGCAGCTTCGTCAACGGCGGCGGTACGGTCGATCCCAACCAGCAGGTGCTGACGGCCGGCTTCTGGGTGGTGGACAAGGAAATCAGCTCGTTCACCAACGACCTGCGTTTCAGCGTCGACCTGACCGAGCGCAATTCGCTGACCTTCGGCGTGTACTACGCCGACTACTCGTCGAAGGACCGCTGGTGGCTGGGCAACAATATGCTGCTGACGGCGCAGGACAACGCGCGGCGGGTGAACCTGGCGCTGTCCGATGGTCGCGTCGCCACGCGTGATGGCTTCGTCGGCACCGCGTTCTACAACATCCGTGGCGACTACGATGGCCAGAACACCGCCTTCTTCATCGCCGACGAGTGGACCGTCAACGACCGCATCCGCCTGGATGCCGGCGTGCGCTACGAGCGGCAGGAAGTGAACGGCACGGTGTGGGATCCGATCACGGTCGACCTGGACGGCGACCAGAACACCCTGTACGACAACACCACCTCGGTCTCCACTACGCCGCGCAGCATCGACCAGAACGACAGCGACGTGTCGTGGACGGCTGGCCTGAACTACACGCTCAACGACAGCGTCAGCCTGTTCGGCCGCGTCAACTCGGGCTTCACCTTCCCGCAGTTCGACAACCTGCGCGACGGCGCCAACAACAAGACCGAGATCGACCAGTACGAGCTGGGCCTGAAGGCGGGCGGCGAGACGTACGAGATGTACCTGACCGCGTTCTACAACGACTTCACCGGCCTGCGCTATCAGGCGTTCGACAACAACGGCAACAACGTGGTCATCATCGGCGACTCGAAGGCGCGCGGCCTGGAGTTCGAGGGCGCGTGGCGGCCGTTTGGCGGTTTCGAGCTGGCGTGGAATGCGACCTGGCTGCGCGCCAAGTACGGCGACTTCTCCACGTTCGACGGCAACCAGGTGGTGCGCCAGCCGAAGTTCCGCACGCGGCTGACGCCGAGCTACTACTGGTCGATGCCCTGGGGCGACCTGAAGGTGTTCACCACCTACACGCATGTCGGCGATCGCTATTCCGATCCCGCCAACGGCCAGGTGCTGCCCGAATACGACACCTGGGACATCGGCGCCAGCGCGCACGTGGGCGACCACTGGGAGTTCACCTTCTCGGGCCGCAACGTCACCGACGAGATCGCGCTGACCGAGGGCAATGCCCGCGTGCTGGGCAACGCGACCAGTGGCGGCGTGTTCATGGGGCGTCCGCTGGAAGGGACCTCGTACCAGGCCTCCGTCGCCTACCGCTGGTGACGCACAACGGCCCGCGCTGCCGTGGGCCGTTTTCCGCCGTCGCGCCGTCTCTCCCGGCGCGGCGGCGCATCCCTCTTCAGCGTGCTGCGCCGCCAGGCGTGGCCGCTCCCGCGCAGGCCGGCCGATGCGGCTAGGATGCGTCCGACCCGACCGGTACCGCCGATGACACGCACCCGCATGATCCTGGCGATGATCCTGACGTACATGATCTTCGCCATGCTGTTGAATTCCGTGGGCACGGTGATCCTGCAGTCCATCCAGGGCTTCGGCATCACCAAGGTCGACGCCAGCCTGCTGGAAGCATTCAAGGACCTGCCCATCGCCATCACCTCGTTCCTGGTGGCGTCGTTCCTGCCGCGGCTGGGCTATCGCCGCGCGATGATGCTCGGCCTGCTGCTGGTCGCCGCCGCCTGCGTCGCGATGCCGCTGCTGCAGGCGTTCTGGGCCACCAAGCTGCTGTTCGCCACGGTCGGCGTGGCGTTCGCGCTGGTGAAGGTGTCGGTGTATTCCAGCATCGGCCTGCTGACCGAAGACGCCAAGGCGCACGCCGCGCTGACCAGCACGGTGGAAGGCTGGTTCATGGTCGGCATCCTCGGCAGCGCCTGGCTGTTCGCCGCCTTCATCAACGCCGACGCGCCCGGCGATCCGGTCTGGCTGGACGTCTACTGGGTGCTGGCGGGGCTGTGCATCGCGGTGGTCGTGCTGCTGGCCACCTGCACGCTGGACGAGCGCGCGGCGCAGGATGGGCATGCGGCCGGCGAATCCTTCATCGACATGTTCCGCCTGCTGGCCTTGCCGCTGGTGGTGGTGTTCCTGGTGTCGGCGTTCCTCTACGTGCTGATGGAGCAGGCCATCAACACCTGGCTGCCCACGTTCAACCGCGAGATCCTGCACCTGCCCACCACGCTCAGCGTGCAGGCGGCCAGCATCTTCGCCGGGTCGCTGGCGTTGGGGCGGCTGGGCGGGGGCGTGCTGCTGCGGCGCCTGCCGTGGTTCTGGCTACTGTCGGGCTGCGTGGTGGCGATGGCGGTGCTGGTGCTGCTGGCGCTGCCGCTGGCGGTCAACGTGCAGGCGCGCGAGGGCATGTCCTGGTGGAACGCGCCGGCGGCCGCCTATGTGTTCCCGATGATCGGCCTGCTGATGGCGCCGATCTATCCGGCGATCAATTCGGTGGTGCTCAGCGCGCTGCCGAAGTCGCGGCATGCGGCGATGACCGGACTGATCGTGGTGTTCTCCGCGCTGGGCGGCACGACTGGTTCGTACGTGACCGGGCAGTTGTTCGCGCACTTCGACGGGTCGCGTGCGTTCTACCTGCTGTTGGCGCCGATGGCGATGCTGCTGGTGTCGATGGCGCTGCTGCAGCGGGCGGTGTCGAAGCGGCAGGGTGGCGTTCCGCACGTCGCCTGATGCGCATGCGTTGACGCCACGTGGCGTATCGTTCGTCCCTCTTCCCTGGACGAGATGACGCATGAACGCGACCGGCGTGGCCCTGGCCCTCTTCATCGGCATGCTGTTGCCGCTGCAGGCGCTGATCAACGCCTCGTTGGGGCGGCAGACGTCCGGGCCGCTGTTCGCCTCGCTGTGCTCGTTCCTGGTGGGAACGGGCGTGCTGTTGGCGTGGTGGCTGCTGACGCGGCCGGTGTTCGTGCCGGCCGCGCTGGCGAAGGTGCCGTGGTGGGCGTGGACCGGGGGCGTGATCGGCGCGCTGTTCGTCGCCTCGGCCACCTTGCTGGTGCCGCGGCTGGGCGCGGCGTCGCTGATCTGCCTGGTGGTGGCCGGGCAACTGGTGGGCTCGGTGGTGCTGGACCACTTCGGCGTGCTGCACGCGCGCCAGCCGGTGGATGCGCTGCGCGTGGTCGGCCTGCTGCTGGTCGTCGCCGGTGCCCTGCTGGTGGTGAAGCCGTGGCAGGCGAGCGGCGGATAAGCGATGGATGAGGTGCTGACCGGGCTGCCGCCGGTGGTGGCGCCCGACTGCCGCGTGCTGGTGCTGGGCTCGATGCCGGGCACGGCGTCGCTGCAGGCGGCCCGCTACTACGCGCATCCGCGCAACCGGTTCTGGCCGGTGATGGCCTCGCTGGCCGGCGTCGCCGTGGAAGCGCCCTACGAGGAACGGCTGGCGGCGTTGCAGCGGGCCGGTATCGGCCTGTGGGATGTGATCGGCGAATGCCGCCGTGCCGGCAGCCTGGACAGCGCGATCGTCCGCGGCAGCGAGCGGCCCAATCCGGTCGCCGGCCTGGTGCAGGAGCTTGCCACCCTGCGCGGCATCGCCCTCAACGGCGGCACTGCGTCGTCGCTGTTCCGGCGGCATGTCCAGCCGCAGCTGGATGACGCCTGGACGCAGCGCGTGCAGCTCATCGCGCTGCCCTCGACCAGCCCGGCGCATGCGGCGATGGACCTCGCGCGGCTGCGCGAGGCATGGGATGTGCTGCGGCCGCTGCTGCCTGCTTCAGGCGTGCGCGGGGCGAGCCGGCGCACGCAGCCGTAGCCACACGGTCTGCACCGCCAGCACGGCGGCCACGGCAATGGCGACCCGGGCGGCGGTATCGCTGCCCGGCACGGTCCAGCCCGACTGCTTCACGTAGACCGCAGCCAATGCCCACAGCGCGGCCGCCGCGAACGGCAGGTTGCCGCGCATCCGCTGGTTCGCCACGAGCAGCAGGGTGGCAGCGGCGGCGAACAGCACCAGCGTCCACGGCAGCATCGCGTCGGTCGGCAGCAGCCGATAGGCGACGATGACCTGCGCCGTGTTGAGGAATGCCGCCAGCGACAGCCAGCCGGCATGCAGCGACAGCGGCGCCCAGGCCCAGCCCGTGAGGCCCGGCGTCCCTTCACGCGCGGTGGAAAGCTTCAGCGCGCAGGCCAACAGACAGCCCAGCGCCGACCAGATGATCAGCAGCGCCAGCCAGAACAGTTGCTGCGAGAACACCGGCATCCACAGAGCGGTCAGCGCGAAACCGGCCGCAGCCCAGGGGCGAACGCCCGCCAGCGGCGCCTGGCGCGCGCGCGACGAAAATGCCTGCCAGGCGCCGAACACCACGTCCCACAGGAAGATCAGGCCCCAGATGGCGAAGGCGTAGCCCGCCGCGACGATCAGCGTGGGATAGCGATCCGAGACCTCGCCGTTGGTGGGGCCGAGCATGCCTTGCTGGGACAGCCAGGACACCACGGGCATGGCGAGCGACGAAAGCAATACCAGCCAGCGCATGGGAATCTCCTTGATGGAATGGGCGGCGATGCTAGGGGCGAGCCCGTGAACGCCGTATCCAGATACGCGCCGGCGACGCGCTTGGATGAACAATGCGGCAGCGTATTGCGTCCGTTCGGCGCCTGCGTCGTCCGACCAAAGCGATACCACTGCGCGTCGCGCTGCGCGCAATGTCCCGCCGTGGACAGCAATTAACACCAATGAACGGTTGGCGCATCGCGCCGCTGCGGACACAATAGGGGTTCCCTCTTCACGCCCGCACCGGAGTAACGCCATGTCCGACATCAAGGAAGCCAAGGTCCCCGACATCGGTGACTACGACGGCGTACCGGTGATCGAAATCCTGGTGGCCGTGGGCGACACGGTGAAGAAGGACCAGGGGCTGGTGACGCTGGAATCGGACAAGGCCACGATGGAAGTGCCATCCGCGTTCTCCGGCGTGGTGAAGGAGATCAAGGTCAAGCTGGGCGACGAGATCGCCGAGGGCGCCGTCGTCGCGCTGATCGAAGTGAGCGAAGGTGCGGCCGAAGCCAAGCCTGCCGCCGCGCCCGCGCCGACCGCCACCGCCGAAACCGGCGCCAAGGTCGAGCCGGTCGCGGTCTCGCCGACCCCCGACAAGATCGCCCAGCGCGAGATCGCGCAGGAGCGCGCCGCACCGTCCGTGGCCCCGGCTGCCTCGCGCGTGCTGGACGACAAGCCCGGCATCGATCCGGAAGCCTCGCCGCCGCGCTCGCCGCCGGTCGAGTTCAACGCCGACCGCGTGCTGCCGGAAAAGGTCGCCTACGCCAGCCCCGCCGTGCGCCTGTTCGCCCGCGAGCTGGGCGTGGACCTGCACCAGGTGACGGGCAGCGAACGCGGTGGCCGTATCAGCAAGGAAGACGTGCAGAAGTACGTCAAGACCGCGCTGGCCGGTGGCGTGGCCGCGCCCGCCGCTGCGGGCGCACCGGCCGCCGCCGGTGGCGGCCTCAACCTGCTGCCGTGGCCGAAGGTGGACTTCAGCAAGTTCGGCGAGACCGAGGTGGTCGCGCTGTCGCGCATCAAGAAGATTTCCGGCGCCAACCTGGCGCGCAACTGGGCGATGATCCCGCACGTCACCCAGCACGACCACGCCGATATCACCGACCTGGAAGCGCTGCGCGTGGCGCTGAACAAGGAAAACGAAAAGGCCGGCATCAAGCTGACCATGCTCGCCTTCCTGATGAAGGCCAGCGTCTCCGCGCTGAAGAAGTTCCCCGACTTCAACGCCTCGCTCGATGCCAGTGGCGAGAACCTCACGCTGAAGAAGTATTTCCACGTCGGCTTCGCCGCCGACACGCCGAACGGGCTGGTGGTGCCGGTCGTCCGCGACGTTGACAAGAAGGGCGTCAACGAGATCGCGCAGGAAAGCGGCGAACTGGCCAAGAAGGCGCGCGAAGGCAAGCTCGGTCCGGCCGAGATGTCGGGCGGCTGCTTCTCGATCTCCTCGCTGGGCGGCATCGGCGGCGTGGCGTTCACGCCCATCGTCAATGCGCCGGAAGTGGCCATCCTCGGCGTGTCCAAGTCGTCGATCCAGCCGGTGTGGGACGGCAAGCAGTTCCAGCCGCGCCTGATGCTGCCGCTGTCGCTGAGCTACGACCACCGCGTGATCGACGGCGCCGCCGCGGCGCGCTTCACCGCGTACCTGGCACAGCTGCTTGGCGATATGCGCCGCGTACTCCTGTGAGTCCGTAGGGTGGGCCCCGGCCCACCTATCCGACCAAGCCACGGTGGGCCCAGGCCCACCCTACGAAAGAGAGCGGTATGGCGAACACGATTGAAGTCAAAGTCCCCGACATCGGCGATTACAGCGATGTGCCGGTCATCGAAATCCTCGTCGCTGTCGGCGACACGGTGAAGAAAGACCAGGGCCTGGTGACGCTGGAATCGGACAAGGCCACGCTGGAAGTGCCGTCATCGGCCGCCGGCGTGGTGAAGGAGCTCAAGGTCAAGCTGGGCGATGCGCTGTCGGAAGGCAGCGTGGTGGCGGTGCTGGAAGCGGAGGGTGCTGCGGCGTCTGCGCCTGCGCCGGCCGCAGCGGCAGCTTCGCCCCCATCCCAGCCTTCCCCCGCGAGCGGGGGAAGGAGCGCGTCCGCGTCGCCTTCGGCATCGGCTCCTGTCGCACCGGCCGCCGCTGCGCCCGCGCCGTCCGGCGGCGGTGGCCTGATCGAAGCCAAGGTGCCCGACATCGGTGACTACGACGGCGTGCCGGTCATCGAGATCCTGGTCGCCGTGGGCGACACGGTGAAGAAGGACCAGGGCCTGGTGACGCTGGAATCGGACAAGGCGACGATGGAAGTGCCGTCGCCGGCCGCCGGCGTCATCAAGGAGATCAAGGTCAAGCTCGGCGATGAACTCGCCGAAGGCAGCCTGGTGGCGATCATCGAAGGCGAGGGCGCCGCCGCATCGGCGCCCGCCAAGCCCGCCCCGGTGACGCCGTCGCCGGCCGCGCCCGCCGCGCCTGCGACCTCGGCGCCGAAGCCGGCGCTGGGCACCGGCAAGCCCGCGGACATCGAGTGCCGCATCGTCGTGATCGGTTCCGGCCCGGGCGGCTACACCGCCGCGTTCCGCGCCGCCGACCTCGGGCTGGATACGGTCCTCATCGAGCGTTACGAAGCGCTCGGCGGCGTCTGCCTCAACGTCGGCTGCATCCCGTCGAAGGCGCTGCTGCACGCGGCCGCCCTGATCGATGAGGCCTCGCATTCGGACGACATCGGCATCAGCTTCGGCAAGCCGAAGATCGACCTGGACAAGCTGCGCGGCTTCAAGCAGGACAAGGTGGTCGGCCAGTTCACCAAGGGCCTGGCCGGCATGGCCAAGCAGCGCAAGGTGCGCACGGTGACCGGCGTGGCGAAGTTCGTGTCGCCCAACGAGCTGGAGATCGTCGGCAGCGACGGCAAGACGCAGCTGCTGCGCTTCGAGCAGTGCATCATCGCGGCCGGTTCGCAGGCGGTGAAGCTGCCCAACTTCCCGTGGGACGACCCGCGCGTGATGGATTCCACCGACGCGCTGCAGTTGGCCGAAGTGCCGAAGAAGCTGCTCGTGGTCGGCGGCGGCATCATCGGCCTGGAAATGGCGACGGTCTACCGCGCGCTGGGCGCCGAAGTGACCGTGGTCGAGTTCATGGACCAGCTGATGCCGGGCGCCGACAAGGACCTGGTGAAGCCGCTGGCCGACCGCCTGAAGAAGCAGGGCGTGATCATCCAGCTGAAGACCAAGGCCGCCAAAGTCGAGGCCTCGAAGAAGGGCATCACCGTCCACTTCGAGAGCGCCACCGAGGGCCAGAAGCCGGAGCTGGAATCGGGCACCTGGGACCGCGTGCTGGTCGCCGTGGGCCGTTCGCCCAACGGCGGCAAGCTCGATGCCGACAAGGCCGGCGTCAGCGTCACTGACCGTGGCTTCATCCCGGTCGATGCGCAGATGCGCACCAACGTGCCGCAGATCTTCGCCATCGGTGACCTGGTCGGCCAGCCGATGCTGGCGCACAAGGCCACGCACGAAGGCAAGCTGGCGGCGGAAGTCGCGGCCGGCGAGAAGAAGGAGTGGGTGGCGCGGGTGATTCCGTCCGTGGCCTACACCGACCCGGAAATCGCCTGGGTCGGCGTGACCGAGACCGAGGCCAAGGCCAAGGGCCTGAAGATCGGCGTGGGCAAGTTCCCGTGGGTGGCGTCGGCGCGCGCGGTCGGCATCGGCCGCGGCGAAGGCTCCACCAAGCTGATCTTCGACGAGCACACCCATCGCATCATTGGTGCCGGCATCGTCGGCGTGCACGCGGGCGACCTGATCGCCGAACTGGCGCTGGCCATCGAGATGGGCGCGGAAGCCGGCGACATCGGTGCCACCATCCATCCGCACCCCACGCTCAGCGAGTCGGTGGCGATGGCTGCCGAGGTCTACGAAGGCACCATCACCGACCTGTACATCCCGAAGAAGAAGTGATCCGCCTGCTCGCCCGCATCTGGCTGGCGGGGGCTCTGTTGACCTCCAGCACTGTCGCGTGGGCGTGCCAGTGCGGTCCGGTGGGCTCGCGTGACCTCGATGATCTGGCGGCGCGGAATGCCTACGTTGCCTTGGTCCGGGTTTCCGCTGTCGAACTGGTGCGTGAGTCCGCGCTGCGGAATTTTCTTGGCGACGCTCCCTCGTCGGCCAGGTTGTACGGAACCCCGTATCAGATCGGCGGAGCCGTCGCTCGCTATGTGCTGGTGGAGCAGATCAAGGGCAAAGCGCTTACTGGGATCCCCCGGTTGGAATACGAGTTAGCCACCGGTTGTACGAGGGGCGTCGCGCCGGGAGATTTCCTGCTGTTGTTCTGGGATCAGCCCGGCACGGTGCTTAAACCCGGGGCATGCGAGTCGCGGATCGTCAATCTGGGGGCGTACCTGGGCTTCGATCACTTGCTGTTGGCGGGACTGCGCGAAAACGTCGCCTCAGGTCGCCCCATGCATCCCTGCGACCTGGATTCGGGCCTGCCAAGTGACGATGCAACTTGCATCCAGCGCAGAACGCAGTCAGAGGCTTTGGACAAGGCACTGGGCAATCCGTAGATCGGATTGTCAGGACCCTCAGCCCTTCTTTGAGCCTTTCTCAGGCCGGCAACGGCATCGCCCTCGCTGCCCGGCGCGCCTCGATCCGCTTCCACACCTTCTCGTGGAAGTGGAACACCACGGTGTTGCAGGCCGGTTCGATCAGTGCCAATGCGCCACCCACCAGCAGGCTGCCGGTGAACAGGTAGCCCAGGGTGAAGGCCACCGCGAAATGCAGCATCGCGAAGCTCAGGGTCTTGTTCACGGCGGGGCTCCAGATGAGAACTGGTCTCAAGTATGGGCGCCCCGCACGTGTCGTCCAATGAAACGTTCTGCTGGAAACGATAAGCGGTGGCTATCGATCAGTCGGCTCAGAACCGGAAGGTCACGCCGGCCATCGGTCCGTGGACCTTGAACTGTCCGGTCAGTTTGCCGGCGACGTCGACCGTGCCTACGCCGGTTTCCGGCGGCGCCTCGAACGAGCCGCGATAGTCGTTGCTGAGCTTCAGGCGGAACCAGTCATAGCCCACGTGAATGCCCAGACGCTCGGTCACCAGGTATTCGACCAGCAGGCCCCCGCGTTCGAAATGGCCGCGTTCGTCGATGAAATCGCCCCAGCGGGTATCCAGATACTGGGCCTGTGCCTCCACGCGCAGGCGCTCGGTCGGCGCCCAGCTGACCCGCGTGTGCAGGTTGGGCGACGTGCCGTCCTTCTTCCAGCGGAACGACTCCCACTGCGGGTCGACCTCGCCGGTGCCCGTGCTGGTGCCGGTACCCCGGGCTTCCAGCGTCGCATGGGTGACGCCGGCGCCAAGTGCCCACTGGAACCGCGGGGCATCGACTACGGCGAACTCGTAGTTGAGGCTGGCCAGCTCGAAGCTGAGGCGGCCATCGATGTCGATGGCCGGGATTTCCACCGGTTCGCCGGGAATCTCGACCTCATCGAAGATGTTGCCCGGGTCGACCCAGTCGCCATCGAAGTTCCAGGACTGGTTGCGCCGGTAGTCGTAGTAGTTCAGGCGCAGCGACTGCCGGGGCGACATGTGGAAGGCGAGCTCGCCGCGCGGCCGCCAGCGGCCGTCCGAGTCGATGCTGCCCGCCGCCGCCAGGTCCTCCGAGCGCTCGCCATCGGTGGCGACGCCGGTGCCGTCGAAGCGGATGTTGGCCTCGGGATTGAAGGCCGACAGCCGGATCTCGAAGCGGGCGTCGTCGGCGAAATCCTGTGCAGCGGCAGCGGACGTGGCGCACGCCAGCGGCAGGCAGGCGAGGAGGG
>NZ_JAKZBW010000035.1:0-43479 GCF_022539275.1 Pseudoxanthomonas sp. LH2527 | reverse complement strand
TGAAGCAGGCGTGCCCGCGTATCCGGCACTGCGCGACGACGGCGAGACCGTGGCGTTGCAGGTGTTCGCCGATCCGGCGGAAGCCGCTGCCGCGCACCCGGGCGGCGTCCGCCGACTGCTGGAGATCGCGCTGGCCGACAAGGTGAAGCAGGCGCGCAAGCAGCTGCCGGTGTCGCCGAAGACCGGCTTGCTGTACGCGGCCATCGAATCGCAGGAGCGGCTGCGCGGCGACATCGTCGATGCGGCGATGAACGCGGTGCTGTCGGCCGGACTGGACGCGGTGCGCGACCGTGCCGCGTTCGAGCAGCGGCGCGACGACGCGGGCAAGCGCCTGTTCGGCGAGGCGATGGAGCGCCTGAAACTGGCCGAGGCGATCCTGTCCGCGGTGGCGGAACTGAAGCCGCAACTGGAGGCGCCGCTGATGGGCTGGGCGCGCGGCAACCTCGACGATCTGAAGGCGCAGCTGGCGTCCCTGGTGCATCCCGGATTCCTGCGCGACACCCCGGCCGACGCACTGGCGCAACTGCCGCGCTACCTGAAGGCGATGACGTTGCGCGCCGAGCGCGCCAAGCGCGATCCGGCGAAGGACCAGGCGCGCATGCTGGAGCTCAAGCCGTTCGCCGATGCATTGGCGCAGGCACGCCAGGACGGCGCGTCGGACCTGCCGGCATGGCAGGTCCTGCGCTGGGAACTGGAGGAATTGCGGGTGTCGGTGTTCGCGCAGGAGCTGGGCGCGAAGAGCGGCATCTCGCCGAAGAAGCTCGCGCAGCGCCTGCAGGCCCTGCGCGGGTGAAGCCGGGTGCGCGCCTCAGTCGGCGCGCTGCACCTTCGGCCTCGGGTTGTGGCCGTCGACCTGGAGGTACCAGCCGCTGATCTTGCCCGGCGACACCACCACCTTGGCATTGCCCAGCGGCTTGGTCGCGCTGTAGTCGCCTTCGGTCACCCGCCAGCGCTGGCCATTGGCGAGGGTGAACACCGTGCCGCGCGACCAGCCGCGCAGGTTGCCGGTCAGCGTGCTGGTCACCGGCTCCAGTCCGGCGCCGCCGAACAGCGTGCCGGTGACGCGCGGGCCGTCGTCCTTGCGGACCGCCTCCACGGTTGCCCTGTTCTCTTCACTGAGAAGGGCGTTGAGTAGCCGAAGCTGTTCGGCGTTCAGCGTATCCAGGCCTGTAGCCTGCATCTGCTCGGGCGTGAGCCGCTTCTCGAGGGCGACATAGTCGCGTGCGGCCCATGCCGGGGAACACGCGCCGAACAGCAACGATAGAACCATCAGCCTTGAGGTAAGCATGGGAAGTCCTCGTAGTCACTCGACCCGGCGCACGGACGCCGCAGAATTGTAGCCATCGATCCGGAAGTACCAGTTGTTGCCGACGCGCGATGGCGTGATCTTCACGCCCGGCTTCTGCCGGACCACGCCGGACAGGGTCGCGCCGTCCACCTGTTCCCACACCTGTCCGTTCTCCAGCTTGTAGCGCCGGCCCTTGGCGAAGCCGCGGAACTCGCCCGCCAACACGTCGACGATCGGTTCGGCACTGCCGAAGTCGAAGAAGCCGCGCGTGGACTGCTGCACTTCGCGGCGCCCGGCTTCCTTCGCTTCCGCCGACACCCGCGCGGTCTGTTGTTCGATGCGACGTCCGAGCCATGCATCCAGCGCGGCGAGTTCGGCCGGGGTCAGTTTGTCCAGGCCCGCGGCCTTGAACTCGCTTTCGCTCATCGCCTCGCGCAGCGGCTCGGGCGTGCTGTCCTGGGCGACGGCGCACGTGGAGGCGACCGACAAGGCGATGGATAGAAACAAGCGGCTCATCTTCATGGTTGTTCCTGCGGTCGACTGGCCGGTAGTGTAGTCATTCCGGCGACGCTTGGTTGCCCCTCCGCACGGCCATGGTTCCCCCCGTCCACGACATCGCCACGCTGCTGCAACGGCCCGCCCTGCAGGCGCTGCCGGCGGCGCTGCGCCACGCGCTCGCCGGTGCGGCGACAGCCGCGGGCGCGCAGGACGGGATGCCTGACGCCATCGACATCCTTGCCGATACGCTGGACACGCTGGCGACGCTTGGAGCGGACGGCGAGGTCATCCTTGCCGCGGTATTGCATGGACTGCCGGCACTGCAGCCGGCGCTGGCCGCTGCCGCCGGCAAGCAGGTGCCCGGCCTGGCCGACCTGCTGGAGGGCCAGGTCGCGGCGGCCCAGGTCTGGGCGCTGCATGCGGAACAGTCGCGCGGCGTGAACACCGAGGGCCTGCGCCGGCTGTTGCTGGCGATCGTGCGCGACCTGCGCGTGGTGACCATCCTGCTGGCCCGCCAGCTCGCCCGCATGCGCGCGGCGGGCGCATTGCCGGAGGAGGCGCGCCAGGCGCTGGCCCGGCTCACGCGCGACATCCACGCGCCGCTGGCGAACCGGCTGGGCATCTGGCAGCTGAAGTGGGAACTGGAGGATCTGGCGTTCCGTTACCTGCAGCCGCAGGTCTACAAGCAGATCGCCACCCAACTGGACGAGAAGCGCGTCGGCCGTGAACGCTACATCGGCGCCGTCCTCGATGCCTTGCGCACGGCGCTGGCCGAACACGGCATCCATGCCGAGGTCAGCGGCCGGCCGAAGCATATCTACAGCATCTGGCGGAAGATGCAGCGCAAGCAGGTCGGCTTCGACGAACTCTACGACCTGCGCGCGGTCCGCATCGCGGTGGATGACGTGGCCGCCTGCTATGCCGCGCTGGGCATCGTGCACGCGCTGTGGGTGCCGATCCCGAGCGAGTTCGACGACTACATCGCGCGCCCCAAGGCCAACGATTACCGTTCCCTGCATACCGCCGTGGTCGGCCCCGAGGGCCGCACGCTGGAAGTGCAGATCCGCACGCACGAGATGCACGCGCAGGCCGAACTGGGCGTGGCGGCGCACTGGAAGTACAAGGAAGGCAAGAGCGGCGGCGACGCATTCGACCGCAAGATCGCCTGGATGCGCCGGCTGCTGGACGGCGCGGCCGACGGCGCCGGCAGCGAAGGCGCGCTGGCGGGCGAGCTGGATGCCGAGCTGGTCGAGGACCGGGTCTACGCACTGACCCCGAAGGGCGAGGTGGTCGACCTGCCGCGGGGCGGCACCGTACTCGATTTCGCCTACCACGTGCACACCATGGTGGGTCATCGCACGCGCGGCGCGAAGGTCAATGGCCGTATCGTGCCGCTGAACCATGTGCTGCGCAGCGGCGACCGTGTCGAGATCCTCACATCCAAGGAGCCGGAGCCGCGCCGCGACTGGCTGCTGCAGGCCAACGGCTTCCTCGCCAGTGGACGCTCGCGCGACAAGGTGCGCGCCTGGTTCCACAAGCTGGATCGCGCACGCAACCTGCAGGCCGGACGCGAGCTGCTGGAAAAGGAACTGAAGCGCCTCGGGCTTCACCATGCCGACCTGACCGGGGCGGCGAAGAAGTTCCATGCCGACAGCGTGGACGAGCTCTACATCCAGGTGGCGCTGGGCGACGTGGGGCCGCACCAGGTGGGGCGCGCGCTGCACGAGGAACAACGCGCGACGGTCGAGCCAGATGCGTCCGCATTGCCCGTACGGCGTCCGCCACGCAAGGTCGCCAAACCGGGCAAGTCGAAATTCACCGTGCAGGGCGTGGGCAACCTGCTGGTGCAACTCGCCCGCTGCTGCCAGCCGGTGCCCGGTGAACCGATCGCCGGCTACCTGACCCGCGTGCGCGGCGTCACCGTGCATCGCACCGACTGCGTCGCTTTCGCGCGGCTGGCCGCCACCAGTCCGCAGCGCGTGTTGCCGGTGGAGTGGGGCCAGGCCGGTGGCGGCTACGAGGTGGACGTGCAGGTCACGGCGTTCGACCGCAAATGGCTGCTCAAGGACATCACCACGCTGATCGCCCAGGAAGAAGCCAACGTGCTGGACATCAACAGCCAGAGCAACCGTGCCAGCGGTCGCGTGCATCTGCGCCTGCGGCTGAAGGTCGCCGACTTCGGCCAGCTGTCCACGCTGCTCGGCAAGCTCGACGCATTGCCCGGGGTGGAGGACGCGCGACGTTCAGGCTGAGTGGGTATGCTGCGGGCGTGACCCGCGAAGACCACCACGACGCCGGACGGGGCCGACGCATCGAGCCGCGCATCGACTGGACGCATGGCACGACGGCGGCCGACGGCCACCCCCGCGCGACGGTCCCGGCACGGCGTGATCGATCGCGTGCGCGCTGGCTCGCGGCAATGGCGGTCGCCGTTGTGCTCCTCTTGTCCGTCATCTTCCTGCGCCAGCCGCTGGCCGACCTGCTGTGGCCGCAGACCCGCGTGCAAGCGCTGCTCGACCAGGCGCACCAGGCCCTGCGTGCCGGGCGGCTGGATGCTGCCGATGGCACGGGCGCGCGCCAGCTGTATGAAGCGGCGCAGGCGCTGGATACCGACCGCACCGAGGCGAGCGAGGGCTTGCGCCGCGTGGCGCAGGCCGCCCTCGCGTCGGCGGACGACGCGCTGCGGCAGGACCGGTTCGAGGAGGCGCGTGCTCACCTGGCCCTGGCGCGTGAGCTGCAGGTGCCCCGTCCGCAGGCCGACGCGTTCGCGGCGCGGCTGCGCGCGCGCGAGGTCGAGCACGCCGGCATCGATGGACTGCTGGCAGCGGCCGCGCGTGCCCACGCGGATGAACGGCTGTGGGGCGGTGAGGACACGGCGTTGCCGCTGTACCGCCGCGTGCTGGCGCTGCAACCCACGCGCATCGAGGCGCTCGAAGGCCGGGAGGACGCCTTGTCCGACCTGCTGCACCAGGCAGCGCAGCGGCTCCAGCGCGGCGAGCTGGGCGATGCCGCGGCCCGGGTCACGGCCGCCCGCAGCTTCGATCCGGGCCATGTCGATCTGCCGCGGGTCGAGGCGGCCATGGCGACGGCCGTCGATGCGCGTCGACGCGCGGCTACCCGCGACCTGGCGCGCGGTCGACTGCCGTCCGCGCGCTCCGCGTACGAAGCGATCCTGTCCGCCATGCCGGGCGACGACGTGGCGCGGCAGGGCCTCGAGCAGGTAGGCGTCGCCTACGCCCGCCAGGCGGAACGCCACGCCGGTGATTTCGACTTCGTGCAGGCGCAACAGGCGCTCGAACGCGCCCGCCTGCTGGCGCCGCAGTCCCCGCGCGTGGCGCAGGCAGTGCAGGCCATCACCCGGGCGCGCGAGGTGCGGCAGCGGCAGGATGCGGCGCTTTCGATCCCGCCGCGCGAGCGCGAGCGACGCGTCGCCGCGCTGCTCGCGAAGATGGCGCAGGCCGAAGCGCAGGGCCACTGGCTTACGCCTCCCGGCGAAAGCGCCTACGACACGCTGCGCGCCGCACAGGCGCTGTCGCCCGACAGTGCCGACGTGAAGCAGGCTGCCACGCGCCTGTTGCCCGCCGTCCGCCGCTGTTACGAAGACGAACTGCGTGCCAATCGCATCCGCCGCGCGCAGGCCTGCCAGCAGGCGTGGCAGACCCTCCTGCCGCGCGACCCCGCCCTGCCTGATGCGCGGCGGCGGCTGGCGGAAAAATGGATCGCGGTGGGCACGGAGCGGCTGGGTGCGGGTGATGTCGCGTTTGCGGCGCAGTCGTTGCAGGAAGCGCGAGCGCTGGATGGCGCCGTGCCGGGGCTGGAAGACTTCGAGGCCCGCGTGCGCGTCGCCCAGGCGGCCACGGCGCCCTAGGGATACTCTGAACAACTCTACGTTTGCTCGTCATTCCCGCGGCTTTCAACAGGCGCATGTCTTTTGAAATCCGCGCGGACGCCGGCCGTTATTCAGGCCTTCCCTGGTGCCGGAAAACGCGTTGCACCGTGTCGCGCGCGGCCTCCATGGAGAAATGGCGCGCGATGTTCTCCCGGCCATTGCCGGAAAGCCGCTGCCACAAACCGGCATCGCCATACAGTCGCAACACGGCCTCGGCGAAGGCATCGGCCTCATCGGCGACCAGCACATCGTGTCCGTCGGTCAGATGCATGCCCTCGACCGCGCACGACGTGGCCACCACCGGCTGACCGTGCGCCATGCTCAGGTTGATCTTGCCCTTGACGCCGGCACCGAAACGCAGCGGTGCGATCGCGATGCGCGCGCCATCCATGTAGGGGCCCACGTCCGCCACGTGCCCGTGCACGACGATCCCCGGCTGCGACTGCAGCGCCAGCACGTCGGCGGGCGGGCTCATTCCGATGCAGTGGAAGCGGATGTCGGGCTGCCGCGCATGGATCAGCGGGAAGATGTGGCGGCCGAACCATTGCACGGCATCCACGTTCGGCGGATGGCGGAAACCGCCCACGAACACCAGGTCGCGCCGTTGTCCGAACGGAAGGCCGGTCGTGGCCATCTCGTGCAGGTTCGCCACCACCTCCACGCGAACCTCCGGCAGCAGCGTCGACAGCATCTCGCGCTCCACGGGACTCACCACCAACGTGGTGTCGGCCTGCCGCATCAGCGCGAACTCGCGATCGCGCGTGCGCTCGGCCGTGCGGCGCAGGCCGGCATCGTCGGCCAGTTCGGCGCCGCGCAGCTCGCGCAGGAAGTGCAGGTCGACCGTGTCGAACACCACCCGCGCCTGTGGCGCGAAGCGACGGACCAACGGCAGGAACTCCGCCGCAACATAGTGGCGGGAGAGCATCACCACGTCGAAGCGGGGGCCATGTTCGCGGAGCCAGGCGGCGGGGCGCGTCGCGAAGGGCGCATGCCACGATTCGATGCCGTGACGGCGAAGGCGGTCGGTATCGCGTTCCACGTAGTGCAGGTCCGCGGGCAGGAAGACCACATGCGCGTCGTCGGCGACCAGCAGCCGCATCAGATTGACCAGGCGCAGGGAAGCGGAATCGTGGTCCGGGCGCGGTGTTTCCGCATCGACCACCAGGATCTGGCGCCGGGGACGCACGATCGAGCCGGCCGTCGGCAGGCTGCCGGCCTGCGGTTGGCGCGCGAGCGCGTCCTTCCACTTCGCCGCGAACACGTCGCGATTGCGTACCTGATAGGCCTTGGTCCCGCTGCCGGTGTCGGTGCCGGAGGTGACGCCCTCCAGGTGCACGACGCGCGATGCAGGCTGGTACAGCACCCGAAGGCCGTGTGCGCGGAGGCTGAAGGCGAGGTCGGTATCTTCGTAGTACGCCGGCGCGTACCGCGCATCGAAGCCGCCTGTTTCCCGGAACAGCTCCGCGGGGACGGCGATCGCCGCACCGGAGCAGTAATCCGCGTCGCGCAGGCTGGCGTAGCGGGGATCGTCGGGCGAGTCGAAGCGGCCGTAGTTCCAGGCCGAGCCGTCGTCGAACACCACGCCGCCGGCTTCCTGCAGGCGGCCGTCGGGATACACCAGCTGCGCACCGACGAGGCCCACGCCCGCATGTGCGTCGAACGTCGCGAGCAGCGCATCGAGCCAGCCCGGTTGCGGCACGGTGTCGTTGTTGAGGAAGACCAGGTAGTCACCCTGGGCGAGCGCCGCGCCATCGTTGCATGCCGCGATGAAGCCGCCATTGGTGGGACGCCGGTGATAGCGCAGCCCGTCGATCTGCGGCATCCACGCGCCGGTTTCGTCGGTGGAGCCGTCATCGACCACGATGATCTCGCACGTCGCAGCCGCCGGATGCGCCGCCAGTGCGCGCAGGCAGGCGAGCGTATACGCCGCCTGGTTGTAGACCGGGATCACGATGCTGGCGCACGGCGCCTCGCTGGCGGGCACGGTGAACGGAGCGAAGGGTCCGGCGGCGGGAAACCAGAGCGGCCGGGAGATCGGCGGCGCGCGGCGCGCGAACTGCCGTCGCACCCGCGCCCAGGTGGGCCCGAGGCCGCGCGTACGCAGGCTGGCCAGGCCCCGACGGATCAGGCCGCGCGCGCGTTCCAGCATGAAGCGCGCGTCGGCCCACGACATCGACATTCCGTTGCAACTCCAGCTGAGCGAAGGGGAAACGGGCCGGGCGCACCCGTGGCGGCTGCGCTAGACTCGCCCGAATTCCCATTGTCGCATCCCCTGTGGCCCGCAACGACTACGACGACGAAGCGCTGGACGAAGACGACATCGATGACGGCGATGGGCCCGGCTGGCGGCAGCGCCTGCTGACCTGGGGCCTGGCGGCGGTGGGCTTGGGCCTGGGATTCCTGATCCCGTACACGCTGTATCTGAACCACCAGGTCACCGAGCGCTTCGGCGAACTGCGCTGGCAGATCCCCACGCGCGTGTACGCACGGCCGCTGCAGGTCGCGCCGGGGCTGGCGATGGATGCGCAGACCCTGAAGACCGAGCTGGATGCGGCGTCGTACCGCGACGACGGCGCGGGTGAGAGGCCGGGCACGTACATGCGCGACGGCGGTCGTTTCACCATATCCAGCCGTG
Source organism: Pseudoxanthomonas sp. LH2527 (assembly GCF_022539275.1). Taxonomy (NCBI): domain Bacteria; kingdom Pseudomonadati; phylum Pseudomonadota; class Gammaproteobacteria; order Lysobacterales; family Lysobacteraceae; genus Pseudoxanthomonas; species Pseudoxanthomonas sp. LH2527. The sequence continues at coordinate 35,169 of NZ_JAKZBW010000035.1, read as the reverse complement.
GCTTCATCGACGTGGACGGGCGGGTGGCGCCGCGCCGGTTGCAGGTCAGCCTGTCCGGTGGCCGGATCGCCGCCGTGCGCGACGTGGCGCGCAAGCAGAACCTGAAAGTGGCGCGTCTGGATCCGGCGCGCATCGCCACGCTGTACGGGCAGAAGCAGGAAGAGCGCCGGCTGGTGCGGCTGGAGGAAGTGCCGGAACTGCTGGTGACCGGACTGCAGGCGGTCGAGGACCGCGATTTCAAGGACCACCACGGTGTCGACCTGTCGGGCATGGTCCGCGCGGCGTGGCTGCTGGTGCGTTCCGGTGGCGATACGCGCCAGGGCGCCAGCACGCTGACCCAGCAGCTCGCGCGCAGCGGCCTGCTCGGCATCGGCAAGGAACAGACGCCGACCCGCAAGTTCAACGAGATCCTCTACGCATTGATTCTCGAGGCGCGCTACGACAAGCGCACCATCCTGGAGGCGTACTTCAACCAGGTGTATTTGGGTCAGCGCGGCAGCCAGGCGATCCACGGCGTCGCCGCCGGTTCGGAGTTCTGGTTCGGTCGCGATCTCGACAGTCTCACTACCGAGCAGGTCGCGCTGCTGATCGGCATGGTGAAAGGTCCTTCGTACTACGACCCGCGGCGCAATCCGACGCGCGCGAAGGAGCGCCGCGACTACGCGCTGCTGAAACTGCACGAAACCGGCCTGATCGACGACGCCGAATACAAGCGCGCGCTCGCCGCGCCGCTGGGCGTGACCAAGACGCCTGGCATGGCCGCCGCCAACCGCTTCCCCGCCTACGTGGACCTCGTGCGCCGCCAGCTGGCGCGCGACTATCCCGAAAGCGCACTGCAGGGCGCGGGCCTGAGCGTGCTGACCGGCATGTCGCCGTCGGCGCAGGCCTATGCCGAAGCCTCGGTGACGCGCACGATCAAGGCGCTGGAGAACAAGCGCCGGCCGCCGCTGCAGGCCGGCATGGTGGTGACCGACGTGCACGACGGCGACGTGCTGGCCGTGGTCGGCAGCCGCAACGTGTCCGAAGTCGGCTTCAACCGCGCGGTGGAGGCGCAGCGGCCCGTGGGTTCGCTGCTCAAGCCGTTCGTCTACCTGCTGGCGCTGGCACAGCCGGACCAGTACTCGCTGGCGTCCTGGGTGGACGATTCGCCGGTCACCGTGCAACTCGGCAAGAACCGGCGCTGGACGCCGGCGAACTCGGACCGCCGCAGCCATGGCACCGTGCGCCTGGTCGATGCGCTGGCGCGCTCGTACAACCAGGCCACCGTGCGCGTGGGCATGAAGGTCGAACCGGACCGGCTGGCGCAGCTGATCCGCGTGCTGGCCGGGATCCAGGCCGAACCGAATCCTGCGTTGATCCTCGGGGCGACCGACCAGAGCCCGTACGCGATGGCGCAGCTGTACCAGTTCCTCGCCTCGGGCGGCGAGATCCAGCCGCTGCACGCGGTGCGTGGCGTGCTGGACCCCGATGGCAAGCTGCTCAAGCGCTACGACAAGACGCCGGCACCCGCGCAGGAAGGCGATTCCATCGCCGCCAACCTCATCACCGTGGCGTTGCAGCAGGTGGTGTCCAATGGCACCGGTCGCCAGCTGATCGGCGATGGCCTGGGCCGTTTGCAGTCGGCCGGCAAGACCGGCACCAGCAACGATGGCCGTGACAGTTGGTACGCCGGCTACACCGGTGACCACCTGGCGGTGGTGTGGATGGGCAACGACCAGAACGAACAGACCGGCCTGTACGGCGGCACCGGTGCGATGCGCGTGTGGTCGGGTCTGTTCGCCCGCCTGCCGAGCGCGCCGCTGAAGGTGTCGGGCAAGGGCCTGGACTGGCAGTGGGTGGTCGGCTCCAACACCACGGATGCCGGCTGTCCCGAAGCGCGCCAGTTGCCGTTCGTGTCCGGCTTTGCGCCTGCCTATGCCGCCTGCGTGGTCGAGCAACCGCCGGTCGAGGGCGAAGAGCAGGAAGGCGGCGGCTGGCGCAGCTGGTTCGGCCTGGACCGCAAGGAAGAACCCGCACCGCCGCCCCCGGAAACTCCCCCGCAGCAGCCGTGAAGATGAAGTCCGCCTTTCCCCTGTTCCTGTTCCTGTTCCTGTTTCTGCTGGCCGGTTGCGTCTCCGCGCCGGTGCCCGAGGTGCCGGTCGCGCGCGATCCGCTGACGCCCGAGCAGCGCGTGGCCGCCATCCACGCCGCGGCCGGCGCCGATGACCGCGAGCTTGCCGTGCAGCCGCTGCGCGATCCGCGGATCGAGGACCTGCGCGAGACGGCGCAGCAGGCCCGCGCGGTGCGCGACTTCGCCGCCGCCGCCGACGCGCTGAACCAGGCACTGCTGCTGGTGCCGGAAGATCCCGCCGTGCTGCAGGAGCGCGCCGAAGTGGCGCTGCTGCAGGGCGACTACGCCCGTGCCGACACGCTGGCGCAGCGTGCGTTCCAACTGGGCTCGCAGGTCGGCCCGTTGTGCCGCCAGCATTGGGAAACCGTGCGCCAGGTACGCCAGCACGAACTCGCCGTGCAGCCACCCTTGCCCGCACGCCACGCGCCGGAAGACGCCGCGCAGCACACCGCTCGGGCAGCGACCGCACAGGCCGCCATCGCGGAAGCGGAAAGCAGGCGCGATGCCTGCACCGTGCCGGTGATCGAGCGGATGTGAGGCGCATGCCGCGTCCGGCGCGACGCGGTACCCTTGCCGCTGCACGCCGCTCTCCGTTTCCCCGATGTCCCAGCTAGCCCAGGCCAGCCGCGACGCCCTCAGCGAGGGTGGTGCGCTGGCGGAACGACTCGATGCCTTCGCGCCCCGCGACGCCCAGCAGCGCCTGACGGCGGCGATCGCCGATGCCTTCGATGGACGCGACGTGCTGCTCGCCGAAGCCGGCACCGGCACCGGCAAGACCTTCGCCTATCTGGTGCCCGCGCTGCTGTCCGGACTGAAGACCATCGTCTCCACCGGCACGCGTGCGCTGCAGGACCAGCTGTACCACCGCGACCTGCCGCGCGTGCGCGACGCGCTCGGCGTGGCAGGGCTGAAGTCCGCGCTGCTGAAGGGCCGCAGCAATTACCTGTGCCGCTACCGCCTGAACCAGGCCAAGGGCGATCCGCAGGCGCTGCGCACCACGTTCACCAGTCGCGAACAGGTCGACCAGTTCCAGCGCATCGTCGCGTGGGGCGGACGCACCAAGTTCGGCGACATGGCCGAACTGGCCGCGCTGCCGGACGACTCGCCGCTGCTGCCGCTGGTCACCTCCACCATCGACAACTGCCTGGGCAGCGAATGCCCGTTCTGGGAGGACTGCTTCGTGGTGCAGGCGCGCCAGCGCGCGCAGGCCGCCGACATCGTGGTGGTCAACCACCACCTGCTGCTGGCCGATCTGGCGCTGAAGCAGGAAGGCTTCGGCGAAATCCTGCCGGGCGCGCAGGCCTTCGTCATCGACGAGGCGCACCAGTTGCCCGAACTCGCCGCCAACTTCTTCGGTGAAGGCTTCGGCATGCGCCCGTTGCAGGAACTGGCGCGCGACTGCCTGGCCGAGTCGAAGGACGCCGCCGGCGCGCTGTCCGCCCTGCAGCCACCGGTGCGTGCGCTGGAACAGGCGCTGCGCGAGGCCCGCGCGGCGATGGAAGGCCTGCCATCGCGCGGCACCCGCGAGCGCTTGCTGGCGAAGCCGGAGGTGGCAGCAGGTTTCGACGCGCTGATCGACACGCTCGGCGACCTGTCCGCAGCCCTCGCGCCGCTGGCGCCCGCATCGCTTGGACTGGAAGCCTGCGCGGCGCGGGCGAAGGAATTCGGCACACGGCTGTCGCGGTGGTATGAAGCGCCGGGAATCGGGAGTAGGGAATCGGGAATGGGTGAGCGGGGCGCTCCGGCGATTCCCGATTCCCCACTCCCCACTCCCGAGTCCAGCGACGTGCTCTGGTACGAACTGACGCCACGCGGCTTCCGCTGCCAGCGCACGCCGCTCGATGTGTCCGGTCCCTTGCGGCAGCACCGCGAGCAGTCGCGCGCGGCGTGGGTGTTCACCTCGGCCACGCTCGCCGTCGGCGGACGCTTCGACCATCTCGCCGAGCGCCTGGGCCTGGATGATCCGCCGACGCTGCTGCAGCCCAGTCCGTTCGACTGGCCGCAGCAGGCGCTGTGCTACCTGCCTAGCGGCCTGCCCGATCCGAATGCGCCCGGCTACGGCGCGTCGCTGATCGCCACGCTGCGGCCGGTGCTGGAAGCCTCGCAGGGGCGCGCCTTCCTGCTGTTCGCCTCGCATCGCGCCTTGCGTGAAGCGGCCGACGCCTTGCGCGGCGGGCCGTGGCCGCTGTTCGTGCAGGGCGAGGCGCCGCGCGGCACCTTGCTGGAGCGGTTCCGCGCATCGGGCAATGGCGTGCTGCTGGGCGCGGCGAGTTTCCGCGAGGGCGTCGACGTGGTCGGCGATGCGCTCAGCGTGGTGGTGGTGGACAAGCTGCCGTTCGCCGCGCCGGACGATCCGGTGTTCGAGGCCCGGCTGGAAGCGGTGCGGCGCGCCGGCGGCAACCCGTTCCGCGACGAGCAGCTGCCGCAGGCGGTGATCGCGCTGAAGCAGGCCGTCGGCCGGCTGATCCGCAGCGAGACCGACCGCGGCGTGCTGGTGCTGTGCGACCCGCGCCTGACCGGCAAGCCGTATGGGCGCGTGTTCCTCGATTCGCTGCCGCCGTTCCGGCGCACCCAGCGCGTGCAGGACGTGCAGCGCTTCTTCGGTGCCGAAATCGAGGAGGCGGTTGCGGCGCCGATGCGGGCTGCCGATGCCGACGACTGGTTCGCCGACGCGCGCTTCTGATCGTCCTTCCGTCGCAGCGTTTAAGCTAGCCCCCTCTTTCCGCGCGTCCGTCCCATGAAGCTGCTCGCCTTCGAAACCGCCACCGAAGCCTGTTCCATCGCCGTGTATGTCGATGGCGAGGTGCGTGAGCGCTTCGAGGTTGCGCCGCGGCGGCATGCCGAGCTGGCCTTGCCGTGGGCCGAGCAACTGCTTGCCGAAGCGGGGATCGCGCGGACGCAGCTCGACGCCATCGCCCTGAGTCGCGGACCGGGTGCGTTCACCGGCGTGCGCCTGGCGATCGCGCTGGCGCAGGGCATCGCGCTGGCGCTGGACCGGCCGCTGGTGCCGGTCTCCACGCTGGCGGTGCTGGCCGCACGCGTGCCGCCGCCGTGCGTGGTCGCCGGCGAGGCCGGCTGTGCCGTCGTGGCGGCGCCGCCGATCCTGGCCGCGATCGACGCGCGCATGGGGGAGGTCTACACGGGCACGTTCGCCTGGCGCGACCACGTGCTGACCGCGACGTCCGCGGAAGCCGTGCTGGCGCCGGCCGGCTACGACCTGCCCGGCGATGACGCCGGCTGGATCGGCGTGGGCACGGGCCTCGCCGCCGCAGACGGCGTGCTCGCCACGCGCCTGCAGCCCCGCTTCGCCCGCATCGACGCGCAGGCGCTGCCGCATGCGGCCGATCTCGCGCGGCTGGCGGCGGATGCCTTCGCGCGCGGCGAGGCGGTCGCGCCCGAGCAGGTCGAACCGGCCTACCTGCGCAACAACGTCGCCCTGACCCTGGAAGAACAGAAGGCCCTGCGCGCCTCGCGCGCCTGAGCCTGCCGCCGGCTATTCGTCGCGCACTTCGCCGCCCGGCAGGAAGCGCCAGGTGCGGGTGACATGCAGGACGTCGACGTTCTCCGCCGTTTCCGGCAACGGCGGGAACGGCGAGGACAGCTGCACGATGCGCTGCGCGGTGGAATCCAGCAGCGGGATGCCGCTGGACTGGATGATGCGGGTCTGCTCGACGCTGCCGTCGCGGCGCACCGCCACGCTGATCACCAGCGTGCCGGCCAGGCGCCGGCGGCGCGCCTCGTCGGGGTAGTTGAGGTTGCCCACCTGCTCGGCGCGGTCGACCCAGGCGCGCAGGTAGTTCGCGTACACGTATTCCTTGGTGCTGGCCGAGACGAACTTGCGCTTCGGCCGCTTGGCGTACAGCTCGGAGCGCAGGTGGTACTCCGCCGCCAGCCGGGCCATTTCGGCGTCGCGCTGCACCTTCTGCTGTCCCAGCGGCAGGTCGGGCTGGTCCGGCTGCGGGCGGGCTTCCGGCGTGGGCGTGCGCGTTTCGCTGTCGCGCGTGGTCACCACGCGGCTCTCCGGCGGCGGTACCGGTGCGGTGGTCTGCGCGCGCAGCGGCTGCGGTGCCAGGCCGGTGTCGGGCTGCGGAATCCAGCCGGCCTGGCTGTCGCGCGGGCGCTTGGCCTGCTCGCTCTCGCCGCCGCCTTCCTGGTTGGCCGCCGCCAGGAAATCGGCTTCCTTCGGGGTCAGCGGGGTGCTGGTCTGGCTGAGGATCACGTCCAGCGTGGGCATCACCGGCGCGGCGTCGTCCAGCGCGAAGCCCACGCCCAGCACCAGCAGGCCGTGCACGATCAGCGACAGCGCCAGGGTGGCGCCGAGGCGTTCGTTGGCGCCGATCTTCGGCGGTGGGACGGGAACCGCCGACATCTCAGGCCAGCTTCTTCTCGATGACGTCGAACAGCTGCCCGGCGATGTTCAGGCCGAACTGCGCGTCCAGCTCGCGCACGCAGGTGGGGCTGGTGACATTGACCTCGGTCAGGTAGTCGCCAATCACGTCCAGGCCGACGAACAGCATGCCGCGCCGCTTCATCTCCGGGCCGACCTGGGCGGCGATCCAGCGGTCGCGTTCGCTGAGCGGGCGGCCTTCGCCGCGGCCGCCGGCGGCCAGGTTGCCGCGGAACTCGTCGCCCTGCGGAATGCGCGCCAGGGCGTAGTCCACCGGCTCGCCATCGACCAGCAGCACGCGCTTGTCGCCGTCCTTGATACCGGGGATGAAGCGCTGCGCCAGGGTCAGGCTGCCGTCGCCGATCAGGGTTTCCAGGATGACATTGGTGTTGGGGTCGCCGGCCTTGACGCGGAAGATCGAACGGCCACCCATGCCGTCCAGCGGCTTCAGCACCGCCTCGCCGTGCTCGGCGACGAAGGCCTTCAGCGCGGCCGGGTCGCGGCTCACCAGCGTGGGTGGGCAGCACTGCGGGAAGAGCAGGGCGGCCAGCTTCTCGTTGAAATCGCGCAGGCCCTGCGGGTCGTTGACTATCAGCGCGCCGGCCTGCTGGGCGATGCCCAGCACATGGGTGTCGTAGAGATACTGGTCGTCGAACGGCGGGTCCTTGCGCATCAGCACGACCTGGCCGGGGCCGAAGGCCAGGTCCTGCGGCTCGCCGAGGGTGAACCAGCCGGTCTTGTCGTCGCGGACCGTCAGCGGCGCCACCTGGGCGTGGGCCACGCCGTCGCGCAGCGACAGCCGGCCAGGGGTGACGTAGCGCAGGCGGTGGCCGCGCCGCTGGGCTTCCAGCAGCATGGCGAAGGTGGTGTCCTTGGCGATCTTGATGGACCCGATGGGGTCCATGATGACGATGACGTCCAGCGGCATGGGGGAGGTTCGGCAGGAGACGCCGCGATGGTATCAGGGCGCGCGATATCGCCGCCCCGGTCGGTTGTGGAACGCATCTTGCCTCCCGTCACGACAAACTGCGACGCAGTTCGCATCATCCCGTTCATCGGGACGGCCGTCGACGCTGTCGCTTGACAGTGCGCGCCGGGATAGGGGATATAAGCAGCAACGCAGCGTGGCCGGTTCGTCAATGAAGCCACGCGCGCACGGGGAAATCAGGTAATGACGCAGAACGAAGGCCAGGCCGGTGGACTCCACGGCCTACGGGTCATGGTGATCGATGACTCGAAAACCATCCGCCGCACCGCGGAAACCCTGCTCAAACGCGAGGGTTGCGAGGTCGTGACCGCGACGGACGGGTTCGAGGCCTTGGCCAAGATCGCCGACCAGCAGCCGCAGATCATCTTCGTGGACATCATGATGCCGCGCCTGGACGGGTATCAGACCTGTGCGCTGATCAAGAACAACCAGGTGTTCAAGTCCACGCCGGTCATCATGCTGTCGTCCAAGGACAGCCTGTTCGACAAGGCGCGCGGGCGCATCGTCGGCTCGGAGCAGTACCTGACCAAGCCGTTCACGCGCGAGGAACTCCTCGACGCCATCCGCGCCCACGTCAGCACCTGAGGGGCTGGCGCCGTGGCGATCATTCGCATTGAAGGCACAGGGGGCGGGCGATGATCCGCACACCGTTCGATACGCTGGCCGAGTACGAGCGCCGCAGCCTGGCGCATGCCGTGCTGCAGCCGGCGCGCGAGGTAGCGCAGGACCAGTACCGCGGGGTCGGCTACCGGGTGGGCAAGCGCCGGCTGATCTCCAACTTCGGGGAAGTGGTGGAAATCGTGCAGATGCCGCCGGTCACGCCGGTGCCGGGCGCGCACCCGTGGCTGCTGGGCATCGGCAACCTGCGCGGCAACCTGTTTCCGGTGGTGGACCTGAAGCAGTTCCTTGAAGGCGAGCGCACCGTGCTGCACGAAGGCCAGCGCGTGCTGGTCATGCGCCAGGCCGGCGGCGACGTCGCGCTGACCATCGACGAACTGTACGGCCAGCGCAGCTTCCACCAGTCGCAGCAGGTCGAGCCGGGGGATCTGGCGGACGGCCGCTACGGGCATTTCATCGATCGCGCTTTCGCCAGCGACGATCAGCGGTGGGGCGTCTTCGCGTTGGGGTTGCTCGCGCGCACGCCCGAATTCCGCCAGACCGCGCTTTGAGCGCGCACGACAAGCACAATCCAGGGGTTGAACGATGAGCACTGCGACGGATTCTCCTAGCGCCGGCAAGGTCGGCAGTTTCGGCAACAACTTCTGGTTGCTGCTGCTGGCGCTGTCGGTGCTGGTCTTCGGTGCCAACACCGGTGTGGCCACCTACCAGGGCAGCCGGCTGTCCGGTGCCAGCACCGGCGCATCCGACATGCGCGTGCTGTCGCAGCAGCTGACCAACCAGGGCCGGGAAGCGGTCGCCGGCAACGCCGAGGCGTTCAAGGCGTTCAAGGAGACCAAGCGGTCGGTCGAGTCCACCGTGTCCGACCTGCAGAGCCGCTTCGGCAACGAAGCCGCCATCTCCGGCCCGCTGGCCAAGCTGAGCGCCACCTGGGCGCCGCTGGGCAAGAACGCCGACCAGATCGTCGCGTCCGAATCGGCCGTGCTGGCGCTGGCCGGCAACGCCGACCGCTTCGCCACCCAGGTGCCCAACCTGCAGGCGCAGCTCAACGAAGTGGTGCGCGCCATGTCCGCCGGCGGCGCGCCGTCCTCGCAGATCTACAGCGCGCTGCAGCAGGTCGTGCTGGCCGGCACCATGGCCCGTCGCGTGACCGAAATCCGCGCCGGCGGCGCCGGTGCCGCCACCGCCGGCGACGCGCTGGGCCGCGACGCCGTGCTGTTCGGCCAGGTGCTGGACGGCCTGCGCGACGGCAACCCGGACCTGGGCATCGCCCCGGTCCGCAACGCCTCCGCCCTGTCCGCGCTGCAGAATTCGCAGACCCTGTGGACCGCGATGAAGAAGGACCTGGACGCGATCCTGGCCAGCTCGCGCAACCTGTTCGCCGCGCAGTCGGCCGCCGCCGCGCTGACCAACGGCTCGGGCCAGATGCTGCAGGACAGTACCAACCTGTTCCAGGCGTTCTCGGCCTTCGGTTCGGTGCGCGACACGCGTCTGTTCCCCAACTTCTGGCTCGGCATCGCCTCGGGTATCGCGGCGCTGGTCTCCATCATCGGTCTGTTGTGGTCGCTGTACCGCACCCGCCAGCGCGAGCAGGAAATGCGCTACCAGACGCAGGTGGAATACAACAGCCGCAACCAGCAGGCGATCATGCGGCTGCTGGACGAAATCAGCTCGCTGGGTGAAGGCGACCTGACGGTGAAGGCCTCGGTGACCGAGGACATGACCGGCGCCATCGCCGACGCCATCAACTACGCCGTGGACGAACTGCGCAACCTGGTGACGACGATCAACGACACCTCGGTGCAGGTGGCGGCGTCCACGCAGGAAACCCAGGCCACCGCGCTGCAGCTGGCGGAAGCCGCCGGCCACCAGGCCGACCAGATCACCACCGCGTCCGACCGCATCAGCGAAATCGCGACCAGCATCGACCAGGTGTCGAAGAACTCCACCGAGTCGGCCGAAGTGGCGCAGCGCTCGGTGCAGATCGCCACCGAGGGCGCCGGCGTGGTGCGCGAGACGATCCGCGGCATGGACCAGATCCGCGACCAGATCCAGGAAACCTCCAAGCGCATCAAGCGCCTGGGCGAGTCCTCGCAGGAAATCGGCTCGGTGGTGGAACTGATCAACGACATTTCCGAACAGACCAACATCCTGGCGCTCAACGCGGCCGTGCAGGCGGCTTCGGCCGGTGAAGCGGGCCGCGGTTTCGCGGTCGTGGCCGACGAAGTGCAACGCCTCGCCGAACGCACCTCGGGCGCCACGCGCCGTATCGAATCGCTGGTGCAGACCATCCAGGCCGACACCAACGAAGCGGTCAGCTCGATGGAGCAGACCACCGCCGAAGTGGTGTCCGGTGCACGACTGGCCGAGGACGCGGGTACCGCGCTGGGCGAGATCGAGCGCGTGTCGAACGACCTGAACAACCTCATCAAGGGAATCTCCAGCGCCGCGCAGCAGCAGTCGTCGGCCGCCCTGGACATCACCCAGACGATGGGCGTGATCCGCCAGATCACCTCGCAGACCTCGCTGGGTGCCGGGCAGACCGCCGAGTCCATCGGCCACCTCGCGCAGTTGGCCGCGGACCTGCGCCGCTCGGTCGCCGACTTCAAGCTGCCGGGCTGAGGACGGGACGCACTGCATGAACTTCCTACGCCATCCCGCCCGCCTGCAGCGCGAGGCTGACGGCTCCGCCGTCGCCGCGGGAGCACGCCCATGAGTGCGCTGCGCGAAGCCATGAGCCACGCCGTGCTCGGTTGGGTGAAACCCGAACTGGACGAAACGCTGCGCCTGGTCCGCCAGGAAATCGAGGCCTTCGTCGAGGCGCCTGCCGACACCAGCCGCATGCGCTTCTGCGCCGGCTACCTGCACCAGGTGCAGGGCACGCTGCGCATGGTGGAACTGTATGCGCCGGCGATGGTGGCCGAAGAACTGGAACTGCTGGCCAAGGCCCTGCAGGACGGCAGCGCGGGCGACCGCGACGAAGCCTGCGCCACGCTGATGCGCGGCGCCGTGCTGCTGCCGGATTACCTGGAGCGGCTGCAGGAAGGCCATCGCGACATCCCCATCGTGCTGCTGCCGCTGCTCAACGAGATCCGCGCAGCGCGCGGCGCGTCGGGCCTCAACGAAAGCATGCTGTTCCCGCCCGGCAGCCGCGAGGAAGCGACGCCGAGCGAGGCCGAGATCGACCATGCGCGCAGCAGCCTCAGCGGTCGTAACCGCGAACTGCTCGACACCGTCGGCAACGCGGTCAAGGAAGAACTGCTGCGGGTGAAGGACGCGCTGGACCTGCACCTGCGGACCGGCAGCGATGCGCACGAACTGGAGTCGCAGGTCACCGAACTGGGCAACGTCGCCGATACCCTCGGCATGATGGGCCTGGGCGTGGCGCGCGACGTGGTGATGCAGCAGCGCGACACGCTGCGCGAAGTGGTGGCCGGCACGCGGCCGGCCGACGAAGGCACCCTGCTGGATATCGCCGGCGCGCTGCTGTACGTCGATGCGTCGCTGGACGACCAGGTCGCGCGGCTGGGCAGCGGCGGCGACGCCGCGCCGGATCCGAGCGCGGCCGAATCGCAGCGCACGGTCGAGGTGCTGGCGCAGGAAGCCATCATCAACTTCGCCGGCGCACGCGAGCGCTTCGTCGCCTTCATCGAAACCAACTGGGACCATGCCGAACTGGCGGATGTCCCGCGCCTGCTGGACGAAGTGGCCGGCGCCCTGCGCATGCTCGAGCTCGGCCAGGCCGGCGACTACGTGGTCGGCGTCAAGCGCTACGTCAGCGGTGAGCTGATCGGCAAGAAGCGCGTGCCCGGCGGCCAGCAGCTGGACACGCTGGCCGACGCGATGGCCAGCCTGGAGTACTACCTGGAAGCGTTGCGCGAGCGACGCCCCAATCGCGACGACATCCTCGAGATCACCCGCGGCAGCCTGGAGACGTTGCGCTACTGGCCGCTGCCGGCCGACGCCACCGCAGCCGCGGAAGCGCCCGTTGTCGAGGCGCCGGTCGCCGCACCGACGCCGACCCAGGTCGCCGAAGCGCCCGCCGCACCGGAACCCGACGTCGAGGCGGCTGCGCCCGCAGCGGTGTCGTTCGGTGCGCTGTCGCTCGAGCCGCTCGATGCCGCACCGTCCGTGCCGGCACCCGGCGGCGCCAATCCGTTCGATCCGGTCGGCTTCGAGGAAGCCGATGGTAGTGATGCGCCGGTGCCGTTCGAGGCGCAGACGCTCGCGCCTGAGGCGCCGGTCGAGGCCGACGACATCGCGGCGTTCGACAGCACAGCGGTCGACCTGCCGGTCGAAGCCGCCGTCGCGGAAGCGCCTGCGCCGGTCGTCGACACCGAAGCCGACACGCTGCCCGACCTGCGCCACGAGATCGCCGCTGCCGCCGCGGCCGTGCCGCCGGCGGTCATGGGTGGCTTCGATGGCGACAGCACCGATATCGACGACGACATCCGCGAGGTGTTCCTCGAGGAGTTCGACGAGGAAATCGTCAACCTGCGGCAGCTGCTGCCGGCATGGCGCAGCAACACCGAAGACCTGGAACGCCTGCGGCCGATCCGCCGCGTCTTCCACACGCTGAAGGGCAGCGGCCGCCTGGTCGGCGCCAAGACGCTCGGCGAGTTCAGCTGGAAGGTCGAGAACATGCTCAACCGCGTGCTCGACCGCACGCGCGCGCCCAGCCACGCCGTGGAGGTCCTGCTGGAGCAGGCCTGCGAGACGCTGCCGCAGCTCAACGCCGCATTGCGCGGCCAGGGCAGCGTCACCGCCGACCTGGCCGGCCTGCAGGACGTCGCCGATCGCCTGGCAGCAGGCGAGGACGCGTACTACAGCGCCGAGCCGGTGGTGCTGGACGAAGAGGCCGACTTCGTCGAGCCCGCCGCCGTCACGCCGGCTTCCTTCGCCGACGATGCGCCGGCCGTGTTCGAGCCGGAAACCGAGGGCACGCCGGCCTCCGTCGATGCGGTGCTGCGCGAGATCCTGGAAGCCGAGGTCGACAACCACCTCGACACGGTCGACCACTGGCTGCAGCAGGCGCAGGTGGAGGCCACCCCGGTCACCGAAGAACTGCTGCGCGCGATCCACACGATGAACGGCGCGCTGGCGATGGCCGACGTACCGGAAATCACCCACGTCACTTCGCCGGCCGAGCAGTACGTCAAGCGCCTGCTGGCCGCGGGCGAAACGCCCACGCCGGAAGGCGTCGCTGCCCTGGCCGATACCGCGCAGGCGATCCGCCGCAGCGTGGCGGCCCTGCAGGCGCCGTCGCCGCGCATCCCGGTGTTCGCCGCGCTGGCGGGCCAGCTGCGCGCGCTCGGCGACAGCCTGCCCGACCTGCGCCATGGCGCGCAGATCGTCGACGACACCCGGCAAGGCACCTACGTCGGCCAGACGACCGCACCGGTCGCGCCGTCCGACATCGAACTGCTGGCGATGGACCTGTCGGCCTATCTCGACAGCGAGGCGGCCAACGGCGCCGGCGGGTTCGACACCGTCGCTCCGGTCCAGGATGCCGGCCTTGCCGATGCTGCGACGTCGCCGGTCGAAGAGACCGCCGATGCCGTGGACGCCCCCGTGGCATCGACCGAAGCGCCCGCCGTGCCGGAAACCCCGGCGCCGGTGGACCGGAGCGTCACCTTCTACGACATCGATTACCGCATCACGCCGCGTACGCCGGCGCCCGAGGCGGGCGTCGCCGCGCCGTCGGGCGAAACCGCGCACGATGCCGAAGCGCTGGCTCCCGCGGAAGAAACCCCCGCTGAAGACATCGCCATTGCCGACATCCAGGCCGATGCCGACGTAGCCGATCATGTCGAAGCCGTTTCGACGGCCACCGAAGAGACGGTCGCGCTTTCCGGGGCGGATGCCGCCGGGCAGGCCACCGACGACGCGGTCTCCCTTACCGAGGACGATGCGCTGGTGGTCGATGGCGACCTGCCCGCGTTCCTCGTCGAAACGGACGCAACGACGCCGGCAGACGCCGACGCGTCGGTCGCCGAAGAAAGCCTGTCCGTGGTCGACGAGATCGCCGCTTCGGACGAGGTGGTGTCCGTGGACGCAACCGACACCGCTGCGGAAACGCAGCCGGACATCGCCGACGCCGCCGAGATCGAAGAGATCACCCTCGAGGGCGATGTCGCCGGCCTCGATGCCGTGGACAGCGTCGAAACGCTGCAGGAAACGGTGGAAGACGAGGGCGTTGCCGACGAAGCCACGATGGCCGTCATCGCGGATGACGCGTCCTTGGCCGACGTCCAATCCAATGCCGACGTCGTCGCTGACGCGGCGCTGTCCGCCGAGGACAGCGCCGACGGAATCGCCGTCGAAGAGATGGCGCCGGAAGCCGCCGCCCTCGTCGACGCCGCGGAGACCACCGACGTCGTGGATGCCGCGGATGCGGAAGAGACCGCGTTGCAGGATGTCGAAGCCGTTGCCTCCGTCGAAGTCGAGGAGTCTGCCGTGACCAGTGCACCCGCCGACATGCCGGAGCCGGAAGACGCGCTCGACGTCACCGGGCTCGACCTGGACCTGGTCGAGATCTTCATCGAAGAAGGCAACGACCTGCTCGACCACTCGGACGACCTGATCGCCAAGCTGCGCGAAACGCCGGAAGACCGCACGCTGATCACCAGCCTGCAGCGCGACCTGCACACGCTGAAGGGTGGCGCACGCATGGCGGGCATCCACGCCGTCGGCGACCTCGGCCACGCGATCGAATCGATGCTGGAGTCGATCGCCGGCCAGCGCACCGAGCTCGACCGTCGCGCCGTCCAGTTGCTGGAGCGCGGCTTCGATGCGCTGCACGCGCAGCTGGCCCGCGTCACCGCGCGCCGCGCGGTCGCCATTCCGGACGGCATGATCGCCGAGTTCAACGCGCATGCCCGCGGCATCGTGCTGCCCGACGCGCCCGTCGCCGCCGACACGCCTGCCGGACCGGTCGAACTGGCGCCGCTGTCGGCGCCGATCGACACCGACGCCGCGGCCGCGGCGCCGGTCGAGGAGGAGTTCTTCCCGGTCGGCCAGCAGGAACAGGTGCGCGTACGCGCCGACCTGCTCGATCGCCTGGTCAACAACGCCGGCGAAGTCGCAATCTACCGTGCCCGCCTCGAACAGCAGCTGGGCGCGTTCCGCGGCGCGATGGCGGAGCTGGACCGCACCAACATCCGCATGCACGACCAGCTGCGTCGCCTCGATCTGGAAACGGAGGCGCAGATCGTCGCCCGTTACCAGCGCGAGCACGACAAGCAGGATCCGACCTTCGATCCGCTGGAACTGGACCGCTTCTCCACGCTGCAGCAGCTCAGCCGCGCGCTGGCCGAGTCGGCCGCCGACATCAGCGGCCTGCAGGGCGTGCTGGACGACCTGGCGCGCCAGTACGACAGCCTGCTGCAGCAGCAGTCGCGCGTCAGCTCGGAACTCCAGGACGGCCTGATGCGTGCGCGCATGCTGCCGTTCGAGGGCATCGTGCCGCGCCTGCGCCGCGTGCTGCGCCAGGCCGCGACCGAGACGCACAAGCAGGTCAGCCTGCAGTTCTCCGGTACACACGGCGAAATGGACCGCAACGTGCTGGACCGCATGACCGCGCCGCTGGAGCACCTGCTGCGCAATTCCGTCGCGCACGGCCTGGAAACGCCGAAGGAACGCCGCAAGGCCGGCAAGCCGGAAGAGGGCACCGTGCACGTGGCCCTGCGCCGCGAAGGTTCGGAAATGGTGCTGGAGGTGTCCGACGATGGCGCCGGCCTGAACCGCGATGCCATCCGCAAGCGCGCCGAGCAGCGCGGTCTGCTGCAGCCGGGCGCCGTGCTGCCCGACAGCGCGCTGGACCGCATGATCCTGGAGCCCGGCTTCAGCACCGCCGACAAGGTCAGCCAGCTGGCCGGCCGCGGCGTGGGCATGGACGTGGTCTACAACGAAGTGCGCCAGCTGGGCGGTTCGCTGGAAATCAGCTCGGTGCCCGGCAAGGGCGCGACCTTCACGCTGCGCCTGCCGCAGACCCTGGCGGTCAGCCAGGCGGTGTTCGTGCAGATCGGCGAAACCCAGTTCGCGGTGCCGGTGGCGGCGGTCAGCGGTATAGGCCGCATCAGCCACGCGCGCTTCAGTGCGGGCGCGGGCAGCTACCACTACGCCGGCGAAGACTATCCGCTGTACAACCTCGGCCACCTGGTCGGCCAGGGCCCGGCCAAGGCCGAAGGCCAGCCGCAGGTGCCGCTGTTGCTGGTGCGTTCGGGCGACCTGCGCGCCGCGGTGGCGGTGGACCAGGTGCTGGGCAACCGCGAAATCGTGGTCAAGCCGGTCGGTCCGCAGATCGCCTCGATCCCCGGCATCTACGGCGCCACCATCACCGGCGACGGCAGCGTGGTGGTGATCCTGGACGCCGCGCCGCTGGTGCGCCGCCACCTGGCCCAGCCGCAGGAGCCCACGCAGCAGGCCCCCGCGCTCGAGCAGCGTCGCGTGCCGCTGGTGATGGTGGTGGACGACTCGCTGACCATGCGCAAGGTCACCAGCCGCGTGCTGGAACGCCACAACTTCGAGGTCAGCGCCGCGCGCGACGGCGTCGAGGCGCTGGAGAAACTGGAAGAGCGCGTGCCCGACCTGATGCTGCTGGATATCGAAATGCCGCGCATGGACGGTTACGAGCTGGCCACGGCGATGAAGGCCGATCCGCGCTTCAGGGACGTTCCGATCGTGATGATCACGTCGCGTACCGGCGACAAGCATCGCCAGCGCGCCTTCGACATCGGCGTGCAGCGCTACCTGGGCAAGCCGTACCAGGAGCTCGACCTGATGCGCAACGTGTACGACCTGCTGGGAATCGCCCGTGTCCGTGAGTGAAGCCAAACGCGTTGCCCTGCTGGCGCGCCCGGGCGAGGCGCGCGAGCGCCTGCGCGTGGCGCTGCATGAGGCCGGCGCCGAGATCGTGCTGGAAGACGACCCCAACACGCTCGACGCCGATGCCCTCGGCAGCAGCGCGCCGCAGGTGGTGCTGGTGGCGCTGGAGCCGGCCATCGAGGACAGCCTGGAGCGCTTCGACAGCGTGCTGCACGATCCCGCGGTGGCGGTGATCTTCGACGAGGCCGACCTGGCCGCGCGTCGCCAGGGATGGGACGCCCAGCGCTGGGCGCGCCACCTGGCCGCCAAGCTGCACGGCCACCAGGACGTGCTGCCGCCCGGTCGCGAAGAAGACGTGGGCCTGCAATTGGAACCCGGCCTGCCGGTGACGCCGGCGCAGCTGCATGCAGGCGAACAGGTGTCCGACTACCTGGAATCGGTGGCCGGCATGGCGCTGGAACTGCCCAGCGACGACTTCGCCTACACCGGCGGCTTCCAGCCGCGCGCCGCCGACGAGCAGGTCGTCGATGCCGATGCGTGGCTCAGGTCGGCGTCGGAGCAGGCGGAGTCGGCGTCGCTGCCGCCGCCTCTTCCCGCCGCGCCGGCGGTCGCCGAGCCGCCGCCGCTGCCCGCGCCCAAGGCCAGCTTCGATCTGTCGTCGCTGGAACTGGAACCGCTGGAGGGCGGTGGCGTGGCCCCCGCCGCGCGCACCCAGGGTGCAGTGCTGGTGTTCGCCGGCATCGGCGGCCCGGACGCCGTGCGCAAGCTGCTGGCCGACCTGCCCACCGGTTTCCCGAAGCCGGTGATGGTGCACCTGCGCCTCGATGGTGGCCGCTACGACAACCTGGTCCGGCAGATGGAGCGCGTGGCGCACATGCCGGTGCTGCTGGCCGAAGCCGGCAAGCCCGCCGAAGCGGGGCACGTGTACGTGATGCCCGGCGACGTGGTCCCGTTCGTCGATGACGGCACCGTGGGTTTCCGCCCCGGCGCGGTGATCCACACGGTCATTCCACAACTGCCGCCGGCCGACAGCGCGGTGCTGCTGCTCAGCGGCAGCGATACGGCGCTGGTGGAGGCCGCCGCCGAGCTGGGCAACGCCGGCGCGCTGGTCATGGGCCAGTCGCAGGAAGGCTGCTACGACCCGGCCGCACCGAAGGCCCTCGCGGCGCGTGGCGCCGAACTGGGCTCGCCCGCGCAGATCGCGCAGCGCCTGACCGACCGCTGGTTCTGAGGAACACACGATGGCCCATTCCAACGACGAAATCCGCGGCGTCCTGATCCAGGCGGGCGAATACCGCCTGCTGCTGCCCAATGCCACCGTCGCCGAAGTGCTGACACGCGCACCGGTCGAGCCGGTCGCCGACATGCCGGACTGGCTGCCGGGCCGGATCGACTGGCACGGCTGGCCGGTGCCGCTGGTCGCGTTCGGTCGCCTGACCGGCAACGCCAACGACCCGGTCGCGCTGAACAGCAAGATCGTCGTGCTGAAGGCGCTGAGCGGCGACAAGGATCGCCCGTACTTCGCCCTGCTGACGCCGTCGTTCCCGCGCCTGGTCTCGGTGCCGCGTGACGGCCTGCTCGCCGACGCGACCGAGGAGGATCTCCCGGTCGGGGTGAAGGTCCGCGTGCTGCTGGGCGACGAAGCCGCCGTGCTGCCCGACCTGGAAGTGGTCGAAACGATGATCGACGAGGCGCTGGCCAGCGCGGCTTGATCGCCCGCCGACCAAGCAAACCCCGTTTCCGGTAGGAGCGGCCCATGGCCGCGATGCTTCTGCCGGTTGCGTGATCGAAAAGCATCGCGGCCATGGGCCGCTCCTACAGATGTCCCGGGACGCTTCTTTCCCTACAGATCGCCGAACCTCGACTGCAGCGCGGCGATGGCCGCCAGGCCGGCGGTCTCGGTGCGCAGGATGCGCGGACCCAGCCGCAGCCCGGTGAACCCGGCAACAGACAACGCATCGCGATCGCGCGGCGACCAGCCACCTTCGGGACCGATCGCCACCACCACCGCACCGCCGGCGATCTGCACCGTGGCCAGCGAGACTTCGCCGGTCGGATCGAGGGTCAGCTTCGTCGTGTCGGCGCCGACGGTGCGCGCCGCGTCGACCAGGGCGGCGGGTGCAGACAATGTCGGCAAGCGCGCGCGCCCGCTCTGTTCGCAGGCCGAGGCGACAACGCTGCGCCAGTGCGCCATGCGCTTCTCCGCGCGCTCGGCATCCAGCTTCACCTCGGTGCGCTCGGCCATCACCGGCACGACCGCCGCCACGCCCAGTTCGGTGGCCTTCTGCAGGATCAGGTCCATCTTCTCGCCGCGCGCGACGCCCTGCAGCAGGGTGACATGCAGCGGCGACTCGTTGTCCACGCTGCGTGCGGCGATGATCTCGGCCCGCACTTCACGCTTGCTGATCGCGCTGATGCGCGCGTCATAGTCATGGCCGTCGCCGTTGAACAGCACGCACGCATCGCCTTCGCGCAGGCGCAGCACGCGGGCGAGGTGGTTGGCGGCGGTCTCGGGCAGGGCGAGGGACACGCCGACGGCCAGCGGCGCGTCGACATGGCAGCGGGTCAGGCGCATGCAGTGGCCTCGTCGATGGCGTGACGGGTGACGTCGGCGAGCCGTTGCAGGGCGTCGTCGTCGATGCAGTACGGCGGCATCCAGTACAGCACGTCGCCCAGCGGGCGCAGCACCACGCCACGCGCCAGCGCGGCGCGGTACGCCTTCAGGCCGATGCGTGCGGTGGCGGGGAAGGGCATGGCCTTGTCGCCGTCGCGGGTCAGTTCGAACGCCAGCATCATGCCGGCCTGGCGCACGTCGGCCACGTGGCGGTGCGCGGCCAGCGGCTCGGCGAGTGACGCCATCGCGCGCGCGGTGGCGCGATTGCGCGCCAGCACATCGTCGGCGCGGTAGATGTCCAGCGACGCCAATGCCGCCGCGCAGGCCAGCGGATTGCCGGTGTAGCTGTGCGAATGCAGGAACGCGCGCTCGCGCGAGTCGTCCAGGAAGCCGTCGTACAGCGCCTGCGTCGCCAGCACCGCCGCCAGCGGCAGGAAGCCGCCGGTCAGGCCCTTCGACAGGCACAACAGGTCGGGCATCACGCCGCTCTGCTCGCTGGCGAACAGCGTGCCGGTGCGGCCGAAACCGACCGCGATCTCGTCGGCGATCAGGAATGCGCCGCTGGCGTCGCACAGCTCGCGCACGCGGGTCAGGTAGTCGGCGTGGTGCATGCGCATGCCGCCGGCGCACTGCACGCGCGGCTCGACGATCACCGCGCAGACCTCGCCCGGATGCCGTTCCAGCAGCGCGGCCAGTGCATCGGCGGCGCGCGCGGCGCAGTCGGCAGGTGATTCGTCGGGCTGCGCCAGGTAGGCGTCGGGCGAGGGCGCAAACAGCGCCTCGGTCAGCAACGGCGCATACACCCGCCGGTACAGCGGAATGTCGCCTACCGCCAGCGCCCCCAGCGTCTCGCCGTGGTAGCCGTTCTCCAGCGCGATGAACTTCGTCCGCGTGTGCTCGCCGCGATTGTGGAACCAGTGGAACGCCATCTTCAGCGCCACTTCCACGCCCGCCGAGCCGTTGTCGGCGTAGAACACCTTGGACAGCGGCGCACGCCCCGCCTGCCGCGGCGCCACCGCCAGCAGCCGCTCGGCCAGTTCCACCGCCGGCGCATGGGTGAAGCCGGCCAGCATCACCTGTTCCAGCGACTGCGCCTGCGCGGCGATGGCCGCGCCGATCCGCGGTTCCGCATGGCCGAACAGGTTGGTCCACCAGCTGCTGACCGCATCCAGGTAGCGCGTGCCGTCGTGGCCGATCAGCCACGCGCCCTCGCCACGGGCGATCGGCACCAGCGGCAAGGTGTGCGGGTGTTCACGCATCTGCGTGCAGGGATGCCACAGCACGGACAGATCGCGGGCACGCCAGTCGTCCGCCTCTGCTAGCATTCCCGCTTGATGATCCTGTTGTCGCATCCCCCCATGATATCGGGCACCGCCCCCTGCCGTCGCCGCGCACCGCGCGGTGCGGGCGGACGACGTTCCGCCGCATGAGCCGCCTGCCCACCATCCATGGCATCACCCAGCGCGCCGACGGCCCGGACCGCCATGTCGAAGAGCTGGACCTGGAATTCAGCAACGGCGAGCGCCGCCGCTACCACCGGCTGCGCTCGCAAGGCCATGGCGCGGTGGTCGTGGTGCCCATGCAGGACGAGGAAACCGTGCTGCTGGTGCGCGAATACGCCGCCGGCATGCACCGCTACGAACTGGGCCTGGTGAAGGGCCGCATCGACGCCGGCGAGACGCCCGAGCAGGCCGCCGACCGCGAACTGAAGGAAGAAGCCGGCTTCGGCGCGCGCCGCCTCGACGTGCTGCGCGCCCTGACCCTGGCACCCACCTACATGAGCCACCAGTCCTGGCTGGTGGTGGCAAGAGACCTGTACCCCGAGCGCCTGCCGGGGGATGAACCCGAGGAGTTGGAAGTAGTGCCCTGGAAGTTGCAAGACCTCGACCAGCTGATGCTGCGCGAGGATTTTTCGGAAGGTCGTTCGCTGGCGGCTCTGTTCATCGCCCGCGAATGGTTGAACGCGCGGACATGAGTCGAATGACCGCAGACCTGCACGAAGCCGTCATCGTCATCGCCCGCGAAGCGGGCCTCGCCATCATGGCGGTGTACGAGAACGCCTTCGACGTGCAACGCAAGAGCGACGACAGTCCGCTCACCGCCGCCGACATGGCGGCCCACCAGGTCATCGCCGATGGCCTGCGCCGGCTGACCCCGCAGTGGCCGGTGCTGTCGGAAGAAGCCGCCGACATCCCGTGGGCCGAGCGCAGCCAGTGGCCGACCTACTGGCTGGTGGACCCGCTGGACGGCACCCGCGAGTTCATCAAGCGCAACGGCGAGTTCACCGTCAACATCGCGCTGATCGAACAGAACGAACCGATCTTCGGCGTCGTCCATGCCCCGGTGACCGGCGAGACCTGGCACGCGCGCCAGGGCCGCAATGCGTACCGCCGCGTCGGCGACGTGGATGCGCAGATCCGCACGCGCGCACCGGCCACCGGCACGCTGAAGGTCGCGGCCAGCCGCTCGCATCGCGACGCGCGCACGCAGGCCTTCCTCGACGGCATGGGCGGGATCGAGGAGGTCTCGCTCGGCTCGTCGCTGAAGTTCTGCCGCATCGCCGAGGGCACGCTGGACGTCTACCCGCGCTTCGGCCCCACCAGCGAGTGGGATACGGCCGCCGCGCAATGCGTGCTGGAAGCCGCCGGTGGTGCCCTGCTGGCGCCGGATGGCCGCGCGTTCCGCTACAACCGCCGCGAGACGCTGCTCAACGGCGATTTCGTGGCGCTGGGCGACATGACGCTGCCATGGCGCACCTGGCTGGCGCAGGCACAGGAAGGCGCGAACGGACATGCCCGCAGCGCCTGATGGCGACATCGCGCGGCTGCTGGCCATCATGGCCAAGCTGCGCGATCCCGACGGCGGCTGCCCGTGGGACCTGGAGCAGGACTTCTCCAGCATCGCGCCCTACACGGTGGAAGAGGCCTACGAGGTCGCCGACGCGATCGACCGGCACGATCTGCCGGCGCTGAAGGACGAACTGGGCGACCTGCTGCTGCAGGTCGTCTTCCATGCGCAGATGGCGAGCGAGCAGGGCGCCTTCGCCTTCGGCGATGTCGTCGATGCCATCTGCGACAAGATGGTGCGGCGGCACCCGCATGTGTTTGGCCCTTCGACAGGCTCAG
Organism: Pseudoxanthomonas sp. LH2527; assembly: GCF_022539275.1. Taxonomy (NCBI): domain Bacteria; kingdom Pseudomonadati; phylum Pseudomonadota; class Gammaproteobacteria; order Lysobacterales; family Lysobacteraceae; genus Pseudoxanthomonas; species Pseudoxanthomonas sp. LH2527. Next base: position 12,501 of record NZ_JAKZBW010000035.1, on the reverse strand, counting down.
GACAGGCTGCCTCGTTCGCCGACGCCGAAGCGCAGACCGTCAACTGGGAAGCGATCAAGGCCGCCGAGCGCAAGGCCGCCGGTGAAGACGACACCTCGGCCCTGGCCGGCGTCGCCCGCGGGCTGCCCGAGTGGCAGCGCGCGATCAAGCTGCAGTCGCGCGCGGCGCGGGTCGGCTTCGACTGGCCCGACACCGGACCGGTCATCGACAAGCTGCACGAGGAGATCGACGAGGTGCGCGTGGAACTCGCCGCTGCGCCGTCGCCCGAGCGCGACGCGCGGCTGGAGGACGAGATCGGCGACCTGCTGTTCGTCGCCGCCAATCTTGCGCGCCACGCCAAGGTGGACGTGGGCGGCGCACTGCGCCGGGCCAACCTGAAGTTCGAGCGTCGTTTCCGTGCGATGGAAGCGATCGCCACCGCCGAGGGCACCACGATGTCCGCGCTGACGCTGGCGCAGCAGGAAGCACTGTGGGCACGAGTGAAGCAGGATGAAGGTGGCGCTGCGTAAGGACGCCGCAACCACCGCCCCAGCCCGCTCCAGACCGTCATTCCCGCGAAGGCGGGAACCCAGCGCCTTTCTGCACCGAGCCGAACCATCGCGATCCTCCGCTCGCGAACAAGGCCGTAGCGGGATCATCCAACGCGTTGTGTTGCCGGGGTCAACGGGCTGGCGGCGGGCCAGGGCCCGCCCTACGCTGTCGGCATGAAGACCTTGCTGTTGTTCCTTGTCACCGCGCTGGCCGAGATCGTCGGCTGCTACCTGCCGTACCTGTGGCTGCGCAAGGGCGGCAGCGCATGGCTGCTGCTGCCGGCGGCGGCCAGCCTGGCCGTGTTCGCCTGGCTGCTGACCCTGCATCCCACGGCTTCTGGCCGCGTGTATGCCGCCTACGGCGGCGTCTACGTGACCATGGCGATCGCATGGTTGTGGGCCGTGGACGCGGTGAAGCCGACGCGCTGGGACCTGTTGGGCGCCGGCTTGTGCCTGGCCGGCATGGCGGTGATCATGTTCGCGCCACGCGCCGCCTGACCCTGTGGGAGGGGACATGAGCCGCTTCGCCAGCTTCCGCGAGTTCTATCCGTTCTACCTTGCCGAACACAGCCACCGCACGTCGCGGCGCCTGCATTTCATCGGCAGCTGCGGCGTGCTGGCGCTGCTGGTGCTGGCCATCGTCGACCGCAACGCCTGGTGGCTGCTGGCCGCGCTGTTCTGCGGCTACGGCTTCGCCTGGGTCGGCCACTTCTTCTTCGAGAAGAACCGCCCCGCCACCTTCAAGCACCCGTTCTATTCCTTCGCCGGCGACTGGGTGATGTTCAAGGACATCCTGACCGGGAAGATCCGGTTCTAGGTAGCGTGCGCCGCGCACACGACCCCTTGATCTCCGTGCGCATTACGTAGCGTGCGCCATGCGCACGCCCCGCGGGATCATGGCGCCCCCTCCGTGCGCATGGCGCACGCTACGGCTCGTAGAACATCAGAAACGCCGCGCCCACGATCAGCGCGAAGGCCGCGTAGTGGTTCCATTTCAGCGGCTGGCCCAGGTACCAGGTGCTGAAACCGGCGAAGACCAGCAGGGTCAGGATTTCCTGGATCGTCTTCAGCTGCACCACCGAGTAGACGGCGCTGCCCATGCGGTTGGCCGGCACCATCAGCATGTACTCGAAGAAGGCGATGCCCCAGCTGGCCAGGATCACCATGAACAGCGGTGCGGACTTGTACTTCAGGTGGCCGTACCAGGCGAATGTCATGAAGACATTGGAAGCCAGCAGCAGGAACAGGGGCAGGACGCGGTCGATCATGGCGGGGCCAGGGGCAGGAGGACGGCGAAGCGTAATCCCAACTGCCGGCTGAATGCAGCGGCCGTCTTCACACGATGTCCACCGGGCGCCCGGTAGCTTCACAAACCTGAAGCCTCTCAAGGAGTTGTCATGCGACACAGTCAGGAAACCGCGGGTCTGGTGCTGGTGGTGGAAGACAACCGCAACATTTCCGAGATGATCGGGGAATATCTGGAAGGCCGCGGTTTCGAGGTCGATTACGCCACCGATGGTCTGGACGGTTACCGGCTGGCGGTGGAGAACAGCTACGACGTGCTGGTGCTCGACCTGATGCTGCCGCGACTGGACGGCATGGAAGTCTGCAAGCGCCTGCGTACCGAAGCCCGCAAGTCCACGCCCGTGCTGATGCTGACCGCGCGCGACACGCTGGACGACAAGCTGACCGGCCTGAGCTCCGGCGCCGACGACTACCTGACCAAGCCCTTCGCGATCCAGGAACTGGAGGCCCGCCTGCGTGCCCTGATCCGCCGCGAGCGCCGCCAGGTCGGTGCCGAGGTGCTGAAGGTCGCGGACCTGGTGCTGGACCCGGTCAGCATGCGCGCCACCCGGGGCGGCACCGAGCTGATGCTGTCGCCGATCGGCCTGCGCCTGCTGACCATCCTCATGCGCGAGTCGCCGCGCGTGGTGACCCGGCAGGAGATCGAGCGCGAGATCTGGGGCAACGGCCTGCCGGACTCGGACACGCTGCGCAGCCACCTGTACAACCTGCGCAAGGTGATCGACAAGCCTTTCGACAAGCCGCTGCTGCACACCGTGCAGAGCGCGGGCTACCGCATCGCCGACATCGGCTGACCTGGCCGTCGGCGCGCGGCATACTCCTGCCTTCGCCCGACGACTCCGCATGCGCCAAGGCCTGCCCCGCAAACTCAGGATCGCCTTCATCCTGCAGGCCGTGATGGTCAGCCTGGCCATCGTGCTGGGCGTGTACCTGATCTCGGCGGTCATCAAGCACAGCCTGATGAACACCGCGCTGCAGGAAGAAGCCGCGCATTTCTGGGAGCTCTACAGCGCCAGCACGGCGCAGCCGCCGCCGAACACCCACAACCTGCGCGGCTATCTGGTGGTGAAGGGGCACTCCAACCTGGTGCTGCCGGAAAACCTGCGCAGCCTCGCCCCCGGCTTCCACGAACTGAGGGACGACGATCTGCTGGTGCTGGTCGACGAGCAACCGCAGGGCCGCCTGTACCTGGTGTTCCTGCGCTCGCAGGCCGAGCGGCTGGCGTTCTACTTCGGCACCGTGCCGATCATCATGACGCTGGTGGCGATCTACCTGGTGTCGTGGCTGACCTACCGCGCGTCCAAGCGGCTGGTGTCGCCGGTCAGCTGGCTGGCGCGGCAGGTCTCCGAATGGGATCCGCGCCGCCCGGATGTCAGCGCCCTGGCCGCCGACCGCCTGCCCAGCGACGTGCAGGGCGAGGCGCGGCAACTGGCCGCCGCGCTGCACGGCCTGGCCCAGCGCGTCAGCGCACACGTCGCGCGCGAACGCGATTTCACCCGCGACGCCAGCCACGAGTTGCGCACGCCGCTGACGGTCATCCGCGTGGCCACCGACATGGGCATGGCCGAAGACTCGCCGCCGCGCGTGGCGCGCGCCCTGCAGCGCATCCAGCGTGCCGGCCGCGACATGGAGGCGGTGATCGACGCCTTCCTGATCCTGGCGCGCGAAGCCGAAGTGGAGCCGCAGAGCGAGGACTTCGACGTGGCCGACATCGTCATGGACGAGGCCGAGAACGCGCGCACGCTGCTGCTCAACAAGCCGGTCGACCTGGAAGTCACCCTGCACGCGCGCCCGCGCCTGCACGCACCGCCGCGGGTGTTCCAGGTGGTCGTCAGCAATCTGCTGCGCAATGCCTGCACCTATACCGATCGCGGCCGCATCGACGTGCTGCTGGAACCGGACCGCGTGGTCGTACGGGACACGGGCATCGGCATGGCGGCCGAATCGATGCAGCGGGTGTTCGAGCCCTTCTACCGCGCCGACCCCTCGCGCCCGCACGGCAGCGGCCTGGGTCTGTCCATCGTCAGCCGCCTCTGCGACCGCTTCGGCTGGAAGATCGAACTCGACAGCGAACTGGGCCGCGGCACCACGGCGACGATCCGCTTCGTTCCGTAATCTATACGGGAACTGACCAGGGCCGCGGGCTGTCAACGCCGCGGCCTCCGGCGCGTTCCTTTTCCCGACTCCCCACCTTCCGAGCCGACTCACTGCATGAGCCAGCCTGCACGCACTGCTTCCCGCAAGCCTTCTCCGCTTCCCAAGATCCTGCTCGGGGTCGCCGTCGTCGCCCTCCTCGGCGCCGGTGCGTGGTACTGGACCGCGCGCAAGGGCGAGGTCGCGGAAAGCGCCTACCGCACCGCCACCGTCGAGCGTGGCGACATCCGCGTGGCGATTTCGGCCACCGGCACGCTCAGCGCCATCTCCACGGTCACCGTCGGCAGCCAGATTTCCGGCCAGGTCACCGACGTGCTGGTCGACTACAACAGCGAAGTGAAGAAGGGCGAGGTGCTGGCGCGCATCGATCCCAGTACCTACGAGGCGCAGATCGAACAGGGCAATGCGCAGATCGCCAGCGCGCAAGCCAACCTGCGGCAGGCGCAGGCCACGCTGGCCAATGCCGAGATCGACTACACCCGCAAGGCCGACCTGGGCCGGCAGCAACTGGTCGCGCAGAGCGATGTCGACCTGGCCCGCGCTGCCCGCGACCAGGCGCGCGCGCAGGTCAACGCGGCGCAGGCGTCGATCCGCCAGCAGACCGCGTCCACCCAGACCACCCGCGTCAATCTTGATCGCACGGTGATCCGCTCGCCGGTCGATGGCGTGGTGCTGACCCGCACCATCGAGGCCGGCCAGACCGTGGCGGCCAGCCTGCAGGCGCCGGAGCTGTTCACCATCGCCGAAGACCTGTCGAAGATGAAGATCGAACTGGCCGTCGACGAGGCCGACATTGGCCAGGTCAAGGTGGGGCAGGCGGTGTCGTTCACCGTCGATGCGTTTTCCGACCGGCAGTTCCGCGGACAGGTGCAGCAGGTGCGCCTGTCGGCGACCACCACCAGCAACGTGGTGACCTATCCGGTGGTGGTCAGCGTGGACAACAGCGACGGCACGCTGCTGCCCGGCCTGACCGTCAACGCCGAGATCGAGGTCAGCAAGCGCGACAACATCCTCAAGGTCTCCAACGCGGCGCTGCGCTACAAGCCGACCGGCGAACAGGCCGCGACAGCCTCGACCGCACAGGCCGCGCCGCAGGGCGGCCAGAACCGCGGCGGCGGTATCAGCGACGACCTGGCGCGCGTGGCCGGCACCCTGCAACTGAAGCCCGAACAGCAGGCCGCGTTCGATACGGCGCTAGCGGCGATGCGCGAGCGCCAGGCCGCGCGCATGGCGCAGGCGCAGCAGGGCGGTGGCAGCATGTTCGGCCGCCCGGGCGGCGGTCAGCGAGCGGGCGGCAACGCGGGTGGCGGTGCGATGCAGGCGCAGATGCGCCAGCGCATGGCCGACCGCATGCAGCAGGATTTCGCCCCGTTCCGCGCCACCCTGGACGCTGCGCAGCAGCAGCGCTGGGATGGCGAACTGCGCACGCTGCTCAGTGCCAAGCGCGCGCCGGTCTACAAGCTCGTCGATGGCGCGCCCGAGATGGTGCAGGTGCGCGTGGGCGCCAGCGACGGCACCAGTACCGAGGTATCCGGGCCGGTGAAGGAAGGCGATGTGGTGGTCGTGGGCGAGCGCGCGAGGGAATGAGCATGCCGTCCGCGAATGCCGGCGACCGCGTGCCGGTCATCCAGACGCACGCACTGGGCAAGGTCTATTCCGCCGGCACCGAGGCGGAAGTGGTGGCGTTGCGTGGCGTGGACATGCGCGTGGACCGGGGCGACTTCGTCGCCATCATGGGCCCGTCCGGTTCCGGCAAATCCACGCTGATGAACCTGATCGGCTGCCTGGACACGCCCAGCGACGGCACCTATTTCTGCGACGGCATCGACGTGGCCACGCTGGACGCCGAAGAGCTGGCGATCCTGCGCCGCGAGAAGATCGGCTTCGTGTTCCAGGGCTTCCATCTGTTGCCGCGCATGACCGCGCTGGACAACGTGGCTATGCCGCTGGGCTATGCGCAGGTGCCGCCCGGCGAACGCGCCGAGCGCGCGCGCCAGGCGCTGGCCGCGGTGGGCCTGGCCGAGCGTGCCGGGCATCGGCCCAACGAACTGTCGGGTGGCCAGCAGCAGCGCGTGGCGATCGCCCGCGCGCTGATCAACCAGCCGCCGATCCTGCTGGCCGACGAACCGACCGGCGCGCTGGACAGCAAGACCGGCGAAGAGATCCTGGCGCTGTTCAAGCGCCTGCGCGACGACGGCCACACCGTCATCCTGATCACCCACGACGCCGAAGTCGCCGCGCATGCCGACCGCGTGCTGGTGATGCGCGATGGCGAGTTGCACGAGGAGCCGGGATTCGGGAATCGGGCATCGGGAGCCGGAGGAACGCACCCATGATCCGTCCTCTTTTCCTGCCGGCCTTGTTCCCGCTCATGCGACGCGGCCTTGCGTTTGCGAATCCCGACTCCCGATTCCCCACTCCCGGCCTTCTGCCATGAAATTCTCCGACATCCTGCGCACCGCACTGCACGCGTTGCGCGGCAACTGGATGCGCAGTGCGCTGACCTCGCTGGGCGTGATCATCGGCATCGCCGCCGTCATCGTGATGGTGTCGGTGGGCCAGGGCACGCAGGCGGAAATCGACAAGCTGGTCTCGGGCCTGGGCTCGCAGCGGCTGGACATCAGTCCCGGCGCCGGGCGCGGCGGCGGCGGCGTGCGGATGAGTTCCGGCAGCTTCTACACGCTCAAGGAAGGCGACGTGGAGGCGATCCGCAACGAGATTCCCGAGGTGCAGTACGTGGCGGGCGCGTTGCGCGGCAACACGCAGATCGTGTTCGCCGAGAACAATGCGTCGACCAGCTGGCAGGGCGTACAGGCCGACTTCTTCGAGATCAACAGCTGGGTCATCGCCAACGGCGAAGGCTTCGATGCGCAGGATTATTCGAGCGCCGACAAGGTGGTGATCCTCGGCGAGACGGTGCGGCGCACGCTGTTCGGCGAGGACAGCGGCGTGGGCCAGACCGTGCGCCTGGGCCGCGTGCCGTTCACCGTGGTGGGCACGCTGGCGCCGAAGGGGCAGGGTGGTTTCGGCCAGGACCAGGACGACGTGATGATGGTGCCGCTGGAAACCGCGCGGCGCCGGTTGATGGGCTCGATGGGCCTGCCACCGGGCGCCGTGCAGCAGGTCGCGCTGACCGTGGCCGACGCCAAGGACCTGAGCTACGTGCAGGGCGAAGTGGAAGCGCTGCTGCGCCAGCGGCACAAGATCGCGCCGGGCGAGGAGGACGACTTCAACGTCCGCAACATCTCGGAAATCGTCGCCACCCGCACCGCCACCACCAAGCTGATGTCGCTGCTGCTGGGCGCGGTGGCCACCATTTCGCTGATCGTCGGCGGCATCGGCATCATGAACATCATGCTGGTATCGGTGACCGAGCGCATCCGCGAGATCGGCCTGCGCATGGCGGTGGGCGCCGGGCCGGGCGACGTACGCCGGCAGTTCCTCGCCGAAGCCATGCTGCTGTCGCTGGGCGGTGGCGTGCTGGGCATCGTCATCGGTGTGGCCGGCGCGCTGCTGGTCGGCCAGTTCAGCGAGCTGCCGGTGGCGTTGAACGGCCAGGTGATCGGACTGGCCGCGGGCTTCTCGATCGCCACCGGCCTGTTCTTCGGCTACTACCCGGCCCGCAAGGCTTCGCAGCTCGATCCGATCGAGGCGCTGCGCTCGCAATAGGGGATCGGCGGGGCTGGTGCGGCGCAACGGCGGGAGTATGCTGGACGCCCGTTGTGCCCACACCGGACCTGCGCCATGAGCCCGCATTCGTCCCGCCGGCCCCTTGCCCTGGCCATCCATGGAGGCGCCGGCGTGATCGAACGGGGCAGCCTGGCGCCCGAGGTAGAAACCGCGATCCACGCCGAACTCGCCCGCGCCCTCGACGTGGGCCACGCCATCCTCGCGACCGGTGGCAGTGCGCTGGACGCGGTGGAAGCCGCAGTGACCGTGCTGGAGGATTCGCCGTACTTCAACGCCGGGCGCGGCGCGGTGTTCACCGCCGAAGGCCGGCATGAGCTGGATGCCGCCATCATGGACGGGCGCCATCGCCGCGCGGGGGCGGTCGCGGGCCTGATGACGGTGCGCCATCCGGTGCGGCTGGCGCGGCGCGTGCTGGAGGACTCGCCGCACGTGTTCCTGATCGGCGACGGCGCGGAACAGTTCGCCGATACGCAACCGGGCATCGAGCGCGTGCCGAACGGGTGGTTTTCCACGGAGTCGCGGCGTGCCCAGCTGCGCGATGCGCAACAGCGCGAACAGCAGGCGTGGCATGGCAACGACGACCTGCGCGGCCAGTACTTCGGCACGGTCGGCGCGGTGGCGCTGGACAGCCGCGGGCATGTGGCGGCGGCGACGTCGACCGGCGGCATGACCAACAAGCGCTGGGGTCGCGTGGGCGATTCGCCGGTGATCGGGGCGGGCACCTGGGCCGATGCGCGGTGCGCGGTGTCGTGCAGCGGCTGGGGCGAGTTCTACATCCGCAACGCCGCCGCCCACGACATCGCCGCCCGCGTGGCCTACCGCGGCGACCGCCTGCGCGACGCGGTGGAGGACGTCATCCTGGGCGAAGTGCCACAGCATGGCGGCGACGGCGGGGCCATCGCGGTCGATACCGACGGCAACGTCTCGCTGGTGCTCAGTACCCGCGGCATGTACCGCGGCTGGGTGCGGCCGGACGGCACGCGCGGCACCGCCATCTACCAGGACGCCTGAGTGACCGCGTCGCCGGGAGAGCAAGCCGCTGCATTGACCCTGGCCGATCATCGCGCCCTCCGTGCGCAGGCGCTTCGCCTGTGCCGTCGTGCCGACGAGGCGGACGACCTGGTGCAGGAAACACTGCTGGCCGGCGTGCTGGCCGGCCGCCACGATATGCCGTGGCTGTCGGGGGTGCTGCGGCGCCAGGCGGCGATGGCGGCACGTGCGGGTGTCCGCCGCCGACGGCGCGAAGCCCTCGCCGGAATGCAGGCCGATGACGCCATCGAACCGTTCGCCTGCCACGAGCCGGAGCCTTCCCCGCGACCGCCCGCATGGCTGGCGACGCTGCCGCCGTCGGCGCGCCGGCTGGCGGTGCTGGCGCTGCATGGCCTGTCGGCGGACGAGATCCGCTGGATCCTGCGCATCCCCGCCACCGCGTTCCGCCAGCGCCTGACCTGCATCCGCAAGGCGCTGGCCGCGCAATCCCCGTCGGTGCGCGCGGAGGGCATCGCGCTGGCCTACCTGCGCGATCCGGCACGTAGCGCGGACATCCCCTTCGGCCTGACCCGGCGTGCCCTGAAGGCCGCCATGCAGGCGGGCGACGGGCTGGGCACGCACGATCCGGACGGACACCTGATCCTGATCGACGCCGATGCTCACACTTCGCCTTCCCGCGGCAACCCATGTACGGGAATCACACAGGAGGACATCCCATGCTCACGCACTGCAAGGTAGGCGCCATCGTGTTCTTTGTTTCCGACCTCGCGCGGTCGGTGGATTTCTACCGGGGCACGCTGGGCCTGCCCATCGACGCGCTGGACGGCCACGACGGCCCGTGGGCGATGGGCGAGGTCGGCGAGCTGACGCTGGTCTTCATCCCGCGGCCCGCGCGGGCGGGCGAATCGCCGGTCGTCGTCTTCAGCCTCGACGGCGGCATCGACGACCATGCCGAAGCGCTGGCCGCCAAGGGCGTGGAGATCGTGGTGCCGGTCAGCGAATCGCCCGATGGCGGACTGTCGCTGGACTTCCTCGATCCTGACGGCAACGTGCTGAGCCTGCACCAGCCGGCCGGTGCCGCGCGGCGGACATGACAGCGTGATCGCGCGCGGCGTGTGGGCGATGGTGCTCGCGGTCGGCGTGGTGGAGGCGGCGCGCGGTGCCAGCGTGTGGGAGGGTCTGGCCAGACGCTGGCAGGGAACCGGTCAGGTCAGCGGCATGGACGCCACGCTGGCCTTGACCTTCGCGCCGGCGCTGGAAGGGAAGGCGCACCGCCTGTCCTTCAGCAACCGCATGCGTGCTGCCGATGGCAGGGAGTGGTCGTTCGCGGCGGAAGTGATCTATCTCTGCCGCGGCGCGCCGCCATGTCGTGGCCACTGGTACGACACCCGCGGCATGGTCCTGCCGCTGGCCGCGACCCCGCAGGCCGACGCGCTGGCGGTCGAGTGGGGCGACGCGGCCACCGAACGCGGGCGCACCACCTATCGCCTCGAAACGGACACCCTGCACATCACCGACGAAGTGCTCGGCAAGGACGGTCAGTGGAAGGTGTTCGGTCGCTCCAGGTTACGGAGATCGGGAGAGACGGCGGGCGACAGTGCGAGGTGATGACTATCAGCCCCGCGATCATCGCGATGCTCGCTCGGCACATGAAAATGTGAGCTGAAAACCCGTATCTAGAACGAAAATTACAAGCTAGATTCGACTCGCTGCGCTGTCCTGCGCAGCCATCACAAGACTCGGAGTCGGATCGGCTTATGAAGAAGAATCGCATGGCGATGTGGGTGGGTGTGGCACTGGTGGCGATGGGCGCAACGCAATCCGCCAGCGCGGGTGGCAGGCCCGACCTGGTGATCAAGGGATTGAAGGCAGGGCAGCCGCACGCCAATGGCGAACTGCTGGTGAAATACCGCGACGGCGCGGCCTCGGCCGATCGCGATGCGGTGGTGCAGGGTCTTGGCGCGCACAAACTGGAAACGGTACGCCGCGGCAACGGCCGCAACGGCGAAATCGCGCTGCTCAAGCTGCCCGGCAACGTGGATCTTTCTGCCGCCGTGCAGGCGCTCAGCGCCGATCCGGCCATCGAGTATGCCGAGCCCAACTGGACCTACCAGCACCATGCGGTCTCCAACGACACCTACGCCAGCAACGGTTCGTTGTGGGGCATGTACGGCGATGCCGGCAGTCCCGCCAACGCCTACGGTTCGCAGGCGTCTGAAGCGTGGGCTGCCGGACACACCAGTTGCGGCAACGTCGTGGTCGGCGTGATCGACGAAGGCATCTACTTCAATCACGAAGATCTGGCCGCCAACATCTGGACCAACCCCTACGATCCGGCCGACGGCGTGGACAACGACGGCAATGGCTACGTCGACGACGTGCGCGGCTGGGACTTCGACGGCAACACCAACAACATCAATTCCGGCGGTGCCAACGACGACCACGGTACCCACGTGGCCGGCACCATCGCCGGCGTGGGAGGCAACGGCAAGGGCGTGGCCGGCGTGTGCTGGAGCGGCGTCAAGCTGATCAGCGGCAAGTTCCTCGGCCGTCGTGGTGGCAGCACCGCCAACGCGATCAAGGCGATCGACTATTTCACCGACCTGAAGGTACGTCACGGACTGAACATCGTGGCCACCAACAATTCGTGGGGTGGTGGCGGGTTCTCGCAGGCGCTGCAGGATGCCATCACCCGCGCCGGCAACGCGGAGATCCTGTTCATCGCGGCGGCCGGCAACGATGCCTACGACAACGATGCGACCGCGAGTTATCCGTCCAACTATCCGAACGCCAACATCATCGCGGTCGCCTCGACCACCAATACCGGTGGCCTCTCCAGCTTTTCGCAGTGGGGACGCACCACGGTGGACCTGGGCGCGCCGGGTTCGGGCATCTGGTCGACCGTGCCGAAGGCATCCAAGGGCAGTCTGGTGTCAGGCTATGCCAGCTATAACGGCACCTCGATGGCCACCCCGCATGTGACCGGTGGCGCAGCGCTGTACGCCTCCACGCGTCCGGGGTCGACGGCGGCGCAGATCAAGGCCGCCATCCTCGGCGCCACCGTGCCGACGCCCTCGCTGCAGAACAAGACCGTCACCGGTGGGCGCCTGAACGTCAGCGGCTTCTGAGCAAGCGGTCCTGCAACGGAAGAAGCCCGGCGATGCCGGGCTTCTTCTTTTTGGGGGAGAGCAAGGGCCGCCCTACTGCACGTACGGCGCGATCACCCGCTGCCAGATGTCGTAACCGGCGGCGTTCATGTGCAGGCGATCCTCGACGAACAGCGCCTCGTTCGGTTGCCCGCTGGCGTCCAGCATGGGCGTGAAGATGTCGATGTAGTCCACGCCGAGCCGCTTCGCTTCGGCCTGCACCAGCGCATTGGCTTCGCGCTGCGCAGGCATCAGGTGCGCGCGCGAGGGGCTGGGCTTGGTGCTGATGTAGCCGATCCTGGTCTTCGGCAAGTCGCGGCGCACGCGCTGGACGAAGGCGATGAAGTCCGCGCGCACCTGTTGTGGCGTGCGGCCCGAATTGATGTCGTTGTCGCCGGCGTAGATCAGCACCTGCCGGGGCGCGTACGGGACGATCATGCGGTCCGCGTACCACGTGCTGTCGCGCAGTTCCGACCCGCCGAAGCCGCGGTTGATCACCGGCACGCCGGGGAAGTCCTGCGCCAGGGTCTCCCACAGGCGGATCGACGAGCTGCCGGTGAACACCACGCCCCCGCGCGGGGGCGGCGACTGTGCGTCTTCGGTGGCGAAGCGCTGCATGTCGGTTTCCCAGACCGCATTCGACACCTGCTCCGGGATGCGCGGGGCGGTCGTGGCGGGCGCATCCG
>NZ_JAKZBW010000034.1:0-44968 GCF_022539275.1 Pseudoxanthomonas sp. LH2527 | reverse complement strand
GCTCCAGGGGATGGGAGAGATCAGTGACAGACGTTGCATCTGTCACGGGCTATATGACCACTCCGCACATGGATAGTTCGTGAAGATTCCGGTTAAAAATCCGTAAGATTCAGGAGGAATTCAGTTTATTGAACTGGTCGGTATACAAATATACCTGACAGGATTTTCCCGAACATTTCGCAAGCGATTGTTCCGGAAGGGAAACCGTTTTCAGCCCCGCTCAATGGGCCTCTTCCCAGTTGTCGCCGACCCCACTGTCGACCACCAGCGGAACGCTGAGTTGTGCCGCCGCCGCCATTCGCGCGGTCGCCTCCTCCAGCAGGGTCGGCACGAAGTCGGCCTCGGCCTCGAACACCAGTTCGTCGTGCACCTGCAGGATCATCAGCGCGCGTTCGCGGTGCACCGACAGCCATGCGTCCACGCCGATCATCGCGCGCTTGATGATGTCCGCCGCCGTGCCCTGCATGGGTGCATTGATCGCCGCGCGTTCGGCGCCCGCACGCTGGCCCTGCGTGCCCTTGTTGATGTACTCCAGGTATAGGCGGCGGCCGAACACGGTCTCGACGTAGCCCAGCTCGCGCGCCTGCTGGCGGGTGCGTTCCATGTAGTCGCGCACGCCGGGATAGCGGCTGAAGTAGAGCGCGATGTAGTCCTGCGCCTCGCCGCGCGCGATGCCCAGCTGGCGGGCCAGGCCGAACGCGCTCATGCCGTACATCAGGCCGAAGTTGATCGCCTTGGCGGCGCGACGCTCGTTGCCGGTGACGTCTTCCAGCTTGCGGCCGAACACTTCCGCCGCCGTGGCCTTGTGGATGTCGGCGCCGGATTCGAACGCGCGCACCAGACCGGGGTCCTGCGACAGGTGCGCCATGATCCGCAGCTCGATCTGCGAGTAGTCGCAGGCCACCAGCTTGCGGCCCGGCGGCGCGACGAAGGCCTTGCGGATGCGCCGGCCATCGTCGGTGCGGATCGGGATGTTCTGCAGGTTGGGATCGGTGGACGACAGCCGTCCGGTCGCCGCACCGGCCTGGTGGTAGCTGGTATGCACGCGGCCGGTGCCGGCGTTGACCATCTCCGGCAGCTTGTCGGTGTAGGTGCTGCGCAGCTTCGCCAGCCCGCGGTATTCCAGGATCACCCGCGGCAGCTCGTGCTGGTCGGCGATGGCTTCCAGCGCTTCTTCGTTGGTGCTGGGCTGGCCGGTGGGCGTCTTCACCAGCGCCGGCAGTTTCAGTTCGTCGAACAGCAGCGCCTGCAGCTGCTTGGGCGAATCGAGGTTGAAGGTGCGGCCCGCCAGCTCGGTCGCCTTCTGCTGCGCGGCCAGCATGCGCTTGGACAGGTCGGCGCTCTGCCGGCGCAGTTCGTCGCCGTCGATCATCACGCCGTTGGCTTCGATGCGCGCCAGCACGGGCACCAGCGGCATCTCGATGTCGCGGTAGACGCTTTCCAGGCCGGGCTCGGCCGCCAGCTTCGGCGCCAGCGCGCGATGCAGGCGCAGCGTGATGTCGGCGTCTTCGGCGGCGTAACGGGTGGCATCGTCGACGGCGACCTGCGAGAACAGGATCTGCTTGGCGCCCTTGCCGGCGACGTCTTCGTACTTGATGGTGTCGTAGCCGAGGAATCGCTTTGCCAGGCTGTCCATGTCGTGGCGGTTGCTGCCGGCATTCAACACGAAGCTCTCCAGCATCGTGTCGTCGGCATATCCCTGCACATCCACGCCATGGCGACGCAGGATGTGCAGATCGTATTTGCCATGCTGGCCCAGCTTGCGCTTGCCGGCATCACCGAGCACCGGCGCCAGCGCGGTCAGGACCGCTGCGCGGTCGAGCTGCGGCGGCGCGCCGGGATAGTCGTGTCCCACGGGTACGTAGACCGCCTTGCCGGGTTCGGTGGCAAAGCTCAGGCCCACCAGGTTGGCACGCATCGGATCGAGGCTGTCGGTCTCGGTGTCGAAGGCGAATTCGTCCGCCTGCTGCAATTGCGCGACCAGTGCATCGAGCTGTGCCGGCTCGGTGACGGCGGCGTATTCGCCAGCCACACTCAGCGCGGCATCGAGAGGCGCATCATCGGTGACGGCGGACGACACGCGCCCCGTGCCGCGCGCGCGGCCGGGTTCCTTCTCGGCGACGGATGACGCGTCGATCGCACCGCCTTCCAGTTCCTTCAGTGCCTGGTTGAAGCCGTAGCGCGCATACAGCTCGCGCAGCTCGTCGACATGGCGTTCGCGCAGCGGCAGCGTCTCCGGCCCGCCGTCCAGCGCGACGTCGGTCTTGATGGTCACCAGTTCGCGGTTCAGCGGCAGGCGCGGCAGCGCGGCACGCAGGTTGTCGCCGATCTTGCCCTTGATCTCGCCCGCCTTGTCCAGGATCGCATCGAGCGTGCCGTACTCGCCCAGCCACTTGGCGGCGGTCTTGGGCCCGCACTTCTCCACGCCCGGGACGTTGTCGACGGTATCGCCCATCAGGGCCAGGTAATCGACGATCTGCTCGGGGCGCACGCCGAACTTCTCGATCACGGCCTCGCTCGAATCCAGCCGGCTTCCGCTCATCGTGTTGACCAGCGCAATGCCCGGACGCACCAGCTGTGCGAAGTCCTTGTCGCTGGTGGAGATGGTGACCTCCATGCCCTGCGCTGCGCCCTGCAGCGCGAGCGTGCCGATCACGTCGTCCGCTTCCACGCCGTCCACCCGCAACAACGGGAACCCCAGCGCCTGCACGATGCGGATCATCGGCTCGATCTGCGCGCGCAACTCTTCCGGCATCGGTGGCCGGTTGGCCTTGTAGTCGGGATAGAGTTCGTCGCGGAACGTGGGGCCGCTGGCATCGAGGACGAACGCGACGAAATCCGGCCGCTCCTTCAGCGTGGCGCGCAGCATGTTGACCACGCCGAACAGCGCGCCGGTGGGCTCGCCCTGCGCATTGGTCAGCGGAGGCAGCGCGTGGAATGCGCGGAACAGGTAGCTGGAGCCGTCGATCAATACGAGTCGTGTCATGCCGGCATTCTACGCCCCGCTCCTGCGCGCGGCGTCACGCGCGCCGCGTCGCATTGGGGGCATAATCGGGCCGTCATTCCCCCGACCGGACGCCACCATGAACCGCATGACGACCCTTGCCCTGCCGTTGTCCTTCCTGTTGGCGATGGCCGGTTGCGCCTCGACCGGCGGCAATCCCGCCGACATGGATCTGGCCAACGCGCAGGTCGCGGTGCGCACGGAGAAGAACGGCGACACCATCGAGGAATACCGCGTGGCCGGCAACCTGCGCATGGTCAAGGTCACGCCCGCGCGCGGTGCGCCGTATTACCTGTACGACTCCGACGGCGACGGCCGCCTGGACAAGAGCAAGGACAACAGCGACGTCTCGCCGGTGTACTGGAAGCTCTACGGCTGGTGAGCTGCCGCGTTCAGCGGATCACCAGCACCGGCACGCCGCAGCGCGCCAGCACTTCGCTGGTCTGGCTGCCCAGCAGCAGGTGGCCCAGTGCGCGCCGCCCGTGCGACGCCATCACGATCAGGTCGCAGCCCTCGCGTTCGGCGGTGTCGACGATGGCCTCGGCCGCGTAACGGTCGGCCACATGCAGCAGCTGCGGCGTCACGCCGGCCTGCTGCGCCTGCGCGGTGACGGCATCGAGCACCTTGCGCGCGGCATCCTCGCGCGCCTTCTGGAAATCGGGCAGCGACGTCGCCACCGCGCTCCAGCCCAGCGCATCGTCGAAGCCCGTGCTGATGGGCTCGCTGACGGTCAGCACCGTCGCCCTGGCCTGCAGGCTGCCGGCCAGGGCCAGGCCGTGCTGCACGCCCTTGCTGGCCCGCTCGGAGCCATCGGTCGCCATCAGGATATGCCGGTACATGCCGCACCTCATGAGCTTGGGGTGCGGCCATTACACGCCCGGCGGGCTTACGGCGCCGTGATCTGGATCAATTGCGCCGGCTATACCGCCTGCAGGTTCGCGTAGGCCATCACCAGCCACTTGCTGCCTTCGCTGTCGAAGTTGACCTGCACGCGCGCATGCGCGCCGCTGCCCTCGTAATCGGTCACCACGCCGGCACCGAACTTGGCGTGGGTGACGGTCTGGCCCAGCTTGAGGCCCGGCGTTTCCAGGCTGGCATGGCCGGGCGTCACCCGCGTGGCGAAGCCGGAGGCCGGCCGGCTGACCTGCACGCGCGGCCGCACCTCGTTGAGCAGGGTGGCGGGAATCTCGCGCAGGAAGCGCGACGGGATGCCGTACATGTCCTGCCCGTGCAGGCGGCGCGCTTCGGCATAGCTCAGCACCAGCTTCTGCCGCGCGCGGGTGATGCCGACGTAGGCAAGCCGCCGCTCTTCCTCCAGCCGCCCGCTCTCGTCCAGCGAGCGGTTGCTGGGGAACAGTCCCTCCTCCAGCCCGGCCAGGAACACCAGAGGAAACTCCAGGCCCTTGGCCGAGTGCAGCGTCATCAGCTGCACGCCGTCCTCGCCGGCCTCGACCTGGCCTTCACCGGCTTCCAGCGCCGCATAGGAAAGGAACGCGACCAGTTCGCTCATGCCTTCCTGGCCGTCCTCCTCGGCCGCGATGTCCTCGCGGCGCACGAAGCGCGAGGCCACCGACACCAGTTCGTCGAGGTTCTCGGTGCGCGATTCGGAATCCAGCCCGCCGCGACTCTCGCGCGCCCAGTGCTCGCGCAGGCCGGAGCGCGCAAGCACGTGGTCGACGCGTTCGGCCAGCGTCATCTCGGCGGTTTCCTCGGCCAGCTGGTCGACCAATGCGGCGAACGCGGCCAGCGCATTGCGCGCGCGCCCGGCCAGCTCCGTGCCTTGTGCCGCCAGCGAGGCCGCGCCCCACAGCGACACGCGGGCACCACGCGCCAGCCGGCGTACTTCGTCCAGCGTGCGCTCGCCGATGCCGCGCGTCGGCGTGTTGACCACGCGCTCGAACGCGGCGTCATCGGCGCGGTTGGCCATCAAACGTAGATATGCGAGCGCGTCCTTGATTTCCGCACGCTCGAAGAAGCGCATGCCGCCATACACGCGGTACGGCACCTGCTCGGACAGCAGCGCCTCTTCAAAGGCCCGCGACTGCGCGTTGCTGCGGTAGAGGATGGCGGCATCGCCCAGGCTACCGCCGTCGCGCACCCACTGGCGGATGCGTTCGACGACGAAGCGCGCCTCGTCCATCTCGTTGTAGGCGGCGTACAGGTCGATCGGCTCGCCGTCGCCGGTGTCGGTCCACAGCTGCTTGCCGATGCGGCCCGGGTTGTGCGCGATCACCGCGTTGGCGGCACCCAGGATGTTGGCGCTGGATCGGTAGTTCTGCTCCAGCCGGATGGTCCGCGCGGCCGGGTAGTCGCGCAGGAACTGCTGCATGTTCTCGACCTTCGCTCCACGCCAGCCGTAGATGCTCTGGTCGTCGTCGCCGACCACGAAGACATGCCCGGTGTCGCCGGCCAGCACGCGCACGAAGGCGTACTGGATGGCATTGGTGTCCTGGAACTCGTCCACCAGGATCTGCCGGAAACGCGTGCGGTAGTGCGCCAGCAGCGCCGGCGTGTCGCGCAACACTTCGTGCGCGCGCAGCAGCAGCTCGGCGAAGTCGACCAGGCCGGCGCGGTCGCAGCGCTCCTGGTAGCCGGCGTAGACCTGCCGGCGCACGTCCAGCCAGTCGTCGTTCGGTGCCGGCTGGATGTGCTCGGGCCGGCGCCCTTCGTCCTTCTGCTCGTTGATCCACCAGGTGAGCTGCTTGGGCGGGTACTTGCCCTCGTCCAGCTCCATCGCCTGCACCACGCGCTTGACCAGCCGCTGCTGGTCGTCGCTGTCCAGCACCTGGAAGGTCTCGGGCAGCTTCGCTTCCTGCCAGTGCAGGCGCAGCAAGCGATGGGCCAGGCCATGGAAGGTGCCGATCCACATGCCGCGGCTGCCGTTGCGCAGCTGCACGTCGGCGCGCGCGCGCATCTCGCCGGCGGCCTTGTTGGTGAAGGTCACCGCGAGAATGCCGTGGGTCGGCACGCCATGGACTTCGTTGAGCCAGGCGATGCGGTGGGTCAGCACGCGGGTCTTGCCGGAGCCGGCGCCGGCCAGCACCAGGTAGTGCCCGGGTTCGGCGGAGACGGCGTCGCGCTGGGCGGGATTCAGATCGTCGAGCAGGTGGGAGACATCCATCCGCGCATTTTACGGCCTGCGGCGGCCCACACCCTGAGACGCGGCCTGTTCAGCCCCGCTCGGCGACCTGCATCGAGACCTGCTTGCGGCCGTCGTCCAGCCACTGGCGGCCGGCTTCGACAAAGCCGTGGCGGGCGTGGAACAGCCGCGAGGGCTCGTTCGGCGGCACCACGTTGAACTCGCAGGTGATGCGCGGGATGCCCGCTTCGCTGGCGAACGCGAACAGGTCGCCGTACAGCGCCGAGCCCAGCCGGTGCCCCTGCACCGACGCGTCCACGACGATGCGGTCCACGTAGAGGAAGTCCGGGAAGCGGGCGGCGAACCAGCCGAAGTTGTCGTTGCGGTAGTCCGCGCCTGCGCGCATCGCCAGCAGGAAGGCGACGACGCGGCCGTCCAGTTCCGCCACGCGGAGGTAGGCCGACAGGGACGCCAGCTGGCGCGCCCTGTACTCATCCATCGGACTGGTGTGGCGGACCTCGGACGTGTTCAGGGCGACGATGGCCGCGATGTCGGCATCGACCGCGTCGCGGATGAGCAGCTCGGCCGTCACGGGATCAGTGCGCAGCGTGTTTGGCGGGTGCGCCGCCATTCATCAGCTTGTCCGTCCAGGCAATGCCAATCGCCGACAGGATGAAGACGCAGTGGATGATGGTTTGCCAGAGCACGCCGTCCGGTGTCAGCTGCGTGCACTGCGTGCTGGTGATGGCCATCTCCGCCTTCATTTGAGCCAGTTGCGCAGGCGTGCAGAACGGAAGGCCATTCAAGGCGCCCGCCGCGATGAAGGTTTTCAGCAGGTGGATCGACGAGATGCCGATGATCGCCATCGCCAGCTTCACCTTCAGCACGGACGCATTGACGTGGCTCAACCATTCCGGCTGGTCCGGGTGGCCTTCCAGCCGCAGCCGGGATACGAAGGTCTCATAGCCGCCGACGATCACCATGACCAGCAGGTTGGAGATCATCACCACGTCGATCAGGCCGAGCACGATCAGCATGATTTCCTGCTCGCCCAGACCCGGCGCGCGATGAATCAGGTGCCACAGCTCCTTGCCGAACAGGAACACGTAGACGCACTGCGCCACGATCAGGCCCAGGTACAGCGGCAGCTGCAGCCAGCGCGACGCAAAGATCAGGTTGGGCAGGAAGTTGGGGCGAGGGCTGGGCGGAAGCGTCATGGGAACAGTGTTTTCCAAGGATGCGGCAGGGTAGCGGCGGATCTTGACGCTGCCAAGTCCGCACGGACGGCTAGACTCGAAGGCCTCCCCCTCCTGCGGAATTCCCCATGATCGACCTTTATTACTGGCCCACCCCGAACGGCCACAAGATCACGCTGCTGCTGGAAGAACTGGCGGAGGCCGGCGCCAGGCTGGACTACCGCATCGTGCCGGTGAACATCGGCAAGGGCGACCAGTTCAAGCCCGACTACCTGGCGTTCTCGCCCAACAACAAGATGCCGGCCATCATCGACCACGCCCCCGCCGACGGCGGCGAGCCGATCAGCGTGTTCGAGTCCGGTGCCATCCTGCTGTACCTGGCCAACAAGACCGGCCGCTTCTTCGGCAGCGACACCCGGCAGAAAGTGGCGGTGAACCAGTGGCTGATGTGGCAGATGGCCGGCCTGGGCCCGATGAGCGGGCAGTACGGCCACTTCACCGTGTACGCGCCGGAGAAGATCCCCTACGCCATCGACCGTTACACCCGCGAAGTGCAGCGCCTGCTTGGCGTGCTGGATGGGCAGCTGACGAAGCATGCGTACGTGGCCGGCGAGGATTACAGCATCGCCGACATGGCGATCCATCCGTGGGTCAACGCCTACGACAAGGCGCCGCTGGACATGTCGCCCTACCCCGCCCTGCAGCGCTGGCACGCGGAGATCGCCGCGCGCCCGGCCGTGCAACGTGCGTATGCGCTGAAGACGCAGGTCAATCCCGATGCCGGCAAACCGCTGACCGACGAAGAACGCAAGCACCTGTTCGGCCGGTAGCGTGCGCTATGCGCACGATCGCCTGACCCCTACATCACGCGACATGCGTACGACGCGCGGTGTGGGACCCCCAGGTCGTGCGCGCAGCGCACGCTACGCCCGGGTGCAATAATCCGGGCCTGACCGGCCCCGCCGCCCGAGAAATCCGATGCGCCTTGCCCTGTTCGCCCTGATGACCCTCACCGCCGCCCTGCCCGCCCACGCCGACAAACTCACGCTGGAAGCGATCACCGGCAGCGCACCGCTGTCCGGCCCCACGCTGACCAAGCCGCAGGTGGCGCCGGACGGCTCGCGGGTGACCTTCCTGCGCGGCAAGGACAGCGACCGCAACCGGCTGGACCTGTGGGAGTACGACATCGCCAGCGGGCAGACGCGTCTGCTGGTGGATTCGTCGGTGGTGCTGCCCGGCGAAGAGGTGCTGAGCGACGAGGAGAAGGCGCGCCGCGAACGCCAGCGCATCGCCGCGCTGTCCGGCATCGTCGACTACCAGTGGTCGCCGGATGGGAAAGCGCTGCTGTTCCCGCTCGGCGGTGAGCTGTATTTCTACGACCTGTCCAAGGCCGGCAAGGACGCGGTGCGCAAGCTGACGGACGGCGGCGGCTTCGCCACCGATCCCAAGATCTCGCCGAAGGGCGGCTTCGTCAGCTTCATCCGCGAGCGCAACCTGTGGGTCATCGATCTGGCCAGCGGGAAGGAAGCGCAGCTCACGCGCGATGGCAGCGCCACCATCGGCAACGGCGTGGCCGAGTTCGTCGCCGACGAGGAGATGGACCGCCACACCGGTTACTGGTGGGCACCGGACGATGCAGCCATCGCCTTCGCCCGCATCGACGAAACGCCCGTGCCGCTGGTGAAGCGCTACGAGGTGTATCCCGACCGCACCGAAGTGATCGAACAGCGTTATCCGGCGGCCGGCGACGACAACGTGCGGGTGCAGCTGGGCGTGATTGCGCCGAAGGCGGGGGCGACGCCGCGCTGGATCGGCCTGGGCGCGGAGCAGGACATCTACCTGGCCCGCGTGGATTGGCGTGATCCGCAGCGCCTGACCTTCCAGCGCCAGTCGCGCGACCAGAAGACACTCGACCTGATCGAGACCACGCTGGCCACCGGCACGCAGCGCACGCTGGTCACCGAGACGTCGAAGACCTGGGTGCCGCTGCACAACGACCTGCGCTTCCTGAAGGACGGGCGTTTCCTGTGGTCGTCGGAGCGCCATGGCTTCGAGCATCTGTACCTCGTGTCCGAGGAAGGGGCGTCGCTGTCGCAGCTGACCCATGGCGACTGGGTGGTGGACAGCCTGCTGGCCGTGGACGAAGACAAGGGCCTGGCCTACGTCAGCGGCACCCGCGACGGCGCCACCGAGGCGCACGCCTATGCGGTTCCGCTGGGCGGCGGCGAATCGCGCCGACTGACCCAGGCGCCCGGCGTGCACGCCATCAGCTTCGCCCGCAACGCCAGCGTCTATGTCGACAGCTGGTCCAGCGACACCGTGTTGCCGCAGATCGAACTGTTCAAGGCCGATGGCACGAAGCTCGCGACGCTGCTCGAGAACGACGCTGCAGAGGCCGGGCATCCGTATGCCAAGTATCTCACTGCACATCAGCCGACCACGTTCGGCACGCTGACCGCGGCGGACGGCACCACGCCGCTGCACTACAGCCTGATCAAACCCGCCCATTTCGATCCGAAGAAGAAGTATCCGGTGGTGGTCTTCGTCTATGGCGGTCCCGCCGCACAGACCGTCACCCGCGCCTGGCCGGGGCGCAGCGATGCCTTCTTCAACCAGTACCTGGCGCAGCAGGGCTACGTGGTGTTCTCGCTGGACAACCGCGGCACACCGCGTCGCGGCGCGGCCTTCGGTGGCGCGCTGTACGGCAGACAGGGCACGGTGGAAGTGGACGACCAGCTGCGCGGCGTGGCGTGGTTGAAGACGCAGTCGTTCGTCGACCCGGCGCGCATCGGCGTGCATGGCTGGTCGAACGGCGGCTACATGACGCTGATGCTGCTGGCCAAACACAGCGAGGCGTACGCCTGCGGCGTGGCGGGCGCGCCGGTGACCGACTGGGCGCTGTACGACACCCACTACACCGAACGCTACATGGATCTGCCGAAGGCGAACGAGGCCGGCTACCGCGAAGCCAGCGTGTTCACCCACCTGGCGGGCCTGCGCTCGAAGCTGCTGCTGATCCACGGCATGGCCGACGACAACGTGCTGTTCACCAATTCCACGCAGTTGATGAGCGACCTGCAGAAGCGCGGCACCCCGTTCGAGCTGATGACCTACCCCGGCGCCAAGCACGGCCTGCGCGGCAGCGACCTGCTGCACCGTTACCGGCTGACCGAGGATTTCTTCGCCCGCTGCCTGAAGCCCTGACCCGATCCGGAGCCCTCGCATGTCGACGCACGTCCCCGCCCAACCCGGCTGGTGGCAACGCAACTGGAAGTGGTGCGTGCCGGTGCTGGGCGCGCTGCTGCTGGCGATGTTCGTTGCGCTCGCCCTCGGCGGCGTGGCGCTGCTGCTGGGGGCGATCAAGTCCTCGGGCGCCTATCAGCAAGCCCTCACGCGGGCGCAGTCCGACCCTGCCGTCATCGCCGCGCTCGGCGAACCGATCCGTGCGGGCTGGTTCGTACAGGGAAACATCAGCACCAGCGGAGCCAGCGGCGAAGCCGACCTGGCGATTCCCCTCGACGGCCCGCGCGCCGACGGCACGCTCTACGTCGTGGCTGAGAAGCGCGCCGGCGAATGGCGCTACGAGACGCTGGCAGTGAACGTGGACGGCGGCGAGCGGATCGTGCTGGAAGACCACGCAGCGACCGCCTCGCCCTGATCCCTCAACGGCGAAGGCGGCCATCGGCCGCCTTCGCGCTTGTCATCCCTGGACAGCCTTACGGCTTCGCGGCGGGATCCGGAACCACCAGCCCCGGCTCCACCGCCGTGCCGGGCGGCACGTAGATCGCCACGCCGGCCGCCTGCTTCTGCGTGGTGGGGATGCCCATGCTGAGGCCACCACCGGAGTGGCGGCCGTAGCTGCCGGCGCCCACCGACATGCCGACCGGGGAGCCGCTGGAGCCCACGCCGATCAACACCACGCCATTGGCGCCGAGGGCGGCGGCTTCGCGCTTGAGGCGGGCCACGGCGGCATCGGTCTGGCCCTGGGTGCCGAAACCGACCGCGCTCTTCGATTCCAGCTGCGCGATTTCCAGTGATCCCGCCGGTGCGGTGCGGTAGACCTGGACCTGCGATGGATCGAGGGCGGGGCGCGCCTGCCCCAGCATGACCTTGGAACTGCTGGCGCACCCGGCGGCCAGCAACATGGCGAACACGACGGGAACGGTGCGGAACGTCATGACGGCTTCTCCCTGGGAATGCTGGCGATCTTCCGCCGCAAGGCCTGAATGTTGGCACAGCCTGCGCCCGGCCGGCGTGACGGGGTGGGCGGGTTATCATTTCGCCCCGACATGCCCCTGTTTCCCGCACGATGAGCTCCGCCCCCGACCAGCCACCCGCCCCGCAGCGGCTGGCCGTCGACTACATCCATGCACCGACACCGCAGGCGCTGCTGGGCCTGCCGGAGACCCTGGCCGTGTTGGGTTTCGGCGCGCTGGCGCCGGCGACCGCCAGCATCGACGATCCGCGCTACCTGCGCGTACCGCTGTCGCCGCTGCGGGAAGCCGCCGCGCCCTACGAAGTCTGGCGCGCGAGCGGGCCGGTCACGACCGGACGCGACGGCGCGGTGCGCTACAGCCACGACGGCGCCCTGATGTTCGGCGTGGTGGAGTGGGAGGAGCCCGAGGGCGGCATCCTGCACGCCAGCGCCCATGCTTACGCGGCGATGGCGGCATTCTGGCGGGACAGCGGCTATCCGTACCTGTTGCGCATCTGGAACTACTTCGACGCCATCACCGACGGTGAAGGCGATGCCGAACGCTACCGGCAGTTCTGCGTCGGCCGTGTACAGGGGCTGGGCGATATCGATACGCGCCTGCTGCCGGCCGCCACCGCGATCGGCAGCCACGACGGCCGTCGCGTGCTGCAGGTGTACTGGCTGGCCGCCCGCGAACCCGGCCTGCCGCTGGAAAATCCCCGCCAGGTGAGCGCCTACCGCTATCCGCGCGAATACGGCCCGCAGTCGCCCAGCTTCGCGCGCGCCCTGCTGCCGCCGTCGCCGCGCGTGCCGCTGCTGCTGTCCGGCACGGCCAGCATCGTGGGCCATGCCTCGCAGCACGCCGACTCCCTGCGCGCGCAGCTCGACGAAACCCTGACCAACCTCGACAGCCTGCTCGGTGCCGCGCGCGCGCATGCGCCGTCGCTGCCGCCGCACCTGGATGCCAGTTCGCGCCTCAAGATCTACGTGAGCGACGCCGACGATGCCGATGCCGTGGCCGCGCAGCTGGAAGCGCGACTGGGCACGCGGGTGCCGTGGCTGATGCTGCACGCCGACGTCTGCCGCCGCGAACTGCTGGTGGAGATCGAGGGCATGCACGGCGTCGGTGCTTGAAGCGCCTGCCGGCTGACCACATAGTGATGGCATGAGGCGCCGTTTCGCGCGCCCAATGCCGGAGTACGTTCGATGGGACTGATCAGCCTGCTGTGGGGCATCGTGTCGATGCTGTGGATGGTGTTGGCGCTGATTCCGCTGCTGGGATGGGGCAACTGGTTCCTGATCCCGTTCGCCGCCGTCGGCGCGATCATCGCCGCCATCGGCATCCTGTTCACGCGGACCGAGAACCGCGGTCGCGCCAAGGCCGGCCTGCTGCTCAACGGCATCGTGATCGTGGTGGGCATCATCCGCCTGTCAATCGGCGGCGGCTTCATCTGACGCCAGGCCGGTCGCCGCGTGGCGCACTGCGACCGCCCGCCGCAGGCCGCCGCACCGGCCACGGGCGTATCATTCACCGCTCTGCCAGGAGCCCGTGATGGCCTATCCCCATACCCGCCCGCGCCGCATGCGCCGCGACGAGTTTTCCCGTCGCCTGATGCGCGAGCACGTACTGACCACCAACGACCTGATCTACCCCGTGTTCGTGCACGAGGAAAAGGGTCGCGCACCCGTGGCGTCGATGCCGGGCGTGGAACGGCTGTCGATCGACGAACTGCTGCGCGTGGGCGAGCAGGCGCTGGAACTGGGCGTGCCGGTGCTGGACCTGTTCGGCGTGCCCGATCCGGCGGCGAAGACCGCCGACGGCCGCATCGCCTGGGACGAGGACGGCATCATCCCGCGCGCGATCCGCGCGCTGAAGTCGCGCTTCCCCGAACTCGGCGTGATGAGCGACCAGGCACTGGACCCGTACACCACCCACGGCCAGGACGGCCTGATCGACGACACCGGCTACATCCTCAACGACGAGACCATCGAAGCGCTGGTGAAGCAGTCGCTGGCGCATGCCGCGGCGGGCGTGGACATCCTGTCGCCCAGCGACATGATGGACGGCCGCATCGGCGCGATCCGCGAAGCGCTGGAGATGGCCGGCCACATCAACACCCGCATCATGTCGTACGCCGCCAAGTACGCCAGCGCGTTCTACGGCCCGTTCCGCAGTGCGGTGGGCAGCGCCGGCAACCTGGGCAAGGGCAACAAGTTCAACTACCAGATGGACCCGGCCAATTCCAACGAAGCGCTGCACGAGATCGCGCTGGACCTGGAGGAAGGCGCGGACATGGTGATGGTCAAGCCGGGCTTGCCGTATCTGGACGTGATCCGCCGGGTGAAGGACGAATTCGGCGTGCCGACCTTCGCCTACCAGGTCAGCGGCGAGTACGCGATGATCAAGGCCGCCGCCGCCAACGGCTGGCTGGACGAGAAGGCCTGCGCGCTGGAAGCGCTCACCGCGTTCAAGCGCGCCGGCGCCGACGGCGTGCTGACCTACTTCGCGCTGGATGCGGCGCGCTGGTTGCGTGAGGGCTGACCCGCCTGCTGTCGTCATCCGTGATGCGTGGCATGACGATGCGGCGTGAGCTCGGTGGCTCAGGAAAAACGGGAGCCTGTCGGCTCCCGTTTCCGTTCCGGCATCAGAAGCGGGCTTCGACGCCCAACATCACCGTGTCGGCACGGTTGAAGTCGCAATCGAGAGCGTCATCGCAGTCGTCGTACGTGTAGTCGTCCGCGTAGACGAAAGCGGTGTAGCCCAGGCTGATGTTGAAATGGCGGTTGATGTCAACGCCGATCGCCACACCCGCATAGCCGCCGTCGGCGTCGAACTCCTCGTCGGCACCGTCGACCTCGGCGTCGAAGTATCCGCCGCGCACGGTGGCGAACCACGGGCTGTCGCCGAAGTTCATGCGGGCGTTGGCACCGATCGCCTTGTAGGTCGCCTTCGCGAAACGCAAGTCACCTTCTGTCGTCTCGTCCAGCCGGCCGCCCGAGAGCTCCACACCGACCTGCGCCCACGGACCGGCCTGCCAGCGGTAGCCGGCATTGACGGCCACGGCGTCCTGTTCGACGTCCTCATAGATCCAGCCCTGGCCCACCTGCGCACCGACGAAGAAGCCGCCGTTCGCCTGCGCTTCCCTTGCGGGTGCAGGGGCGACGTAGGGCGCAGGTGCGGGAGCCGCGTACGTCGGCGCGGGTGCCTGTGCTGCGGCCGGGGCCGCCTGCTGGGCGGGCGGCGTCGCGGGCTGGGTGGGCGCGGGCTGCGGGGCTTCCTTCTTGCGGAAGGCTTCGTACGCCGGCGAGATGGACTGCGCCTGGGCGTGCAGGGCAAAGGCCGCCAGCGCGAGCGGCAGGCAACGGAACAACGGCTTCATGGTGGTCTCCCTTTCGGTCATGTGGAATCCCCGCGTCCTTGCGGTACCGGCGGGGTGGATGGCGATGCCGACGGGTGAGCGTGCGCCGACGCAGCGTCGCTCCGTCTACGGTCGACGCGCATCCTCGCAGTGGCAGAGTTCGATGGAAGGCGGACGGACTCCCCAGCCCGGCCTGCCTGTCGCCTTGTTCCCTGGCTCACCCCCTTCGGCGGCGGCACAGTGCAGCGCGCCGCAGCGCCTGTCAAGGCGGGGCGCGCGCGCGTAGACTGCGGACAACGACTGAAGACAGGGACCGCGCCATGACCCACCATCGTTACGCCGTCTTCGGCCATCCCGTCACCCACTCGCTGTCGCCGCGCATCCATGCGGCCTTCGCGCAGCAGGTCGGCATCGCGCTGGAGTACACCACCATCGACACGGCCCCGCACGACTTCGTGGCCACGCTCGACCGTTTCGCCGGCGAGGGCGGTGCCGGTGCGAACGTCACCCTGCCGTTGAAGGAAGCCGCCTTCGCGATCTGCGCGAAGGCCAGCGACCGTGCGCGGCGCGCCGGGGCGGTGAATACGCTGACCCGTAACGACGGCCAGTGGCATGGCGACAACACCGACGGCGTCGGCCTGGTGCGCGACCTCACCGAGCGCCACGGCCTGGACCTGCGCGGTCGCCGTGCGCTGCTGCTCGGGGCCGGGGGCGCCGCGCGCGGCGTGGCGCCCGCGCTGCTCGATGCCGGCATCAGCGAACTGATCATCGTCAACCGCACCGCCGACCGCGCCGATGCGCTGGCCGATGCACTGGGCGAACCGGATCGCGCGCATTCGCGCTACTGGGACGACCTGCGCAACCTCGGCGACTTCTCGCTGATCGTCAACGCCACCTCGGCGGCGCGCCAGGACCAGAGCGCATTCACCCTGCCCTTCACCCTCGCCTCGCCGCGCACGCTGGCGGTGGACCTCAACTATGGCGAGGCGGCGATCCCGTTCCTCGCCTGGGCCCGTACGGCCGGCTGCCACGACGCGGTGGACGGACTGGGCATGCTGGTGGAACAGGCCGCCGAAGCGTTCGAGCAGTGGCATGGCGTGCGTCCGGAGACGGATGCGGTCTATACCGCCTTGCGCGACAGGGACAAGGTGCTGGTGACGGCGGATTGAGCGTAGGTCGTACAAACATCACGGTCAATCAAAATTGGCTTAAGCGAGCACGCTCTAACGAGAGGCTGCAACGCAATCACTAAATCTATTTACCTCGCCGAATCTAGCGAAATCCACTAGTACCCAGTCTCCGCTGTGCTTATATTTCTCTTCGTCACGAGCCGTGACACATGAGCACAAGGAAGCTAGTCATGAAATTGCTGATGAAAGTTGCATTGCTTGGAGCATTATCGATTTCCCCGATCTTGGCGCTGGCCGACGGCCCGTCTTCACCGCCGCCACCGCCGCCGCCGAACCTTCCTGAAGGCGGCGGATACGCTTTCGTAGATAGCAACGGAGATCTCTGGTACTGCAATTCTCAAGGAGGAAACTGCATTTCACTCGGAAGTTCAGCTGACCCGCTGGAACCCTGACCCCTCATCGGCCCTGCTCGAGCGCCCGCACTTGCGCGGGCGCTCTCTGACAAACGCGGTGCCTATAGGCGTTCGTCGAAGCGCCAAGCGGATTTCGAGCAGATCATCCTGAAAGGATGTTTCCCCATGATTCGTGGGAACCACACGGATGTGGGGTCTGGCTACACCGCCCACTTGGATTCAAAGAGTATAGATGGACGGATTCCTTACCCAACTGCTGACCATGCTCGGCTACCAGCTTCCCGACCTGCTGGCCTGCGTGGCCGGCGTCGCGATGCTGGCGATGTGGGCGCCTGCAGCACCCGGACGCAAACTGGCGCTGGCCGGCGCGGCACTGATGCTGCTCACCACCCTGCTGCGTGGCGTGATGGGGGTGTAGCAGGCCTGGAGGGTCAGCAACACTATGAACTGTTACTCGCCATTGAGCTGAATGATGAGATTGTTCTACGCTTTCGCTATGCTGCCGAGCGTCGCTTTCGCTGCGGATTTGTTCATGCCGACTTGGGGTGCCTGCAAAGCCATGCAATGCCCAAGGACCTGAGTTGCAGGCGGGGGGGGGGTCTGCTTCAACCTGTCTTACGAATAGGTGAAAGCTAGAGGGCTGACGCTATGAACCGACGCGAAAAGATGCTGCAGGGAATCGAACTCAACTCGATGATAGGCATCGAGGTAGGGCCGCTGGATAAACCACTGGTCGGAAAAAGCAATGCAACGGTCTGGTATGTCGATCATTGTAACACAGAAGAGTTACGTCGCCGATGGTCGGCGGATACGCGTATCGACATTGCTCGGCTACACGTAGATGCCGTGTGGGGCGATCATACACTCACCGCGTCGATCGCCGCAGCCGCGTATGCTCGCGGCGAGAACTGGTCTGGCGCGAACTATCTTGTAGCTTCGCATGTCATCGAGCATGTTCCTGACCTAATTGCGTGGCTGCAAGAAGTAGAGGCGACGCTGGTCTCTGGCGGCTTGGTTCGTCTTGCAATCCCCGACAAGCGCTACACCTTCGACTACTTGAGGGCGACTACCACACTAGCCGATTGCCTCGTCGAGTACCTGCGGAAACGGCGCGCGCCGAGCGCCTCCCGCATTCTGGACTTCACACTCAGTGCCGCCGATATCGATTGCGCAGAAGCATGGCACGGTCGGATCGATGCGTCCTCACTGAAGCGAACGTATACCGACGAAAGTGCGTTCGCAATCGCGCGTGACGCCGAAGAGAATGGGGCCTATCACGATGTCCATTGCTGGTCGTTCACTCCAGACTCGTTCGCGCTTCTAATGACAAGATTGTGTGATCTGGCTTTGACTTCTTTGGAATGCGAGTGGATCATTCCCACCTTACGGAACGATCTTGAGTTCTTTGTCGGCATGCGCCGCAATACAAACCCCCATGAATGCAGAGACAGCTGGGAGCATGCTCATAGAAGCGTGCTGTTGGCCGAGCCAAATCTACCCGAATCTGGTCATCGATCCTAACTGGATACCGCAAATAAGCTTTTTAAATCGTGACGCCAGAGATGCACACAGAGGTCTTGAGTCGTCTGTATCTACGACTTCAGATACTGATTGCGCTTCTGTTTCCACTACTGGACAGCCCATAGTCGCAAGGCCAGCTCAAGACTTTGGTGGCTGCCACGCCCAGGACCTGCTACCAGAAGTAAGGATATGCCATGGTCGCTAAGCCACACACAGAAGGCACCACGCGGCGACATGGTTGCGATCTGAATTGATTAGTGAGCTTGAATATGCAGCGCAGTTCTAACTTCGGAGAAACCTCCGTAGCCTGGACATCGATGCGTCTGAGATTCGCAGCGTGCGCAGATCCGGAATCGAAACGCGGCATAAGAAAAGGTGCGGCGCATACTCACCACTACAACAGGCCGTCGCGCTTCACCGCCAGATAGCGCTCCACAAGCGCGGCCGGCAGTTCGTCGGCGGTGACGTCCAGCACCATCACGCGGTGGCTGCGCAGGGCATCGTGCGCGGCGGTGCGCTGTTCCAGGTAGCGCGCGACCGCACCGGCATGGATCGCCCCCTGCAGGTCGCGCACCTCGCCATCCAGCGCATCGTCCAGCGAGGTCTCGCGCAGGCTGGCCACGCAGACCAGGTGCCGCTTCTGCAGAAGGCGCACCGCCGCGAGCAAATCGTCGATGTCCTCGTCGCGCACGTTGGTAACCAGCATCACCAGCGCGCGGCGGCGCTGGCGCAGGCTGAGCTCGGTGGCCGCTGCCAGGTAATCGGTGGCCACCGGGCGCGGCTGCAGGTCGTAGCTGGCGCGCAGCAGCGTATCGATGGCGGCCATGCCGCGTTGCGGCGCGACCCAGCGGCTGTCGCCGCCGGCGGCGAACAGGCCCACGCCGTCGCCCTGCCGCAGCGCCAGGTAGGACACCACCAGCGAGGCGTTGAGCACGTGGTCGAAGTGGCCCAGCGCGTCCTCGCGCGCCATCATCCGGCGGCCGGTGTCGATCAGCATCACCAGTTGCTGGTTCTTCTCGTCCTGGTACTCGCGCGAGATCAGCTTGCGCGCGCGTGCGGTGGCCTTCCAGTCGACCTGGCGCAGGCTGTCGCCGACGCGGTACTCGCGCATCTGGTGGAAGTCGGTGCCTTCGCCGCGACGCCGCTTCAGGTGCGCGCCGACCAGGCGCGAGGCCTGTTCGGCACTGAACAGCGCGAAGCGTGTCAGCGGTGCGAAGTTCGGATACACGCGCACCCGCTGCGGCGCGCCGGCCACGCGCGACTGCCGCCACAAGGCCAACGGCGAACGCAGGCGAAGTTGCACGCCATCGAACTGCGCATCGCCGCGCACGGCAGGACGCAGGCGATAGTGGATGCGGGTCGCCGACATCGGCGCCAGCGTCAGCGTGCGCGGCAGCCCGGAAGATGCCCATGCGCCCGGATGCAGATCGAACACCTCCAGCCGCTGCCGCACGCGCGACTCGAAGCTCAGCGCGACGTCGCGCTCGATGCCGAGCGGCAGCGCCTCCGGCACCTCGCGCACGATCTCCGGCGTGGGCCGGCCCCGCAGCCGCCACGCATCGAGCGCCGCCAGCACCAGCAACGCCGCACCGGCGGTCTGCCACTGCCACAGCGGCCAGCCGAGGAACGGCACCGCCAGGCCGGACAGTCCCCAGCCCGCGATCAACAGGATCAGCAGCGGCGCAGGTCTCATAGGCGTGCTCCTTCCCCCGCCTGCGGGGGAAGGCTGTGAGGGAGGCAAACGGAGAAGGGATAAGTCCGTACAACATCATGTTGATCGCGCGCCCCCACCCCAACCCTCCCCCGCAAGCGGAGGAGGGGGCCAATCACGAGGTCGCATGCGACAGCGCGGACGCTCATTTGCGCGGCGCATCCACTTTCGCCAGCAGCGCACGCAGTGCGTCGTCCGGCGACTGTCCTTCGATCTGCAGTTCGGGCGCCAGCGTGATGCGGTGGCGCAGGGCCGGCCGTGCGATGTCGCGCACGTCGTCGGGGGTGACGAAGTCGCGGCCCTGCAGCACCGCCTGCGCACGTGCCGCGCGCACCAGCGCGATGCTGCCGCGAGGCCCCGCGCCCAGCGAGATGCCCGGCCACTTGCGGGTGGCCGCGACGATGCGCACGGCGTAGTCGATCACTTCCGGGTCCACGCGCACCGCAGCGGTCTCGCGCTGCATCGCGGCGATGTCGGCGGCGCCGAGCACGCGCTTGACCTGCGACAGGTCGAAGTCGGCGGCGGTGCGGCCGGTGGTGATGGCATCGACCATGCGCTTCTCGTCCTCGACCGACGGGTAGTCGATCAGCACCTTCAGCAGGAAGCGGTCCAGCTGTGCTTCCGGCAGCGGATACGTGCCTTCCTGTTCCACCGGGTTCTGCGTGGCCAGGGTGATGAACGGCGGCGACAGCGGGAACGAGGTGCCTTCGATGGTGACCTGCCCTTCCTGCATCACTTCCAGCAGCGCGGACTGGGTCTTGGCCGGCGCGCGGTTGATCTCATCGGCGAGCAGGATGTGGGTGAACACCGGGCCGCGACGGATCTGGAAGCTCTCGGTCTTCGGGTCGTAGACGGCGTGGCCGCTGACGTCGCTGGGCATCAGGTCGGGGGTGAACTGCACGCGCGCGTAGGTCAGCTCCAGCGCCTGCGCCAGCGCGCGCACCAGCAGCGTCTTGCCCAACCCGGGCACGCCTTCGATCAGCACGTGGCCGCCGGCAAGCAGCGCGATCAGGATCTGGTCCAGCACGTCGGGCTGGCCGATGAAGGCGCGCGACACTTCCTCGCGCACGGCCTCGACGCGGTCGGACAGGGCGTTGCGCGGCGTCGGCGGCAGCGCGGGCGGCGCGGCGGCGGTCTCGTCGTTCATAGGCGGTTTCTCAGTTGGATCAACAGGGCGATGCGGTCGCGGAAAGCCTGCCGGTCGTGCGAGGCAGGAACATGGAGGGCGGTGCGGATGCGTTCGGCCGGCTGGCCGGTGCGCTCGGCGATGGCGGCGACCTGCGGCTCGCCGGTCAGCGCGGCGGCGACCGGATCGCGGCGGCGCAGGCGCGCGAGGAAGGCCGCGCGCACCGCCGAGTACAGCATCACGCCACGGCCGTAGCGGTAGAGATGTTCGCCGCTGGCGCGCACGTGCTCGAGCAGCGAACGGCGCTCGCCGGCCGGCGACGGCACCGGCGGGCCGAACCGCTGCATGCGCATCCACAGCCACGCCGCCAGCGCCAGCAGCAGCGGCGCCCACACCATCCAGCCGCGCAGGAACAGCGTGCGCCACAGCGATGGCATTTCGGCCGCATAGACCAGGTGCAGGGTGCCCTGGCGGTAGTTGGGCGCCAGCACCTGCCGCGCCAGCGCGCGGTGCGGACCATCGCGCAGACCGCCGTCCGGCGGGGCGTCGAGTTCTTCCTGCAGCGGACCGCGCGTGGCGGTGTTGGCGAGGAAATCGAAGTCGGCCAGCACGTCGACATGGCCCTTGCCCACCACGATGCGGGCATACACGTAGCCGTTCTGCAGGTCGCCCCAGGCGAGTTCGGGCACCACGTCCTCGAAGGCGAAACGGCGGCCACGGCAGAACTCAACGTGGTGGTCCTCGCCTTCCACCTGGAAGTCCTCGCACGATGGCATCTCGTCGACCAGCCAGGCCGACAGCAGGTCCAGCATCTGCGACTGCGGCGCATTGGGGCCGGCGATGTCCTCGCCGGGCGAATACACCGGCGTGCGGATCAGCAGGTGACCGCCGTCCTCCACCCACGCCAGCAGGCGCTCGGCTTCGGGCGGCGACAGCGCGCGCGGATCGTTGAACAGCAGCAGCGTGTCGCCCGGCGCCAGGGCGTTGTCGTCCAGCATCAGGCGCTGGCGCGCGTTGACCTTCACGCCGTCGGCTTCCAGCGTTTTGGCCAACGCATACAACGGGTTGTAGGCGGCCTCGCCGGAGGGCGGCAGGTACAGCGTCTTCTCGACACGGTGGAAGCTGTGCCGGAACCACAGGCCCACCAGCACCAGCAGCACCACCGCCACGACCAGCGTCGCGGCCACCAGCCGGCCGTTTCGGCGCGCGGAGGTCATGCCGCCCATCCGTAGCGCTGCTGCAGCTCGCCGACCAGCGCATCGAATTCGTCATCGCCGGGCAACCGTTCCGCATAGGCGGCGTACTGCCACGTGCGGACGATGCGCGCGAAGCTCTGCCGGTCCTCCGCCAGCGGCATGCGCCGCGACGCGCGCAGGCATTCGGCTTCGGTCGCGCCCGGCGGCAGCACCAGGTCGGCGCGCTGGCTCATGCTGTCCACGCTGGCGCGATACAGCAGGGCCAGCGCGTGGCGCGGACGGCCGTCGCGCCACAAGCGGCGCGCCGCGGTGGCGATGTCGTCGGGCAGCGTCTCCGGCAGCACCAGTGCCTCGGTCTGCGGCGCTTCGGGGGCGGCCACCGGCGCGCGCGTCAGGCCGCGCATCCACGGCCACCAGTAGCGCACCGTCGCCAGCAGCATCACCACCAGCACGCCGACGACCAGCCACAGGCCCCATTCGCCGATGAAGGCCAGCACCGTGCCGAAGCCGGCCAGCAGCGCGCGGTCGCCGTCCTGCGCGTCCTCGTCCCGCTGTTTCTCTTCGGGGGTGCGGCGCTCCCAGCCGGACTGCACGTGCCGGCGGTCGAGCAGCGGATCGCGGTAAGCCTGGTCGGCGGCCTTGTGGAACGCGCGATCGTCCACGCGCTGGTCGCCGAACACCAATGGCAGGGTCGGCGGTGTCGGCTTCTCTTCTGCTTCCGTCGTCTCCGCAGGCGCCGGCGCGACCGGCGGCGCGCCGTGGCGCTCCTGCGCCTCGGCGATGCCGGCACCGGCCCACAACACCGCGGCGAGCACCATCGGCGCGGCGGCAGCCAGGCGGGCGCGCAGCTTGCGGAACACGATTTCCAGATCCCAGGCCTCGATCTGCGTGCGCCGGTTGAGGTACAGGCCGAAACCGGCGCCCACGTAGAACGGCTCGATCACGCTGATCGCCGCCCAGGCCAGCGCATTCCATGCCAGCTCGAACCAGACCGGCCATGCGATGGCGGCAATCTGGAACGCCGCCTGCACGCTGTCCGGCAGCAGGTCCTGCGGCAGGTACATCACCACCGCCACGATGCCGCCCAGCATCAGCACGCCCTGGAACAGCAGGCAGATCCAGGTCAGCAGGATCGCCGTGCCGTAGGCCTGGCCGCCGAGCACGCGGCGCCGCTGGCGCAGGCGTTCGCCCTGCACGCCTTCCAGCAGGTCGATCGGCATGTACAGCGCGCGCACCGGACTGAAGCGGCGCCAGGTGAGCAGGTGCGGCAGCGTGCGCAGGCCCCAGTGCGCCTGCGCGCGCAGCGTGTCGCGCGTGCCCGGCACGCTGCCGAACACCGCGCGCGAGATGACGTACAGCGGGATACGGTCGAACGCCGGCTTCAGCCACCACATCAGCAAGGCCGCGACCCACATCCGGTCGATCCACCACGCGCCCAGGTTGAGCAGCGCGAACACCGGCAGGGTGAACCACAGCCACGGCCTCCAGATGGCGCCCGCATGCTGGCGCACCAGCGCCATGCCCAGCTCGATGGCTTCCCAGTCCGAGCGCGCGCGCAGGCGCACGGTCAGCTGTTCAATCCTCATCGGCCACCCCGCGTCCGCCGAGGCCCAGCCATACCGCCACCAGCGTCCACAGCACGCCGGACACGCTGTACTTCACCGCCGCCGGAATGGACTGGGTCGAGGACCAGAAGGCTTCGATGAAGGCCGCCACCAGCAGCATGAAGGCCACGCCCAGGCACAGCCGCGCGCCCTTGGCGCCGGCGATCGCCAGTGCATCGATGCGCCGGTGCCGGCCGGGCGCCACCAGGCTCAGGCCCAGCCGCAGGCCGGCGCCGCCGGCCAGCACGATGGCGGTCAGCTCGAACGGCGCATGGCCGCAGACGAAACGCCACAGCGGATCGCCGTAGCCGATCTGCTGCAGATGGCCGAACACCGTGCCGATGCCGATGCCGTTGACCACCAGCACGAACAGCGCGCCCACGCCGGCCAGCAACCCGCCGGCGAACGTGCGCAGACCGATGCCGATGTTGTTCCAGATGTAGTGGCCGAACATCTGCCAGTCGGTGCCGCTCTCGCGGCCCAGCGCATGGCTGGGGTCGCTGGGGTCGTACATGCGCTCGTACATCGCCACCTGCTCGGGCGAGGCCAGGCTGTACACCAGCTCCGGGCGGAACTGCAGCAACACGAACATCAGCACCAGCGGGACCACGAACACCGCCGCCGCCACCCACATGCAGCCGGCCTCGCTGCGCACCAGCCGCGGAAAGTCCGCCAGCAGGAAACGCACCGCCCGCTGCCAGCGCGGCGGCGGCGTGCGGTACAGCACGCCGTGGCCGGCCTGCATCAGCGCCTGCAGGCGATCCACGACCACCGGGCTGTAGCCGCGCCGCCGCGCCAGCGCCAGGTGCTGGCAGATGCGGCGGTAGCGCGCCGGCACGTCCTCGTCGGTCAGCTCGCCGTTGTTGCGCTCGCGGCGCGCGCGCCGGGCGTTGTCGCCGCGGGCGTGCAACCACGATTCGAAGGCGAGCCATTCGGCCTGGTGGCGGGCGACGAACTGTTCCTGCCTCATCGCCGCCCCAGCAGCCAGTTGGCCATGCCGTACAGGCGCTGCACGCCGGCCTGCCCGTGCGCGGCGGTAATCGGCTGGGCGAGGTTGGCCAGTTCCTCCTGGCGCGATGGGGTCAGCTGCGGCGCGCGCTCGGCGAACGCGACGATCGCGCCCTGCTCCTCCGGCAACAATTGCGCCGGCGGCACGAACACCGTGTTGACCGGTGCCGGCACATGGCTGCGCTCGCGCCCGGCATGCACGACCAGCGTGCCCGCGACCATGTCGCCGAGGCGGCGCGAATGCGCATCGGCCAGGCAGGCGACCAGCCCCGCGGCATAGCCGAACGGCAGCATGTCGACGGTCCGCAGCAGGTTGCGGGTGATCGCCGCCAGCCAGCCGACCGGCGCGCCGTCGATCGCCACCACGCGCAGCCCCAGCGCCTTCTTGCCCGGCGTCTGTCCGCGCCAGACCGACTCCAGCACGATCGGGTACGCCCAGAACACCAGGAACATCACGATCAGGTGCAGGCCCTGGCCCACCTTGCCCAGCAGGGCGAGGAATATGGCCATGACCAGCACGATGCCGAGGCGGATGGCCAGGTCGATGCCCCACGCCAGCGCACGCGGCACCGGACCCGCCGCCGGCAAGTGCAGGCCCACGCCTTCCGGCGTGACGACTTCGCGATAGGTGTCCAGCATCAGGCGCTCACCACGGGCGAGGTTCCCCTGCCAGCGCGATGGCCGTGACCGGATCGATGTGGTGGAACCCGTGTGTCCCGCTGTCCATGCGCCTTCCCCATGCCTGGCGACTTTAGCCGCGAACGCCATCCTTGCCCAGCCACGCGAGGGCCTACACTGCGCGCCACCATGGACACCGCCTTCGCCTGCCGCCCGGGCTGCGCCGCCTGCTGCACCGCGCCCTCGATCACCTCGCCGATCCCCGGCATGCCGCAGGGCAAGCCGGCCGGCATGGCCTGCGTGCAACTGGACGACGCCTTGCGCTGCCGGCTGTTCGGCATGCCGGAGCGTCCGGCCTTCTGCCGCACGCTGAAACCCGGGCCGGAGATGTGCGGCGCCAGCCGCGCCGAGGCGATGGCCCTGCTGGCCGCGCTGGAACAGGCCACCGCGCCCTGACGGCGCGTCGCCGTCACCGCACCTGGGTGGAAATCCACCAGGTGGTGCCGCCCGCATCGCGGAAGCCGCCGCGGCGGTCGCCATCGCCCTTTTCTTCCGGCGCCTGCACCGGCTCGGCGCCGGCGGCGAGCGCGCGTGTCCACGTGGCTTCCACGTCCGGCACGTACAGATGCACGTGCGCCGGCACCGGCGGCCAGCCGTCCATGCCGTCGGCGAGCATCAGCACGGTGTCGTCGATGCGCACTTCGGCATGGCCCAGCCGGTCGCCCATGGGATGCATGCGCAACGGTTCGGCATCGAACACGGCGACGAGGAAGTCGATCGTGCGCTGCGCGCCGTCGACCACGAGGTACGGGGCCACCGAGGTGTAGCCCTGCGGTTTCCAGGCCATGCGCAACTCCCAGGCAGCGCGGAATGCGCCGCCCGCCATCATGCCGCGGGCGATGTTGGCTGCAGGTAACGGTCCTTCAGCTTGACGTAGTGGCCGGCCGAATAATGCAGGCTCTCGATCTCGCGCTCGCTGAGCATGCGTACCAGCCGGGCCGGATTGCCGAGCCACAGCTCGGCCTCGCCGACCACCTTGCCCGGCCCGAGTACCGCGCCGGCACCGACGAAGCCGTACTTCTTCACCGTCGCGCCATCGAGGATGCAGGCGCCCATGCCGATCAGGCACAGGTCCTCGATGGTGCAGGCGTGGATGATGGTGCCGTGGCCGATGGTGACGTCGGCGCCGATCAGCGTGGGATAGCCCGCCTTGTTGTACGGGCTGTGGTGGCTGACGTGGACGATGGTGCCGTCCTGCACGTTGGTGCGGGCGCCGACGCGGATGTAGTTGACGTCGCCGCGCAGGATGGTGCCCGGCCAGACGGAGACGTCTTCGGCCAGTTCCACGTCGCCGATGACGGTGGCGGCCGGGTCGACATAGACGCGCGGCCCGAGGACGGGAAAGCGGTCAAGGTAGGGGCGCAGCGCGGTCAGATTCGGGTCCATGCCGGGATTGTAGTGCGCCCGCTCCGGAACGAAGGCATACACTCGGGCCATGACGACCTTTCCGCACGCCGCCACGACTGCCGCCACCGCGGCCATCACCGCCGCCAATGCCGCGATCAGCGCCGCCACGGCCGAAGGCGCGACCACCGCGGCCGCCGGCCATGGCGGCCGCGCGCCGCAGGGCGACACCCCGGTCGGCGACCTCGCCCCCACGCTGCAGCGGCTGCGCGAGACCTGGCAGGCGCACAAGCCCGCCTGCGCACAGCGCCGCGACGACCTGCACCGGCTGCGCGAGGCACTGAAGCGGCGACTGCCGGAGATGGCGGACACCATCGCGGCCGATTTCGGCCACCGCTCGCGGCACGAGTCGCTGATCGCCGACGGCATGACCGTGCTCAACGAGATCGACCATCTGGCCTCGCACCTGCGCCGCTGGATGAAGCCGAAGCGGGTCGGCGTGGGTTGGCGCTTCTGGCCGGCGCGCGCCGAGATCCGCCAGGAACCTGTCGGCGTGGTCGGCGTGATCTCGCCGTGGAACTACCCGGTCAACCTGGCGCTGATCCCGCTGGCCACGGCCATCGCCGCCGGCAACCACGTCTACCTGAAACCCTCCGAACACACGCCGCGCACGACCGCCTTCCTGCGCTCGCTGCTTGCGGAAGTCTTCCCGCCGGAGCGCGTGAGCGTCGCCGCCGGCGGCGCCGAGGTGGCGGGCGCGTTCGCCGCGCTGCCGTTCGACCATCTGGTGTTCACCGGCTCCACCGCCGTGGGCCGCAAGGTGATGGCCGCCGCCGCGCCGAACCTGACCCCGCTCACCCTGGAACTCGGCGGCAAGTCGCCGGCCATCGTCTGCGACGATTTCCCGGTGGAACAGGCCGCTGCACGCCTGGCGACCGGCAAGTGGTTCAACGGCGGGCAGACCTGCATCGCGCCGGACTACGTGCTGCTGGTCGGCCGCCAGCGCCGTGATGCATTGGTGCAGGCGCTGCGCGAGCAGGTCACCGCGCGCTACGGCGACCTGTCCGACGCCGACGACTTCACCCGCATCATCAACGACGGCCAGTTCGCGCGACTGGAAAGCTATCTCGACGACGCGCGCCAGCGCGGCCACGAGGTGATCCCGCTGGCGCCGACGCACGACCGCGCGCAGCGCCTGTTCGCGCCGACCCTGGTGATCGAGCCCGGCGACGAGGCGAAGGTGATGCAGGACGAGATCTTCGGCCCGATCCTGCCGATCCGCACCGTCGCTTCGCTGGACGACGCCCTGGCCTACGTCAACGCGCACGACCGACCGCTGGCGCTGTATCCCTTCAGCCACGACCGCACGCGGGTGGAGAAGATCCTGCGCAGCACGCTGGCCGGCGGCGTCACCGTCAACGACACCGTGCTGCACTTCGGCATCAACGCGCTGCCGTTCGGCGGCATCGGGCCCAGCGGCATGGGCGCCTACCACGGCCGCGCCGGCTTCGACGCGATGAGCAAGGCACTGCCGGTGCTGTGGCAGCCCCGGCGCGCCGGCAGCGACCTGCTGAAGCCGCCCTATTCCAAAGTGGCGAAGTTCATCGACTTCATCATCCGCTGAGCGCTCGCAGCGCATGGCATGCAGTCCCCTCTCCCCCCGGGAGAGGGGTAGGGGTGAGGGCGAACCGCCGCGATGTTTGCTTCCTGCCTTTGCCTGGTCATTCGAGTTTGTCGGGGCCAATCACACGGGCATCAGACGATTCGTCAGCGCCTTCTTGAACGTCTCCGGGGATTGGTACACGTACACCAGGGGGGAGGGCATTTCGATCGCGAGATTCCGGGAGATCATCCGGCCTTTCGTGGTGAACGAGAATCCGGATACGGAAGACCTGGCGACCGCCTTGCTGGACTCTGTCGCTGCTTGCCGCGCGTGCCATCCCCTTCGTGACCATGTCCGGCTGCTGAACTTGTAGCTGGCGCAGGCCCTCCTGCCTGCCGGCTGCAGCGTTGCGGTTCCACCGTCCCGTGCAGCAAGACGCTGGGTCCCGGCCTACGCCGGGATGACGACGTTCCAAACCCTTTCATGGCGACTTCCTTTGCGGTCCGGCGCACGCCCGACTCGCCACTTCGTCGAAAATGGACCTTCCCGTCCGTCGAACGGTCAGACCCCGCCGCAAGGACCCGCATGCCGACCCCCTCCGTACCCGCCAAAGCCACCCGCCGCGAATGGATCGGGCTGGCGATCATCGCCCTGCCCTGCATGGTCTATGCGATGGACCTGACCGTGCTGAACCTGGCGCTGCCGGCGATCAGCGCCGAGCTCGACCCCACCGCCAGCCAGTTGCTGTGGATCGTCGACGTGTACGGCTTCCTGGTCGCCGGCTTCCTGATCACCATGGGTACGCTGGGCGACCGGATCGGCCGGCGCAAGCTGTTGTTGATCGGCGCGGCGGCGTTCGCGGTGGCGTCGGTGCTGGCGGCGTTCTCGCGCAGCGCGGAGATGCTGATCGCGATGCGTGCCCTGCTCGGCGTGGCCGGCGCGACGCTGGCGCCATCGACGATGTCGCTGATCCGCAACATGTTCCATGACGAACACGAGCGGCAGTTCGCCATCGGCGTGTGGATCGCGGCGTTCTCGGTCGGCGGCGCCATCGGCCCGCTGGTCGGCGGCCTGCTGCTGCAATGGTGGTGGTGGGGCGCGGCCTTCCTGGCGGCGGTGCCGGTGATGGTGCTGCTGCTGGTGCTGGGGCCGAAGCTGCTGCCGGAATACCGCGATCCCGATGCCGGCAGACTCGACCCGGCCAGCATGGCGCAGTCGCTGTTCGCGGTGCTGGCGGTGGTCTACGGACTCAAGCGCATCGCCGAGTACGGCATCGATCCGCGCGGCATCGCCGTGTTCGTGTCCGGCATTGCGCTGGGCGTGCTGTTCGTGCGCCGGCAGAAGCACCTGGCGTATCCGTTTCTCGACGTCACCCTGTTCCGGCGACCGGCGTTCTCCGCGGCCATCGTTGCCTATGCGCTGGCCGGCCTGTCGATGATGGGCGTGTACATTTTCATGACCCAGTACCTGCAACTGGTGCTGGGGCTGACGCCGCTGCAGGCCGGTCTTGCGACGGTGCCGTGGTCGCTGTGCTTCACCGTCGGCTCGCTGCTGGCGCCCCGGCTGGCGCGGCACTGGGGCGCGCGCCAGGTGATGGTGCGCGGCCTGCTGCTGGCCGCGGCCGGCTTCGCCATCACCGCGCTGGTGGTGCCACCGTACGGGCTGTGGATCCTGATCGCCGGCATGCTGGCGATGAGCCTGGGCATGGCGCCGGTGTTCACCGTCGGCAACGAACTGATCATCACCACCGCGCCGCCGGAGCGCGCGGGTGCGGCGTCCGCGCTGGCGGAAACCAGCGCCGAACTCAGCGGCGCGCTCGGCATCGCGCTGCTGGGCAGCGCGGGCATGCTGGCCTACCGGTTGTGGCTGGACCCCGCCTTGCCGGCCACGCTCGGCGACACCGATGCGACACGCGCGCTGTCGACCCTGGGCGGCGCGGTCACCGTGGCCAGCGAACTCGGCGGTGCGGCCGGCGCGCGCGTCGTCGATACGGCGCGCACCGCGTTCACCGACGCCATGCGCGCCATTGCGGTGTTCGGCATGGCGATGATGCTGCTCGCGGCGTGGATGGCCGCGCGACTGATGCGCGATGGCGAAGGCGCCGCCCACGGCATGGCCGTGGCCGACGACACCGCGGGCGCGTGAACGACTTCCTCGCTTAGAATCGCCGCCATGAAGATCGCCAGCTGGAACGTCAATTCGCTCAACGTGCGCCTGCCGCATCTCACCCAGTGGCTGGGCGCGTTCGCGCCGGACGTCGTGGGCCTGCAGGAGACCAAGCTGGAGGACCATCGTTTCCCCGACACCGCGCTGGCCGAGCTGGGCTACCGCAGCGTGTTCGCCGGGCAGAAGACCTACAACGGCGTGGCGCTGCTGTCGCGCGCGCCGATCGGCGAGGTGCAGGTCGGGATTCCCGGTTTCGACGACGAGCAGAAGCGCGTGATCGCCGCGACCGTGGGCGACGTGCGCATCGTCAACCTGTACGTGGTCAACGGCCAGGACGTGGGCACGGACAAGTACGCCTACAAGCTGCGCTGGCTGGACGCCGTGCACGACTGGATCGCCGCCGAACGGCAGGCGCACCCGAAGCTGGTGGTGATGGGCGATTTCAACATCGCGCCGGACGACCGCGATGTGTTCGATCCCAAGGTGTGGAACGACGACCACATCCTGACCTCCACCGACGAACGCGCGGCCCTGCAGCGGCTGTACGCACTGGGCCTGCACGACGCCTTCCGCCTGCACAGCGACGAGGCCAACGTCTACAGCTGGTGGGATTACCGGATGGGCGGCCTGCGCCGCAACCTGGGCCTGCGCATCGACCTGACCCTGGTCTCCGACGCACTGCGCGCGCAGGCGGTGGAATCGGGCATCGACCGCGAACCGCGCACCTGGGAACGCCCCAGCGACCATGCCCCGGCATGGGTGCGACTCGACGGGTGAACCCGAGACGTCAGTCGCGATGGCAGACCCCAAAAGATACAGACACGGATAAAGGCGGATCAACACGGATAAAAAGCTTTTTTATCCGCATTTTCTGCTTTGATCCGTGTCGAAAACATTCTGCCCCCCCGCCCAGCATGACCCGTGATGGGTCCGTCTGGGCGGTTGATCACGGCAGCGGCCGTCAGGTCCGACGGCGGACCGTCCAGAGGCAGACACGGATCAAACGCTTCTTTTTCATCCGCCTTTCTCCGCTTTGATCCGTGTCGAAAAACCCCCTGGATTCCCGGCACCCAGAACGAGCAAAGGCCCGGCAGGTGCCGGGCCTTTGCAGTGCCACGGGCCTTGGGTGCGTCTCGAACGCGCACGCGGCCGCAGCGGAACCGCTATCTCGCCTTGCCGCGCGTGAACAGGTTGACGATCAGCAACAGCACCACCGCACCGATGAACGCGGTGATCAGGAACCCGACCCAACCGCCGCCCAGGCCGAGGCCCAGCGTCGGCAGCAGCCAGCCGCCGAGGAAACCACCGATGATGCCGACCACGACATTCAGGATGATGCCCTGCGAACCGTCGCGCTTCATCACGATGCTCGCCAGCCAGCCGGCAACGCCACCCACGATCAGATAGATGAGAAAATTCATTGTGTCGCTTCTCCCTCGATGGACAGGACCCCTTGGCGCGGGGCACGCTTCAATCTCCAACGTACCGCGTGAAACCGTCGTTAACTCCGTGGGGGAAGCCTCCGTGCCCGTGCTTGATAACGCCATCGCCGCAGGCTTGCACGCTGTGCCGCACCACGCGCGGTACTGACCGATGACCTGGCGCGACACGCCGGCCGACTGGCGGCTGGACGGCATCGCGGTGTGGCTGCTGCCGCATGCAGCCCGGCAACGCGGCGAGCCGGCCGCCCGCGAGCACTTGGCGCGCGCGCTGGACATGGCACCGCATGCGCTGCCGATCACCCGCGACACCCAGGGCCGTCCGCACTTCATCGCGCCGCTGCACCATCTGGAAACCGGCTGGAGCCACAGCGGCGAGGCGCTGCTGCTGGCGCTGGGCGAGGACATCGAACTCGGCGTCGATGTCGAGCGCCTGCGACCGCGGCCGCGCGCGATGGAACTGGCGCAGCGCTTCTACCATCCCGACGAGACCGCCTGGCTGCGCTCCCTCGACGAGGCCGACGCGCGCCTGCTCGCCTTCGTGCGCCTGTGGTGCGTCAAGGAAGCCGTGCTGAAGGCGCATGGCCAGGGCATCTCGTTCGGCCTGCACCGCTTCCATGTCCGCCTCG
Source organism: Pseudoxanthomonas sp. LH2527 (assembly GCF_022539275.1). NCBI lineage: Bacteria > Pseudomonadati > Pseudomonadota > Gammaproteobacteria > Lysobacterales > Lysobacteraceae > Pseudoxanthomonas > Pseudoxanthomonas sp. LH2527. The sequence goes on along the minus strand of NZ_JAKZBW010000034.1, from coordinate 12,567 downwards.
ACGACGACGGCGTGCGGCTGGCCAGCTGCGATCCCGCCCTCGGCCGGGTCGACGACTGGCGCCTGCACGAATGGGCGCCTGCCGATGGCTACCGCGCCGCGCTCGCCTGGCATCCGCGCGGCGCCGTGTGGCGGCCTGCGATAATGCCGTGATGAACCACTCCGCCTTTCCCGCCGACCTGCGCGACGACCTCCACCGTGGCCTCGGCTCACTGGGCCTGGACGCCGATGCGCTGGCGCCGCCGCTGCTCGCCTACCTGGCCCTGCTCGACCGCTGGAACAGGACCTACAACCTCACCGCCATCCGCGACCCGCGCGAGATGGTCACCCGCCACCTGCTCGATTCGCTGGCGATGCATCCGTTCGTGGACGACCTGGCAGCGAACGGCGGCGCGCTGGCCGACCTCGGCACCGGCCCCGGCCTGCCCGGCATTCCGCTGGCCATCGCCAAGCCGGGCCTGCGCGTCACGCTGGTGGAGAGCAACGGCAAGAAGGCACGCTTCCTGCGCGAAGCCGTGCGCACGTTGAAGCTGGACAACGCGCGCGTGGCCGAATCGCGCGCCGAGGCGCTGGACGAACCGCAGGCCTACGACGCGCTCACCGCCCGCGCGCTGGACGTGCTGGCCGGCATCATCGAGGTCGGCGGGCACCTGCTGAAACCCGGCGGCGCCCTGCTGGCGATGAAGGGCGTGCGCCCGGACGACGAGATCGCCGCACTGCCGCCCGGCTGGTCGCTGGACACGATCCAGCCGCTGGCGGTGCCGGGGCTGGTCGGCGAGCGCCACATGGTCGTCGTCCGCCGCGATTGAGGGGGCGACGCGGCACCGGCAAGACGTAAGCCGTTGAAAAGACTGGCCGGCGCTGCGCGCGCACGGGGCGGTGACCGGACGTGGCCGCCGACACCGTACCCTTGATTTCGCACGGCCCCGCCCGAGCCCGCATAATCCCCCTTCACCCCCGTATCCGATAAGGCGCCCTCGCATGGCCCGCATCATCGCCGTCGCCAACCAGAAAGGCGGAGTCGGCAAGACCACCACCGCCGTCAACCTGGCCGCCGCGCTGGCACGCGCGCCGCAACGGGTGCTGCTGGTCGACCTGGATGCGCAGGGCAACGCCACCATGGGCAGCGGTGTCGACAAGCGCGAGGTGGAAGCCTCGACCTGCGACGTGCTGCTGGGCGAGGTGGACGCGAAGGCCGCGGTGGTCACCACGCCCGAAGGCTTCGACCTGATGCCGGGCAACATCGACCTGACCGCCGCCGAGATCCAGCTGATGGACGTGGACGGCCGCGAGCAGCGCCTGAAGAGCGCCTTGCAGCCCATCCGCGACGACTACGACTTCATCATCGTCGACTGTCCGCCGGCGCTGTCGCTGCTGACGCTCAATGCGCTGACCGCCGCCGATTCGGTGCTGGTGCCGATGCAGTGCGAGTACTACGCGCTGGAAGGCCTGTCGGCGCTGATGGAAACCATCGAGGCACTGCGTGCGCGCCTGAATCCCGGCCTGGAGATCGAAGGCGTGCTGCGCACGATGTTCGACATCCGCAACAACCTGGCCAACGCGGTCTCCGGCGAGCTGACCACCCACTTCGGCGACAAGGTGTTCCGCACCATCGTGCCGCGCAACGTGCGCGTGGCCGAGGCGCCCAGCCACGGCCAGAGCATCGTCGGCTACGACCGCGCCTCGCGCGGCGGCGTGGCCTACCTGGGCCTGGCCGGCGAGATCCTGCGCCGCGCGGCCGACCGCAAGAAGCAACAGAAACAGATGGAGCACGCGTGATGAGCGCCCCCAAGAAGCGCGGCCTGGGTCGCGGACTGGAAGCCCTGCTCGGCCCGAAGGCCGCCGAGACGCCGCCGCCGGAAGCCCAGCCGGGCGAGGCGCTGCGCACCGTGCCCGTGCAGCAGCTGCAGCCGGGCAAGTACCAGCCGCGCATGCAGATGGATGCCTCCAAGCTCACCGAGCTGGCCGAATCGATCAAGGCGCAGGGCGTCATCCAGCCGATCGTCGTGCGCGAGCTGTCGCCGGGGAAGTTCGAGATCGTCGCCGGCGAACGCCGCTGGCGCGCCTCGCGGGAAGCCGGCCTGGCCGAAGTACCGGTGGTGGTGCGCGACCTGGACGACCGCACCGTCATCGCGATGGCGCTGATCGAGAACATCCAGCGTGAAGACCTCAACCCGCTGGAAGAGGCGCAGTCGCTGCAGCGCCTGATCAACGAATTCGCCCTCACCCACGCCGAGGCGGCCGAAGCCGTCGGCCGCTCGCGTGCGGCGGTGTCCAACCTGCTGCGCCTGCTGGAACTGCCGCCGGCCATCCGCGCGCTGCTGGAAGCCCGCCGCCTGGAAATGGGCCACGCCCGCGCCCTGCTGACGCTGTCGCCGGACCTGGCCAGCAAGCTGGCCTCCGACGCCGCCGAACAGGGCTGGTCGGTCCGCGAGGTCGAGCACCGCGCCCAGCAGTTCGCCGCCGGCAAGGTGCCGGTCACCGGCAAGAAGGCCAAGCCGGCGAAGGCCGCGCCGCAGCCGGACATTGCCTCGCTGGAAACCGAACTGTCCGAAAGCCTCGGCACCCGCGTCACCATCGCCCACGGCCGCGGCGGCAAGGGCAAGCTGATCATCCAGTACACCGACCTGGACACCCTGGACGGCGTGCTCGAGCGCCTGCGCCCGAAGGCCTGAGGCGCTCGGGCTGTTGTGGGATGCAGGATGTGGGATGTGGGAGCGACGTAAGTCGCGATAGCGGTGAGGGTTGATTCACCGACAAGCAAAAAGCTCGCGACTTACGTCGCTCCCACAAGGAAGGGCGTAGCCGCCCGGACGAGCACATTGCCGCTGCATTACCATCCGCTTTCCGCTTCCACCGGATGGCCCGCCTTGAATCTCCGCATCGCCGCCCTGCTGCTCGCCTGCGCCCCGCTGCACGCGCTCGCCTTCGCCCCCTCCGACGCCGACCAGCGCTTCCAGGCGCTGTACGAGAAGGAATGGAAGTGGCGGCAGGAACAGACCGGCCAGGCCGACGAGGATGCCGACACCAGCGGCGACAAGCGTCGCCTGCCGGACGTGGGCGCCGCGGCGCAGCAGGCGCGGCTGAAAGTGTGGGAGCAGGTGCTGAAGGATCTGGACGGCATCGACGCGAACGCGCTGTCGCCGGAGAACCGCATCAACCTGGCGATCTACCGCCCGCAGGTGCAGAACCTGGCCGACGAAGTGCGGCTGGGCGCCTACGAGATGCCGTTCAATTCCGATTCCTCGTTCTGGTCGAACCTGTCGTTCATGGCGCGCCGCCCCATGAAGAACGCGAACGACTACCGCGCCTATGCCGCGCGCCTGCGCGACGTGCCGCGCTACTTCGACCAGCACATCGCCAACATGCGCAGCGGCTTGAAGCGCGGCTTCACCGTGCCGCGCGCGGTGCTGGATGGCCGCGACGTGTCGATCGCCGCCGTCGCGGAGTTGAAGGATCCCGAGCAGTCCACGTTCTACACCCCGTACAGGAAGATGCCGGCCAGCATTCCCGCCGCCGAGCAGGAAGCGCTGCGCAAGGAAGTGCGCGAGGCGATCCGCCAGCAGGTGGTGCCGGCGTTCGGCACGCTGCTGACGTTCTTCCGCAGCGAATACGTGCCGCAGGCGCGCACCACCCTGGCGGCCGAAGCGATGCCCGGCGGCAAGGACTTCTACGCGCAGCAGATCCGCGAATACACCACGCTGGACCTCAGCGCCGAACAGATCCACCAGATCGGCCTGAAGGAAGTCGCGCGCATCCAGGCCGAGATGCAGCAGGTCATCAAGCAGACCGGCTTCAAGGGCACGTTCGCCGAGTTCCTGACCTTCCTGCGCACCGATCCGCAGTTCTATGCCAAGACGCCGCAGCAGCTGCTGGACCGTGCCGCGTGGATCTCCAAGCGCGTCGACGGCGAGGTCGGCAAGTACATCGGCACCCTGCCGCGCGGCCGCTTCACCATCGTCGAGGTGCCGGCTGACATCGCGCCGTTCTGGACCGCCGGCCGCGGCGGGCTGGGCACCTACTGGCTCAACACCTACGACCTGCCCTCGCGCCCGCTGTACAACCTGCCGGCGCTGACCCTGCACGAATCCTCGCCCGGCCATTCGCTGCAGGCCGCGCTGGCACAGGAGCAGGGCGAACAGCCCGCGTTCCGCCGCGACAACTACATCTCCGCCTATGGCGAGGGCTGGGCGCTGTACACCGAGAAGCTGGGCAAGGAGATGGGCATCTACGAGACGCCCTACGAGGACTTCGGCCGGCTGACCTACGAGATGTGGCGCGCCGCCCGCCTGGTGATCGACACCGGCGTGCACCACAAGGGCTGGACCCGCGACCAGGCCCTGGCCTACCTGCGCGACCACACCGCCCTGTCCGAGCACGAAGTGACCACCGAGGTCGACCGCTACATCTCCTGGCCGGCGCAGGCGCTGAGCTACAAGCTGGGCGAGATCGCCATCGTCCGCCTGCGCGGCGAGGCCGAGCAGGCGCTGGGCCCGGCGTTCGACATCAAGGCCTTCCACGACGCCGTGCTGAAGCAGGGCTCGGTGACCCTGCCGGTGCTGGAGGAGCAGATCCGGGCCTTCATCGCCGCCAGCAAGGCCGGCCCGGGCAAGGCGGCGGCCGCGGCGCCGTGATCGCGGGGTGGGCCCCGGCCCACCGTACCCGTCCGGCCTTCCGAATCCCGAAACGCCGCTATGTCGGGCCAAGGCCCGACCTACGCTCCTACGCCCCTCGGTTCGATGTCGGTCTGCTTCAAGCCCGCAAAGCGGGCCTCGGCCTACCGTATAGCCGACCCGACGGCCTGCGCCCGGTCCGCCTAAGTGCTTGCGGGGAAAGGGGAACGTCGGTATAATGCGCGGCTCGCTGTGTCCGGTCCATGACCGTGCGGGTCAGGAAGCACGTCTCCTACCCGCTCCCGACAGCAGAAATTCTGCCCGTTTCGTGCACCGCGCTTGCTCGCGGTGGGGCCGCCGTCTCCCGGGCTACGGGCGACACAATCATTTATCGAGGTGCGTATGTCCCGCGTATGCCAAGTGACCGGCAAGCGTGTGATGACGGGTAACAACGTCAGCCACGCCAACAACAAGACCCGTCGTCGTTTCCTGCCCAACCTGCACGAGCGCCGCTTCTGGGTCGCCAGCGAAAACCGCTGGATCAAGCTGAAAGTTTCCGCGCACGCGCTGCGCACCATCGACAAGAACGGCATCGACTCCGTCCTGGCCGAGCTGCGTGCGCGCGGCGAGAAGATCTGAGGAGTAACCGACCATGGCATCCAAGCGCGACAAGATCCGTCTGATCTCCTCGGCCAACACCGGCCACTTCTACACGACGGACAAGAACAAGAAGAACACCCCGGGCAAGATGGAAATCAAGAAGTACGACCCGGTCGTGCGCAAGCACGTGATCTACAAGGAAGGCAAGATCAAGTGACCTAGTGGCGCGTTCGCAAAGCGAACGCCTTTGCCACTAGGTCATCCCCGCGCAGGCGGGGATCCAGTGCCTTACAGAAGACCCCGCTCCGGCGGGGTTTTCTGTTTCTGGGCTTCGAGGAAGCATAGAAGCTGCCCCTCATCCGCCCTTCGGGCACCTTCTCCCCGCAGGCGGGGAGAAGGGAGCAAGCAGGCTTTCCTGCCTTCTGGTCCCACGCGCGTTTTCCTTTATCCGCCAGCCAACGCAGAATCAGGTCTCACCCCCCAAACACCCCCACCCCATGGACTGGTCCTACGGCACCGCGCTGCTGATCGTCGACTGGCTGATCCGGCTGGCGGCGCTGTGGTGGATTCCCAGCCGGACCTCGCCGGCGGCCGCGCGCAGCTGGCTGCTGCTGGTGGGCTTCGTTCCGCTGCTCGGCCTGCCGTTGTACCTGCTGCTCGGCCATCCCTGGCTGTCGCGCGAGCGCATCGAACGGCAGGCGCGGGCGTCGGACGTGATCCGCGAGGAGCAGCGTCCGCTCAGCGCCTTGCGCTGGACGGCGCATGAGGGCGCGGCCGCCGAGATCGCACCGCTGATCGAACGGCAAGGCGCTTTCATGCCCACGCATGGCAACGCGGTGGCGCTGCTGGACGACTACAACGCCTCGCTGCGTGCCCTGCTCGACGACATCGATGCCGCCACGCAACAGGTGCACCTGCTGTATTACCTGATGTTCGACGATGCGGTGGGCGAAGCCGTCGTCACTGCGCTGTGCCGGGCTGCCGCGCGTGGTGTGGCCTGTCGCCTGCTGCTCGACGCGGTCGGCGCCAAGCGCGGGCTGCGCGCGTACGGCACGCGACTGCGCGCGGCCGGCGTGCAGGTGCATGCCATGCTGCCCGGCGGCCTGCAGTGGCGGCGCAGCGGGCGCATGGATCTGCGCAACCACCGCAAGGTCGCCGTGATCGACAACCGCATCGGCTACGTGGGCTCGCAGAACCTGGCCGATGCGGTGTTCGTGCCCGGGCATCCGAACCGCGAACTGGTCGCGCGCGTGCAGGGGCCAGTGGTGTCGCACCTGGAAGGCGTGTTCGCCAGCGACTGGTACATCGAGACCGGCGAGCGCCTCGACGTGCAGCCCGACCTCAGCGTGCAGGCGCAGGATGTGGCCGCGCAGCTGCTGCCCAGCGGGCCGGCGTATCCGTTCGAGAATGCGCGCGACACGGTCAACGCATTGATCCATCTCGCCCGCCAGAAGGTGGTGCTGACCACGCCCTACTTCGTGCCCGACGACGCCACGCTCAGTGCGCTGCGCATCGCCGCCCTGTCCGGCGTGGACGTGCAGCTGGTGCTGTCGGCCACCAATAACCAGACGCTGACGGCGTGGGCGCAGCAGTCGTATTACGAGGAACTGCTGGCCTGCGGGGTGAAGATCGCGCTGTACCGCCCACACTTCCTGCACGCCAAGCACCTGACCGTGGACGACGGCATCGCGCTGGTCGGCTCGATCAACCTGGACATCCGCTCCTTCGCCCTCAACGCCGAGATCGGCCTGGTCTGCTACGACGCCGACGTGGTGGCGCGGATCCGTGCGATCGAGGCCGACTACCTGGCCCACGCCGACCACGTGGACGGCGCGGCATGGCGCCGCCGTCCCGGCTGGCAGCGCAGCCGCGAGGGCGTCGCGCGGCTGGCGGATTCGCTGATGTAGCGGCCGCGTGCCGTCCGGGCGACGGCGCCCGTTCGCCTACAATGGCGGCATGACTGCCGCGACCACGACGCCCCTGCCGCCCTGCGACCTCGCGATCATCGGCGGCGGCGCCGGTGGCGTGCTGGCGGCGATGCAGGCGCTGCGCCTGGCCACCACGCCGCTGCGCATCGTGATGATCGAACCGCGCGAAGTGCTGGCGCAGGGCGTGGCGTATGCGACGACCTACGGCGAACACGTCCTCAACGTGCCGGCCGCGCGCATGAGCGCCTTCGACGACCGCCCCGCGGATTTCCTCGACTACGTGGTCGCCACCACGCCTGCCGATGGCCCGGACCGCGACACGCTGGCGCATGCCTTCATCGAGCGCCGTCGCTATGGCGACTATCTGCGGGTACGGCTGCGGGACGCCATCGCCGCCAGTGCCGCTTCCCTGCAGGTGATCCGCGACAGCGTGTACGAACTGGATGCGCGCGACGACGGTGCGACGCTGCAACTGCTGGAACACGGTCCGTTGCAGGCGGGCGGCGTGGTGATGGCGGTCGGCAACACGCCCAAGCCGCTGCCGGCACGCGGCGCGCCACAGCTGCCGGAAGGCCGTTCGCTGGCGGCCTGGGATTTCGATGCGGTGAAGGCCATCCCGGCCGACGCCGAACTCTGCATCGTCGGTTCCGGCCTGAGCATGGTCGACACCGTACTCAGCCTGGCCGACAACGGCCACGCCGGCACGATCCACGTACTATCGCGGCACGCACTGCTGCCGCTGCCGCATTGCCACGGAGGCGCGGCGACGTACGACCCCGCCCCGCTGCAGGCCATGGACCTGCGCGCCCGCATGCGCTTCCTGCGCGCGGCGGCGAAACAGGCCGTCGCCGACGGCCTGCCGTGGCAGGCGGCGATGGAACGGATCCGTCCGCACGTACAGACGCTGTGGCAGTCGATGTCGATTGCCGACCAGCGCCGCTTCCTGCGCCACGTGGTGCGCCAGTGGGACGTGCACCGCCACCGCATCGCCCCGGAGGTGCATGCCCAGCTGCAGGCGATGCTCGACCGCGGCCAGCTGCGGCTGCATCGCGGCCGCCTGGACACGGTGATGGCCATGGACCGCGGCCTGCGGGTGAGCACGCATACCCGCGATGGCCGCACCGACGAGTTCGATGTCGACTACGTGGTCAACGCCACCGGCGTGGAAATGCGTGCGCAGACCATGCGCAACCCGCTGCTGCACGACCTGCTGGGCAAGGGCCACGCACAGCCGGGACCGCACGGCATCGGCCTGAAGGCCGCGCGCGACGGCCGCATGGTCGATGCCGAGGGCCGATCGCAGCCACGCATCTTCATCCTCGGCAGCCTGCGCATCGGCTGCGTGTGGGAAAGCATCGCCATCCCCGAACTGCGCGGCCAGGCCGAGACCGCCGTGCGCGAACTGCTCGCGCCGCCCACGCCCTGACCGTCCGCCGCGGCACGCCGCAGCCGGTACACTCGGCGACGGGTTGAGCGCGGGGAGAACGCGTTGGTTTCCAGCTGGATCCTGCTGTTGGTGTCGGTCGGCTACGCCGCGCTGCTGTTCGGCGTGGCGTGGTGGGGCGACCGGCGCCCGCTGTATCCCGACCGCCCCTGGCTGCGACCGGTGGTCTACAGCCTGGCGCTGGCGGTGTACTGCTCGTCGTGGACCTTCTACGGCGCGGTCGGCAGCGCGGTACGCAACGGCCTGGGCTACCTGCCGATCTACCTGGGCCCGGTGCTGCTGTTGCTGTTCGGCTGGCGCATCATCGAACGGCTGGCGCTGATCGCGCGCAGCGAGAACACCGTCTCCATCGCCGACTTCATTTCCTCGCGCTACGGCCGCTCGCGCCGGCTGGCCGCATTGGTCACGGTGATCGCGCTGATCGGCGTGGTGCCCTACCTGGCGCTGCAGTACAAGGCCGTGGCGATGAGCCTGAGCGTGCTCAGCGGCGACGGCGGCGACAGCACGCAGGGCTTCTTCACCGATCCGGCGCTTTACGTGGCGCTGCTGATGGCGCTGTTCGCCGCGCTGTTCGGCACGCGCCAGGTGGACGCCACCGAGCACCACCACGGCATGATGCTGGCGATCTCGCTGGAATCGGTGGTCAAGCTGGTGGCGATGATCGCGGTGGGCGTGTTCGCCTACCTGTGGCTGGGCGACAACACCTTCCGCATCACCGACTCCGCACGCACGCTGTTCGAGAACGCGCCGCCGGTCGGCTTCATCGCGCAGACCCTGCTCGGCTTCCTGGCCATCGTCTGCCTGCCACGCCAGTTCCATGTCGCGGTAGTGGAGTGCAGCGACGTGGGCGACATCCGCAAGGCGCGCTGGCTGTTCGGCGGCTACCTGGCGCTGTTCTCGCTGATGGTGGTGCCGATCGCCGCCGCCGGCGCGTCGCTGTTCGGCGGCACCAGCGTGGCCGACGACAGCTATGTGCTGGCGCTGCCGCTGGCCGAAGGCCGCACCGCGCTGGCGATCATCGCCTACGTCGGCGGCTTCTCGGCCGCCACCGGCATGGTGATCGTGGCCAGCATCGCGCTGGCCACCATGGTCAGCAACGACCTGGTCATGCCGCTGCTGCTGCGGCGCGGCTGGGCGCAGCACCATGCCGAAGCCGACGTCGCCTCGCGCGTGCTGTGGATCCGCCGCGTGGCGATCCTGCTGCTGGCGCTGACCGCCTACAGCTACTACCGCAGCAGCGGCAACGACAGCACACTGGCCTCGTACGGCCTGATGGCCTTCGCCGCGGTGGCGCAGTTCGCGCCCGGCCTGATCGGCGGCCTGTACTGGCGCGGTGCCAGCCGCCGCGGCGTGGAAGTCGGCATGGTGCTCGGCTTCGCCACCTGGATCTACACGCTGCTGCTGCCGACGATGACGCAGGCCGGCTGGTTCGACGTGCTGTGGCTGCACGACGGTCCCTTCGGCATCCGCTGGCTGCGCCCGCAGCAGCTGTTCGGCCTGAGCGGCTGGGACACGCTGACGCACGGCACGTTCTGGTCGCTGCTGGTCAACACCGGCGCGATGATGATCGTGTCGGCGCGCTCGCGCCCCGGCGTGGACGAACGCCTGCGCGCTGCGCCGTTCCTCGATCCCTACGCGCAGCGGCCCGCGCTGGTGGCCGGCGAGTGGCCCGGCAGCGTGCGCGTGGGCGACCTGCGCACGCTGGCCGAGCGCGTGGTCGGCGAGCGTCATGCGCGCCGCGCCTTCGCCGAACAGGCGCAGGTATTGGGACGCGAATACCAGCCCAACGTCCCGGCCGACCGCGCCTGGGTGCAGTTCACCGAACGCCTGCTCGCCGCCGCCATCGGCGCCGCGTCTGCGCGCATCGTGCTGACCAGCGTGCTGCGCGGCTCGGGCATGGAACTGGGCGAAGTGGTGGCGGTGCTCGACCAGGCCGGCCAGGAACTGCGCTTCAACCGCGAGATCCTGTCCACGACGCTGGAGAACATCAGCGCCGGCGTCAGCGTGGTCGACCCCGGCATGCGCCTGGTCGCCTGGAACCGCCGCTACCAGCAGATGTTCGGTTATCCCGACGGCATGCTCTATGTGGGCCGTCCCGTCGCCGACCTGATCCGCTACAACGCCGAGCGCGGCGAACTGGGCGAAGGCGATATCGATGCGCAGATCAACAAGCGCATCCGTTACATGCGCGCGGGCTCGCCGCACATCTTCGAGCGCGTGCGCGCCGACGGCCAGGTGATCGAGATGCGCGGCCAACCGCTTCCGGGCGGTGGCTACGTCACCAGCTACAACGACATCACCGACTTCAAGCATGCCGAAGCGCTGCTGCTGGAGACCAACGAGACACTGGAGCAACGCGTCGCCGAGCGCAGCGAAGCCGCGGAGCACGCGCAGCAGTCGCGCACCCGCTTCCTCGCCGCGATCAGCCACGACGTACTGCAACCGCTCAACGCCGCACGCCTGTTCGTCAGCGCCCTGCGCGACAGCGAGCAGGGCAATGATGCGCAGGCGCAGGAACGCCAGCACCTGGCCGAACGCGTCGATGCCTCGCTGCGCGCCGCCGAGGAACTGCTGGACGGCCTGCTCGACGTCTCGCGCCTGGATGCCGGCGGCTTGCAGACGCAGATCACCGACTTCGATGCCGGCGAACTGATGCGCGAACTGGCGGCGCAGTACGCCCCGGTCGCCGCCGGCCGCGGGCTGAAGCTGCGCGTGCACGCGCGTGCGATTCCCGTACGCAGCGACCGTCGCCTGCTGCGCCGCGTGCTGCAGAACTTCCTCGCCAACGCGCTGCGCTACACGCGCGAGGGCCGCATCGTCATCGGCATGCGCGCGCAGGGCGAACGGATCGCCCTGCAGGTCTGGGATACCGGGCCGGGCATTCCCGAAAACCACATGCGGCAGATCTACGACGAGTTCCACCGCTACCAGCAGCCGTTCGACTGGGGCGAACGCGGCCTCGGGCTGGGCCTGTCCATCTGCCAGCGCATCTCACGCCTGCTGCAACACGAACTGGACGCGCGCAGCACCGTCGACCGCGGCAGCATGTTCTGCATCGTCGTGCCACGCGGCACCCAGCTCAACGAGCGCCGCGCCGTCCCGCGTCGAAGCACCCTGGCCAACGACTCGCTGGCCGGCCTGCGCGTGCTCTGCGTGGACAACGACCGCGAGATCATCGACGGCATGCAGGCCCTGCTCGGACGCTGGCAGGTCGAGGTCATCACCGCCACCACCGTCGACGAAGCCCTGCAGAAGATCGCCGAAGGCCCGGCCGTGATGCTGGTGGACTACCACCTGCACGACCGCCTCGACGGCCTGGCCACCCTCGACGCCCTGCGCGCCGCCAGCCCCGGCCCCATCGCCGGCGCCCTGCTCACCGCCGACGGTCGTGACGAACTCAAGCGCGACGCCCGCGAACGCGGCTACCGCCTCCTCACCAAACCCGTGAAACCGGCCTCCCTGCGCGCCTTCCTCGCCGCCCACCACATCCCCGCACCCACCCCTCCAGCCGAGTGAACCGCAGAAAGAAGACCGCTCTCACATTCGTTGCCTGAATGCACACCCGGCCCCCACGAAACGGCCGGACCAGCCAACGCACTACAGCACGCCGCCATTCATCCGCGAAGTGCGTCGAGATCCCGATGATCATCTCTTCCGAGACGCACAGCGCTATCACCCCAACGCCGCCCTGATATTCCATCGGCAACCGCACTACCGCTGGATATTCACGTGACGAGGAAGCCGGCGGTGATGCAGACGTTTGAGGGAAAGCGTTGATACCAAGCCTCTACAGCGTTGACGGCCGAGCCTCAGCACCTGAATACTCCGCGCTATCACCCCGAAATGGGGTCTACTAGGTGTTAGGGCTCAAGGGAAGGGTCTCGTGATCATCGATATCACTTGCAAGACTGATCGCTTCAACCTTTCCGTAGTCGGGTCTGACTTCATTAACGACTGCTGCTTTGGCGAGGACTTCTCCAAGT